>JBKJPW010000075.1:0-31391 GCA_046594225.1 Bacteroidia bacterium
GCCACATTAACTGGAAGTGGGGCAAGTACTTATACTTGGAATCCTGGTGCTTTATCTGGAACTACAGTCGCTGTTACTCCAACAGCTACTACTGTTTATACTGTAGTAGGTACAACTACTTTAGGTTGTACAGCTACTAGAACTTTAAACTTAACAGTTAATCCAAATCCTACAGTAACTGCTATTTCAAACCCAACAGTTATTTGCGCAGGTTCTTCGGCTACTTTAACAGGAAGCGGTGCAACTACTTATACTTGGAACCCTGGTGCTTTAGTAGGAACAACTGTTGCTGTTACACCAACAGTAACAACTACTTATACAGTTATTGGAAGAACAGGAACTTGTTCTAATACAACTACACTGTCTTTAACCGTTAATCCATCCCCTACAGTTACGGCGTCTGCATCCCCAACTTTAATTTGTAGAGGCAGTAGCGCTACCTTAACTGCAATAGGTGGAACAACTTATACTTGGAACCCTGGCGCTTTGTCTGGTGCTACAGTTGTTGTTTCTCCAACAATAACTACTACATATTCTGTCACAGGTTCTAATGGAACTTGTAGTAATACAAGAACAATTACTTTACAGGTAAGAGCTAATCCTACGGTAACAGCAGTTTCTAATCCAACTGTATTATGTGCAGGAAACACTGCTACTTTAACTAGTTCAGGAGCTAGCACTTACACTTGGAATCCAGGAGCATTAACAGGTGCAACTATTGCTGTGACGCCAACAGCTACAACTGTTTATAGTGTAGTGGGTACTAGTACGGCAGGTTGTACAAGTGCAACTCGTACGTTGAATTTAGTAGTAAACCCTACGCCAACGGTAACTGCTGTTTCAAACCCAACAGTTATTTGCGCAGGTTCTTCGGCTACTTTAACAGGAAGCGGTGCAACTACTTATACTTGGAACCCTGGTGCTTTAGTAGGAACAACTGTTGCTGTTACTCCAACAGTAACAACTACTTATACAGTTATTGGAAGAACAGGGACTTGTTCTAATACAACTACACTGTCTTTAACCGTTAATCCATCCCCTACAGTTACAGCTACTTCTAGCCCTACAATATTATGTAGTGGTAATACAGCGACTTTAACGGGTTCTGGCGCTAGTACTTATACTTGGAATCCAGGAGCTTTATCAGGAACAACTGTTGCGGTAACGCCAACGACTACCACTATTTATACAGTTGTTGGAACTTCTACATTAGGATGTACAAATACAACTACTTTATCTTTAACAGTTACTCCCACTCCAACCATTACTGCTTCTGCTACATCTGGCACTATCTGTTCTGGCAACACAACATCATTAACAGCAAGTGGGGCAACAACATATACTTGGAATCCAGGAGCTTTATCTGGTGCTACTGTTGCTGTTACCCCTACTGCATCAATAATCTATACAGTTACTGGAACTAACGGTTCTTGTACTAATACAAACACTGTTTCTGTTACAGTCAATTTAAATCCTACAATTACCGCTGTGTCAAATCCTACTGTATTATGTAGTGGTTCCACAGCAACTTTAACTAGCAATGGTGCTTCAACCTATACTTGGAATCCAGGAGCTTTATCTGGTTCAACTGTTGCGGTAACACCAACAGCTACTACAGTATATACAGTAACAGGAACTTCTACTTTAGGTTGTACAAATACTTCTACATTATCATTAACTGTTTCTAATACAACGGTGAATGCTGTTTCTAATCCAACATCCATTTGTGCGGGTTCTTCTGCCACATTAACTGGTTCAGGTGCTTCAACGTATACATGGAATCCAGGAGCTTTATCAGGAACAACTGTTGTCGTAACACCAACGGTTACGACTATTTTTACAGTAACAGGAACTTCCACAGTAGGTTGTACTGCTACCACAACTTTAAACTTAATCGTTAATCCTAATCCAACCGTAACTGCTGTATCAAATCCAACGGCAATATGTGCAGGTTCTTCTGCAACTTTAACAGGAAGTGGTGCTACTTCTTATACTTGGAATCCAGGTGCATTATCAGGAACAACAATAGTAGTAACCCCAACGGCAACAACTGTATATACGATAACAGGAACCAGTGGTTCATGCTCAAATACAACTACTGTTTCATTAACAGTGAATACTTTACCAACCTTAACCGCAACTTCTAATCCAACGGCTATTTGCGTAGGATCTTCTGCAACCTTAACAGGAACGGGCGCTTCCACATACACTTGGAACCCTGGTGCTTTATCTGGCGCAACGGTAGTTGTAAGTCCAACTGCAACAACAGTTTATACAGTTACAGGAACTTCAACAGTAGGCTGTACAAATACTACAACTTTATCATTAACAGTAAATGCAAATCCAACATTTACAGCTGCCGCTTCCGCAAGTACTATTTGCGCAGGAAGTACAACTACACTTGGTGCTTTTGGAGCTGTAACTTATACATGGAACCCGGGAGCTTTAACTGGATTTACTGTTGCAGTTAGCCCTACGATTACTACTACTTATTCTGTAACAGGCGCTAACGCATCAGGTTGTACTACAACTAATACACTTACCGTAAATGTTATTGCAGGTCCAACTGTTATAGCAAGTGCATCACCAACAATTATTTGTGCCGGCAATTCATCTACATTAACTGCAATTGGCGCTACATCTTACACATGGAACCCAGGGGCTTTAACAGGCTCAACAATAGTTGTTACTCCAACAGCAACAACTATTTACACAGTAACGGGAGATAACGGAATATGTTCAAATACAACAACCGTTTCTTTAACTGTTAATCCAACTCCTACTGTAACTGCTACTTCTAACCCAACTATATTATGTATCGGAAATACAGCTACCTTAACGGGAACAGGAGCAAGTACATATACATGGAGTCCAGGAGCGTTAATAGGCTCTACAGTAGCTGTAACTCCTACAACAACTACAACATACACAGTAGATGCTACTGACGCAGCTGGTTGTATTGCTACTCAAACTGTAGATGTGACAGTAAGCAGTCCAACAGTTTCAGCTACCGCATCATCAAACACTATTTGTGCAGGGAATACAACAACCTTAACCGGTAGCGGTGCCGCAACTTACACTTGGAATCCAGGTGCGTTAATTGGCAATTCTGTAGTTGTCAGTCCAACAGTAACTACAACCTATACTATTACAAGAGTTAACGCAGCAGGATGTACAGCTACCAATACAATTACCATTGATGTTATACCAAATCCAACTCTAACAGCTGTTGCATCTCCAACTTTAATCTGTGCGGGTAGTTCGTCAACCTTAACGGCAAGTGGTAGCGCTAACTATACATGGACACCAGGAACATTAACTGGAACTAACGTAACTGTTACGCCTACTGTAACAACAACATATACAGTAACAAGCGATAATGGTCTTGGGTGTATTAATACTGAAACAGTAACCGTTAACGTTAATCCTAATCCAACATTAACGCTGACGGCTTCTTCAAATACAATTTGTTCTGGTAACAGCGGGACATTAACCGCAACAGGAGCAACATCTTATACTTGGAATCCAGGCGCGTTAACAACTGCTTCAATAGTTGTAACGCCAACAGCTTCTACAGTTTATACTGTAACCGGAGACAATGGAACTTGTTCAGGTACACAAACTATTAGCTTAGCTGTTAGTCCAAATTTAACAGTAACCGCTTCAGCGTCTTCAACTACAATTTGTGCTGGAGCAACTGCTACTTTAACTGGTTCTGGTGCTACATCATATACTTGGAATCCTGGGACATTAACTGGTACCGCAGTGGCTGTAACGCCAACTGCAACTACAACTTATACAGTTGATGGTGATAATGGCTCAGGCTGTATTGGAACTAATACAATTACTATCAACATCAATATTGCCCCTACTGTTTCTATTTCAGCAACTTCAACAGTATTATGTGCTTCGGGCTCTGTAACATTAACAGCAAGTGGCGGAACAACTTATACTTGGAGTCCAGTTGTTGCAACTACTGCAAGTGTTGTAGATAATCCAACTGTTACAACAACATATACTGTAAGTAGTGACAATGGAACGGGTTGTATTGGGACTCAAACTATCACTATTAATGTAGGCGCAAATCCAACATTAACACTAGCTGCATCGCCAAGTACAATTTGTTTAGGAAATAATTCAACTTTATCTGCAAGTGGTGCAAGTACTTATACTTGGAATCCAGGTGCATTAACAGGATCAACGACTGTTGTATCTCCAACAATAACTACAACATATACTGTAACTGGTGATAATGGCGTTGGATGTACAAGTACTCAAACTATTGATGTCACTGTCGGTCCTGTTTTATCTGTAACAGCTACTGCTTCTTCAAATACTATTTGTGCAGGAGCAAGTGCAACACTTACTGGTTCTGGTGCTACTTCATATACTTGGAATCCAGGATCAACAACAGGATCAACAATTGTAGTTACACCAACTATCACAACAACATATACAGTTGATGCCGATAATGGTTCGGGATGTGTTGCAAATAGCACGATTACTATTAATGTAAATGCGACACCTGTTATAACTATAGCAGCAACGTCAACTGTATTGTGTTCATCTGGCACAGTAACTATGACTGCAAGTGGTGCAACTACTTATACTTGGATGCCTATATCTGTGACATCAGCAACGGTAACTGATAGTCCAACAGTAACTACAACATACACTGTAACAGGCGCTGACGCTATCGGATGTTCTAATACTCAAACTATAACAATTAATGTGAGCACTACACCAACGGTAAGTATTTCATCATCTGCAAGTAATATTTGTGCAGGTGCAAGCGCAACCTTAACAGGTGCAGGCGCTACATCGTATACATGGAACCCTGGAGCATTAACCGGAACAACTGCGGTTGTTTCTCCTACAACAACTACAACATATACGGTTGATGGAGATAACGGAGCAGGTTGTATTGGAAGTAATACAATTACTATTAATGTTAATTCAACACCATCCTTATCAATCGCTGCAACATCTACAGCATTATGCTCTGCGGGTTCAATTACTTTAACAGCGAGTGGTGGAACAACTTATACATGGAGTCCAGTTGTTGGTTCTACACCTAGTATAGTAGATAGTCCAACAATTACTACAACTTATACCGTGTCAAGTGATAATGGTGGAGGTTGTGTTAGTTCACAAACAATTACAGTCAATGTTGGAACAAATCCTTCAATGACAATTACTGCTTCACCAGTTGGAACAATATGTGTTGGAACAACAGCAACATTAACGGCAAGCGGTGCTGCAAGCTATACATGGAATCCAACAGGTGCAACAACAAGCACTATAACAGATGCTCCTCTGGTAACAACAACTTACACAATAACTGGTGATAACGGATTTGGTTGTACAGCTACTAATACATTTGTATTAAACGTTGCGCCTGGCGCATCTATTACTGCCGTAGCTAATCCAACAGCAGCTTGTGCTAACTCTACAATTAGCTTATCTGCAAGTGGCTCTACAACTTATACATGGATGCCAATGAATGTTTCTGGTGCAACCGTAACAGCAACCCCTTCGGTAAGCACAACTTATACAGTATTAGGAGACAATGGAACATGCGTGGCTTCATCTACAGTATTTGTAAATGTAACTCCAGGTCCTGCAAATGTTACTTCTACTGTAAGTGGCGATATTACTTGTATCACACCAAGCGTTAACTTATTTGGTAATACAACTACTTCTCCTGTTGTTTATTTATGGACAGGTCCTAGCTCATATACAAGTGTTGTTCAAAATCCAACAGGTATTACTCAAGGTGGTATTTATACATTAGGCGTGATTGATATGTTAACAGGTTGTGTAACAACATCTACAGTAACTGTAGTAACAAATACAACTATTCCTGGATTAATGGCTACCTCGTCTGGAAGTTTAGGCTGTACAGGAACCGTTACATTAACAGCTACTTCAACAACAACTAATACATTAACTTATTCTTGGTCTGGTCCATCTAGCTTTACATCTACTGTTCAAAGTCCTACAACAAGTGTTGCTGGCACTTACACCATAAATGCTGCTGACGCTTTAACTGGATGTAATACAACGACAACAGTTACTGTAGGGACAACTACTGCTTCCGCAAACTTTACAGCAACTGTTTCCGGAAGCTTAACTTGTATTGGTGATGTTACATTAACAGCAACCCCTTCTTCTACTAATCCTGTAAATTATTCATGGACTGGTCCATCCAGCTTCACGTCATCCGTTCAATCTCCTACAACAACTGTAGCGGGCGATTATACAGTTTCTGTAACAGATGTAGCTTCAGGTTGTAGTACAACTTCAACTATTACAGTTGGTACAAATACAGTTGGACCTAATTTAACAGCAACTACTTCTGGAAGCTTAGGTTGTGCAACAAGCATTACATTAACAGCTGCAACAACTTCTACAAATACATTAACATATGCATGGTCTGGTCCGTCAAGTTTTACAGCATCGGTTCAATCTCCTACAGCAAGTGTAGCAGGTGACTATACAGTAACAGCAAGCGATGCTATAACAGGTTGTACTTCTACTGCTGTTGTAACTGTTGGTTCAAATACAACAGCTCCAACCGTTACGGCTGTTGCTTCTGGTAGTTTAGGTTGTGCAGGAACTGTAACATTAAATGCTACATCTACTTCAACAACATTAACTTATTCATGGAGTGGTCCATCCAGCTTTACAGCAAGTGTACAAAGTCCTACTGCTTCAGTAAATGGTGATTATACTGTATCAGTAATAGACGGCTCAAATGGCTGTAGCAATACAAGTACTGTCACAGTTGGAACAAGTACTACTATTCCATCATATACAGCTATGATTATAGCTGCTACATGTTCAGGTACAGTTGCAAACAATGATGGTACAATTATTATATCTGGATACGGAGCTACTGACACATACGACTTGTCACAAGCGGTAACTTATACAGGAAGTGCAACTTATTCATCAGGTAGTATTATTCCGCTTGGTGGTGTTTTAACAAATACATTAAATAATCCTGCAACTGCAATACCATACACAGTAAGAGTGTTTAGTGCTAATGGTTGTTTTGCAGATGTAACATTAACATTAACGCCAACTACTTGTACATCATCTGTAAGCAGTAATGTGTTAGGTATGACAAAAGCTGTAGGTACTCCAACCTTTGTAAATAATAATGCCTACAATGTTACTTATACAATTGTTGCAACAAATGCTTCAACGGTCAACTTAACTAACTTTAGCATTATTGATAATTTGAATAGTACTTTCCCTTTACCTACAACGTATAGTATTATTTCGACACCAGTTGTAACATCACTTAATAGTAGCTTAACGGCTAACTCAAGTTTTGATGGTTCAACTCAAAATGATATGTTGACGCCATTAACTAGTACTTTAGGGGCAGGTAAAAAAGACACTATTGTATTTACAGTACAGATAAATCCAAACGGGTTCTTTGGTCCATTTAATAACTCAGCTATTGGATTTGGATTTGACGGTACTGTTACAGTAGCCGATAGTTCTAATACTGGTTTTGCATGGGATCCAGATAATGATGGAAACCCAACTAATAATGATACAGCAACGGTAGTTAGTTTAAATCCAAACACACAAATTGGAGTTGCTAAAAGCGGAACACTATCTGAAATTTTACCTGATAAAACATTGGATGTTACCTACGTAATTACTGTTAAAAATTTAGGTAATGACACCATTCGATTTGTGCAGGTATTAGATACGCTAAACATTCCGTCCCCTGCTCAGTATTCAATTAAGTCTGGGCCAAGTGCTTCTGGAAGTTTAATAGCCAACAGCAACTACAATGGCGTTAGTGATATTGGATTATTGGTAGCAAGCTCAAGTAAATTAGCGCCTGGGCAAGTTGAAACAATTACATTAATTCTCAACATTACACCTAACGAAGTAAAATCAATAACTAACGTTGCAATAGGTGTAGGATTTGGTGCTGATGGTGGAGTTGTAAGTGACTCTTCAAACACTGGTCCTGAATCAGATCCTAACGGTAACGGCGTTGCTACTGAACCAGGAGAAAATATTCCTACGGTTATTGAATTACCAGATGTTAATTTATTTATCCCAGAAGTATTCACACCTGACGGTGACGGTAAAAATGATTTCTTCTTCATAAAAGGTATTGAAGGGCGAACTGTTAACTTAACCGTATTTAACCGTTGGGGAAATACAGTTTACCAAAATGATGCTTATGATAATACATGGAATGGAACTCCTAATGTAAGCGGATTAATTATCGGCAATAGTAAATTACCTCAAGGAACATACTACTACGTTATAGAATTTGATGATGGAGCAGATGAACCTGTAAATGGTTATGTTGTATTACAATACTAATTCATATTAACATTATTATAAGATAAAAATTAAGACCATGAAAAAATCAATTTTAATAATCGTAATAGCTCTGTTTAGTACTGTATGTGCTAAAGCACAATATGATGCTATGTTTACACAATATATGTTTAATGAGATGTATATTAATCCTGCGTATACTGGCTCTAAAGAGGCTATGGCTGTAAACTTAACTCACCGTCAACAGTGGGTTAATTTTCCGGGCCGCCCAATTACTACGTCTTTTACATTGCACGGGCCTTTGGCTAATGATAAAATGGGATTGGGTATTAGTGTCTTAAATGAACAGATTGGAAAATTAAATCGTAATTTATTGTATTTAAATTATGCGTACAGAATTAAAACTGGAGAAAGCGGTCATTTATCTTTTGGTTTAATGGGTGGTATTCATAATCAGGTAAATAAATTATCTGAATTAAAAGCTACTGAATCTGGTGATATTCAAGTCTCTCAAAACACCCCAAGTATTATGTCTCCAAACTTTGGTGCTGGTATCTATTATTATACAAAAACATTTTATGCAGGAGTTTCGGTGCCTCGTATGGTAGATGACAGTTATGTATTTACAGCAACTGGAGATCTTGATAAATCAACACAATTAAACGTTAGTAAATTTCACTACTATTTAACTATAGGAAACGTATTTACCATTAATGAAGATTTAAAAGTAAAACCACAAGCCATGGTTAAAATGGTACAAAATGCGCCATTACAATACGACATCAATGCCAATTTTTTAATTAAAAATAAAATATGGGCCGGTATATCTTATAGAAGTAGCGCCGACGTTTCTGCATTATTAGGGATTCAGGTATCACCACAATTTCTGGTAAATTATTCTTACGATTATAGTTTAACCAAAATTCAAAAGTATTCTCAAGGCTCACATGAAATAACATTAGGTTATTTATTCTCATACAAACAACGTAAAGTAGTAACACCAAGATATTTTTAGTATTATGAACAAATCAATTATTTTATTTTCCGTAATTAGTTTATTTGCTATTAAAAGTATGGCACAAACTGCATCTATTAACGCAGCTAATAAACTATATTTTTCTAAATTATATTCTCAAGCTATTCCTAAATACGAAAATGTATTAAGAAAAGATAGCTCGAACGCTGATGTGTTAACTAACTTAGGGGAGTGTTACCGATTAACCAATAATAATAAGGGTCAGTTAATTTGTTATGGAAAATTAGTAAAAACAGGGAAAGCAGAAGATGTACATAAATTATATTACGGGCAAGCTTTGATGAAAGCAGGTAAATACGATGATGCAAAAAAATATATGGATGAATATAAAGCTGATGGACGTGGCGAAGCTTTCTCTAAAGGCATTACTAATCTTCAAAAATTTTCTAAAAATGCAGATGCTTATTTACTTAAAGAGTTTGAATTTAATTCGGCTTTTGATGATTTTTCAGCATTCACATTTTTGAATGATAAAATAGTATTTACATCTACAAAAACTAAATCTACTTGGATTACAAGAAGACATGGTTGGACTGGTAATAACTATTGCCACATGTACATGACAGAAAAAAACAGCTTTGGTGAGTATGATACGCCAGCTATGTTTATTGCTGAATATGCAATCAAATACAATGATGGTCCTTTTACTTCTACTAAAGATGGTACAAACATATTTTTTACAAGAAATTCTACCAATAAAAAAGACAAAAGTTTAGACGGCAGCCAAAAATTAAAAATAATGCAAGCAACCATCTTAAACGATAATCTTCAATCGATGATGGTATTGAAATTTAATAGCAATGAATACAATTGTGCTCATCCTGCTATTAGTGTTGATGGTAAAACATTATATTTTTCTTCTGATATGGGGGGCGGTCAAGGTGGAATGGATTTATATTATTGCAAAAAAGATGCTGGTGGTGCATGGGGTTCTCCAATTAATTTAGGTGACAAAGTAAATACAAAAGGAAATGAACTTTTTCCTTCTATTACAGAAGAAAACGTTTTATACTTCGCATCTAATGGCCATGAAGGATTAGGTGGCTTAGATATTTACGAAACAAAAATTAAAGAAGATAAACCTGGTAAGGTTTATAATATGGGTAAGCCTGTAAATAGTGAGCATGATGATTTTGCCTATAATTTGAATTCTGATGGGAAGAAAGGGTTTATGAGTTCCAACAGAAAAACTGGCGGCATGAATGACGATATTTATCATGTTGATGTACTAAGAAAAGTATCAAGAGGTAAAACGGTAAACTTTATTGTGAAGGATAAAAATTCACAAGAAATACTTCCTCTTACTACAATTAAATTAAATACAGATTCGTTTATAACAAACGAAAAAGGTGAATTTCAAACGGTGTTAGAAGAAGATATCAATTATGTTTTACTAGTCAAAAAAGAAAAGTATTTTGATATGCAAGACTCTATTTCAACCAAATCATCTACCGAAGAAGAAGAATTTACAAAAACAGTTGAATTAGACAAAGATCCTAACTTAACACTATTAGCAGGAATTTATGATGCTAAAACGGGTGCAGGTATTGAGGATGTGAGAATTAAAATCAAAGATTTAACTGTAAGTAATGATTTTGAATTATTAAAAACGGAGAAAAACGGAGAATACAGAAAACCAATTAAAGATAAAAAAATTGGAGATAAATTATTGTATTTAGTAACAATAGAAAAAGAGGGTTACGTTACCAAAACAACAAACTTTACTTACGAAATTAAAAAAGAGGGTGAAATTCAAATGAACGAATTGTTAGCTTTAACAATTGGTAAAGTTGAAGTTGGTATGGACTTAGCAAAAATGATTGACATCAAGCCAATTTATTTTGACTTAGGTAAATCAAAAATCAGACCCGATGCAGCAATTGAATTAAATAAAGTAGTAGCTATTATGAAAGAATATCCAGCTATGATTATTGAGTTAGGAGCTCATACTGATTGTAGAGGAGCTGCGGGGGCTAACTTAAAATTATCTGGAGCAAGGGCTGTTGCTGCTGCTGCGTATATTGTTAAACAAGGTGTCAACAAAACACGTATTTCCGGAAAAGGATATGGTGAAAGCAAATTGTTAAACACTTGTGCTTGCGAAGGTAAAGTAAAACCAACTTGTTCAGAAGACGAACATGCGAAAAACAGAAGAACGGAGTTTATTATTGTGAAGTTGAAAAACTAAGCTGATTTGCAAGAAAATTTAGAATCATGAGATTAAATAGTATTATTTTATTTTTCTTATTGATTTTAAGTAACTCTATTTTTTCTACTGATATAACTATTAATGGTTCCAAAATTAATTTTGGGGAAAAGGACGCCCAGGAAATCAATTTAAATAAAGACTGGCATTTTTGTTCGGGTGACAATTCTGAATGGGCAAATCCTAAATTTAATGACAGTAAATGGGATACTGTTTCATTACCACTTTCAATTGGAGAATTAATCCCCTTTAAATACAACGGTAACGTTTGGCTAAGATCAACCTTTACAATAACTCGTAAACAGACCTCAACACCTTTTTACTTTACCGTAAGACAATTTGGCGCTTCTGAAATATATTTAGATGGTAAACTAATCAATCAATTTGGCAAAGTTGGAAATTCAGAAAGTAATGAAGAGTTATTTAATCCTTATAATACGCCCATTCCTTTTATAATAGACAGTGTCGGCATTCATCATATTGCTGTACGATTTTCAAATCACAGTATTCTTGTTGACGATGAGTCCCAAGCAGAAATGGATGCTTTTAGTTTAGATATAGTAGATTCTAAGTCTGCTCTTTCAAAGCAAACACTTAGGTTCTATAAAGAAATTATTGTTTCTATTGCCATAGGTATTTTTCTTACCCTAAGTATTATCAACTTCATCCTATTTTTCTTTTATAAACGCGATAGATCAAATTTATACTACAGCATTTTTAGTACAGCTATTGCATTTACTTTTGCAATAAGTGCGATAAATAACACATGTAATTCATCCTTCTCACAACTCTTGCTTAACCAGGCAAATGAGGTGTTTCTGTTCGTTTCGAATTTCTTTTTAATGGCATTGGTTTATTCCTTTGCATACGCAAAAAATCCGAAACGATTAAAAATACTTTTAGGAGTATGTACTTTAGGGGTATGCTTGGTTTTTATAAACTTTAATCTTGCTCAAATAATAAGCAATGTTATAAACCTATACTGCATAATAGATATAATAATTGTTCTCTTAAGATTATATAAAACAAAATATGATCCAACTGGAAAGAAAAGGAAACGATTTTGGATAATACTTGCCGGTGTATTTATATTGGCCTGCCTATCTCTATTTTTTAATACAGTTATTTTTGCTGTTACCATGGGTATTTTGATCCTGATGATAGCATTACCAATTGCGAGCATGATATTTATTGTGCCACTTTATATGACCATCAGACATGCTAGAAATTTCTCTATCACTAACGAAAATTTAGAAAAACAATTAATTCAAGTAAAAGAACTTTCCGAAAAAGCTATTTTTCAGGAACAGGAAAAAAAGAAAATACTAGAATCGCAAAATGAACGCTTAGAGCAAATGGTGGATGAGCGAACCGCAGAATTAGCCGAAAAAAATCATGAAATAAAGGATAGTATCAATTATGCACTTCGTATTCAAAAAGCAATACTTACAAGTAAAGAGGAAATTAATGAAGGCTTAAAAAAATGTTTCATTCTCTTTAAACCAAAAGATATTGTGAGTGGTGATTTTTATTTTTATTCGAAAATTGAAAATAAGGTTGTGATTGCCGCAGCAGATTGCACGGGGCATGGCGTACCCGGCGCATTAATGAGCATGATTGGTAGCGAAAAATTAATGAGTACTACCAAAGAAAATACAAGTCCTTCGGTGATTTTAAATTCATTAAATAAAGGCATTAAATCTTCTTTACGACAAACCGATAAAGAAGAATCCACCAAAGACGGAATGGACATTGCTTTAGTATCTATTGATTTAACAACGAATAAAGTAAGCTATGCAGGTGCTAACAGACCAATTTGGATTATTCGTGCTTCGACAAACTCGGCAGCCAAAGAGGTAGAAGAAATAAAAGCAACCAAAAAAGCTATTGGAGGTTTCACGGATGACGAACAACATTTTGAACAACATGAATTGCAATTAAATCCTGGAGATACGTTCTATTTGTTTACAGATGGTTACGCCGATCAGTTTGGGCATTCGGGTAAAAAATTAATGACAAAAAAATTCAGAGAATTACTCATTGAAATTCAAAGTATGCCAATGGATGAACAAGAGATCTACTTGAATAATTTTATAGAAACTTGGAAAAAAGATACCGAACAAGTAGACGATATTTTAGTGATTGGCGTTAGGATATAAACGAAATTACTTACAATACCATAATCGTTGCGAAATAGCTTTTACATCTCCCAATTTTTCAGCCATTTTAAACGACTCGCAAGCTTCGGTATTCATACCCAATTTCGCATAAGCTTCTCCCAACCAATAATGTGCTTTTGTATAATTTGCCTTAATATCAATTGCATATTTATAATAATAAATAGCCTCTATATAGTTTCCATCATTTTTAGTTAAAATATCTGCATAATTATAATAAGCCATTTCATTTAAAGGATCTATTTGCATTGATTTCAAATAATATTTTTTTGCATTTTCTAAATCACCCAAAAAGGTGTAAGAAACTCCAGTCGCCACATAAGAAGGTGAAAAATACGGCGACTTCTTAATAGCAATTAAATAGTCATCAATAGCAGCTTTATGATCTTCCATATGTCTTTTTAATTTACCCCTATTATAGTAGGTGTCGCCAGAGTCTGGCATTAATTTAATAGCTTCATCAAACAATTTCATCGACTCCTCAAAATTTCTTTGTTCTTCTAATTCAATTGCCTTGAGTTGAAGTGTGTGATTTTTAACGAAATTAAGTTCTTTCTCTTTTGGGCATTTTCCCATGATGTATTCGTAACCATCTGCATAACCAAGCATCATCAAATCATACATACACTCACACTTTTTTGACTGATTTTTTAAGGAATCATAGGCATTAGCTTTTACAACATAAGAAGCTAATACAGCTTTTTTAAGTTTTATGAGTTTATCTGAAATAAGAATTGCCTCATTGTATTTTTTTTGCGACATAAGTATATTAGCTTTTAATGTCAAGGCCTCTTCGTATTCGGAATCTTTAGACAGTAAAAGATTTATTATTTCTGTGGCCTTATCAAATTCGTTAGTCGTATAATAACTATAAGCTAGCTGAGAATACGTAAGTTTATATACTGAATCAATCGATAATGCTTTTTTATACTGTTCTCTAGCTTCCAATGGCTTTCCTAACTCACCAAGCGCCAAGCCTTTTAATCCATAAGCATCCACATAAGTACTGTTATATTTTATGGCCGAATCACATTCATTAATGGCTATATCATACTTTTTTCGGTCTACAATTTCGTAAGCATACATGTAATGATACACCGCATTTTTGTGATCAATTTTAATCGCTTTCTGGATATCAATAATAGCATTAATACTATCGCCTGAAAAGTATTTTAAATACGACCTGTTAAAATAGGATTTCGCATCTTTTGGATTATTATTAATTTTTGAATTATATAAATCATATAAATCAAACAACTCCTTTTTACTTTTTTTTGATAAGTCATCAACTGGCAAATCCTTATGTTGAGCCTTTGAGAAAAAGGGCAAAAGAAAAAGAAGAATAAAAATAATTGTTTTCATAGTTTAAAATAAAATTAATAAAAAAAACCGAACATCTCTGTTCGGTTTAATTTCACAAATAAATATTTTTTTATTTCGTAGCGTACATAACATCTTTAACTGCTTTCACAGTTTTAGCAACGTTAGGTAACGACGCTTCAATTAATGTTGGAGCATAAGGTAAAGGAACATCTGCAGTTGTAATACGGCGAATAGGAGCATCTAAGTAATCAAATGCATCTTTTTGAACTCTAAAAGCAATCTCGCCAGAAATACTTGCTAATGGCCAAGCTTCTTCAACTACTACTAACCTGTTTGTTTTTTTAACTGAAGTGATTACTGTATCGTAATCAATAGGACGTACTGTTCTTAAATCAATAACCTCAGCACTGATTCCTTCTTTTTCTAATTCTGCCGCAGCTGCTAAAGCCACTTTCATAATTTTACCAAAAGAAACAATCGTTACATCCGTCCCTTGTCTTTTTATATCTGCTACTCCAATTGGAATAATATATTCACCATCAGGAATCTCGCATTTATCTCCGTACATCTGCTCACTTTCCATAAAAATAACAGGATCGTTATCCCTGATTGACGCTTTTAATAAGCCTTTTGCATCATATCCATTAGATGGGACAACTACTTTTAATCCTGGGCAATTTGCGAACCAGTTTTCAAAAGCTTGTGAATGCTGAGAACTTAACATCCCTGCACTAGCTGTAGGACCTCTAAATACAATTGGGCAATTATACTGACCGCCACTCATACTTAAAAATTTAGCTGCTGCATTTATAATTTGATCAATAGCTACTAACGAAAAGTTAAAAGTCATAAACTCAATAATAGGACGCAAACCATTAACGGCTGCTCCCACTCCAATACCAGCAAAACCAAGTTCGGCAATAGGTGTATCGATAATGCGTTTAGGGCCAAACTCAGTCAGCATACCTTTACTTACTTTATAAGCACCGTTATATTCAGCCACTTCCTCGCCCATTAAAAAAATGGTTTCGTCGCGTCGCATTTCCTCATTCATTGCTTCGCGCAGGGCTTCTCTAAATTCAATTGTTCTCATAGTAGATATTAATGTTCAAATGTAAACAAAAACCAATGGAATTAAAAGAGAAAGCCAAAATTCTGAAATAGTTATTTATTTCTTCGAAACGGCTGTTTTTATCTATTTTAAAGGCCCCCTAAACAACTCTTTTACAGTACTTTATGAATTGAAATAAACAAAGTAAAAAATTGGGTGTTTATCTCTTGATTTACACCCCTTTTTTTATAAATTTGCTCACCTTTTTAAAACCAATAATTAATGAAAATATTAGTTCCAATTAGTAACGTTCCAGATACAACTACTAAAATAGCTTTCACTAACGGCGATACAGAATTTAACACAGCCGGAGTACAATTTATAATTAATCCATACGACGAGTGGTATGCTTTAGTGCGTGCCTTAGAATTAAAAGAAGCAGGTAAAGCTGAAAAAGTAACGTTGATCCATGTTGGTTTAGCTGATGCTGATGCAACAATTCGTAAAGGATTTGCTTTAGGTGCTGACGATGGCGTGCGTGTAGATGCTGAAGGGCCAGATGCATATTTCGTAGCAGAACAAATTGCTAAGTATGCAAAAGAAAATGCTTATGATTTAGTAATGACTGGTAAAGAAACGATTAACTATAACGGTTCATCGGTTGGTGCTATGATTGCTGGTTTTATGGATTTACCATTAGTGTCATTAGCTACTAAATTTGATTTAGAAGGAAATAAAGCAACTGTTGAACATGATGTTGACGGTGGAACTCAAGTAGTAGATTGTGAATTACCGTTAGTTATTTCTTGTTCAAAGGGTATGGCAGAGCAACGTATTCCTAACATGAAAGGAATTATGAGCGCTCGTACAAAACCATTAACAGTAGTTGCTGCAAGTGGCACTGATAAATTAACCAACATCAAATCTTATATATTATCAGCAGGAAGAACAACTTGCAAAATGATTGATGAAAATAATATGGATGAGTTAGTGAATTTGTTACATACAGAAGCAAAAGTCATCTAATTAGTAAATGAGTCAATTAGACAATGTGTCAATTATTCGAAACTTTTAATCTTTCAAAACATTCAAAATGATCTTAGTATATACAGAAATAAATAAGGGAAAAGTAAAAAAAGCATCTTTAGAAGCCGTTAACTACGCTGCTAAAATTGCTGAATTAACTGGCTCTAGCGTAACAGCTATTGCTATTAATGCAGATGCTGCGCAATTAGAAGAAATTGGAAAAGCAGGTGCTAAAAAAATATTATCCGTTAAAAATGATGCTTTAGCATCTTTAGATAGCATGTTGATTTCTGCCACTGTTGAGCAAGCAGCAAAAGCAGAAGGTTCAAAAATTATCATCTTCTCTTTCGATATTACAGGTAAAGCTGCTGCTCCACGTTTATCGGCTCGTTTAAAAGCTGGTTTAGTAGCAGGTGCAGTTGATTATCCAACAGTAAATGGTGGAAGCTTAGAAGTGAAGAAAAATGTTTTCTCCGGAAAAGCTACAGCAGTTTACTCTATTAATAGCGATATCAAAATCATTTCTTTATTACCAAATTCTTTCCCTGTTAAATTAGGAGATAATGCTTCTTCAGTAGTAGATTTTTCTGCTGACTTAAGTGCGGTTAACTCTAAAATTGTTGTGAAAGAAAAAAAATCAACAGATGTTGCTGGTATGATTCCATTGCCTGAAGCTGAATTAGTAGTTTCTGCTGGTCGTGGAATGAAAGGTCCTGAAAACTGGGGAATGATTGAGGAATTAGCAAAAGAATTAAAAGCAACAACGGCTTGTTCTCGTCCAGTGGCAGATATGCACTGGAGACCACATCATGAGCATGTTGGACAAACAGGTGTAGCTATTCGTCCTAATTTATATATTGCTATTGGTATTTCAGGTGCTATACAGCATTTAGCAGGTGTTAACGGAAGCAAAACTATTGTAGTTATTAATAGCGACAAAGAAGCTCCTTTCTTTAAATCTGCTGATTACGGAATTATTGGCGATGCCTTTACAATTGTTCCTAAGTTAGTAGAAGCAGTTAAAAAATTCAAAGCAAATCAAAACTAAATTCAACCATTTTTTGTATATTAGATTTTCGTAAAAATGGGCATGAAGAAAGTTAGATTAGAAATTGTTGGTTTATCATACAGTCAAACACAAAGCGGTGCATATGCCCTTGTATTAGGCGAAAGTGCGGGCAGCCGCCGTTTACCAATAATTATTGGAGGTTTTGAGGCTCAGGCTATTGCTATTGAGTTAGAAAAAATGACCCCTACTCGCCCATTAACACACGACTTATTTAAAGCCTTTTCAGAAACCTTCTCCATTGAAGTAACTGAAATTTTAATATACAATTTAGTAGAAGGTATTTTTTACGCTAAATTAGTTTGTACGGATGGGACACGCGAAGTAGAAATTGATGCGCGTACAAGTGATGCCATTGCATTAGCAGTTCGCTTTAATTGCCCAATATTTACTTACGAATTTATTTTAAAATCAGCAGGTATTGTTTTGGATGATGAAACATTGCCTTCAAACGAAAGTTCTTTAGCAGAACCAGTAGAAGAAATTTCTTCATTAAACCCTGAAGGTGAATACAAATCAAAATCAACCGAAGAGTTAAAAAATTTGTTAGAAACTGCTTTGGATGAAGAACAATATGAACTTGCCTCAAAAATAAGAGACGAAATAAATAATAGAAAAGAATCTTAGTATCAAAACCCTCAGCTAGCTGAGGGTTTTTTATTTGAGCCCTTGTTGGTGTTATCACCAACAAGTACAAAGAATTACATGTTACCGTAATTTACTTGTTGATGATAACACCAACAAGTAAATAGGCTACCAGAAACTTCTATCATAAGGCTCTAAAAAAGAATAAGGATGTGCAAGTTCATGATAATGTTTTGCTGACGAAAAATCATAATCTAATTCATGTTCGCATAAATTAGCTTTCACGGGATTACGGTGAATATAATTTAACTTCTGTAAAAAAACATCATGACTCATAATGTCTATTGCTAAAGCATTTCGCTCCCAAAACTGAAATTTCCTGTCTTTTGCCTCCACATAAAATTTAGATAATTCTTCAGAATGGTTTTTCAATAAATCAAATTTTATCTGTTGTGCAGTAAATTTCATAAAACTCAACTGAGTGTGTTTCAATGAATACATATCTGTCCCCTGCCATATCAAATGAATATGATTATCCATAATTACAAAACCGTAAATTTTTACACGATTTTCTTTCACTAAAAAAGAAAGGCTATCTACTATAATATGTTTATACTTATTAGGCTTTAAAAGTTTCTGCCATTCCAAAATAGTAGCTGTAAAAAACTGCACAGGATTATCTGTATGATTTAGCTTTGGCATAATAACTTTCAATATTTGTTGGTGATAACACCAACAATGGCTACAAATCTAATGCATTTTAAAACGCTTGATTGCTATTATTTGTAGCATTTCTATCAGCGATAAAAAAATAAAATTTGCTAAAAAAACATAGCCATATTTGTTGGTAATAACACCAACAAAGGCTGAATAGCATCTAACTACTTGTTGGTGATAACACCAACAAGTGCTACCCCCTCTTCAACACAATCCTAAAAGTAGTTCCTTTTCCTTCTTCACTATTAAGAACAAATATTTTACCATCATGGTAATTTTCGATGATGCGTTTACATAAAGATAAACCTAAACCCCAACCACGTTTTTTGGTTGTATAACCTGGTTTAAAAACTGACTTGTGTTTTGAACTTGGAATTCCTTTTCCTGCATCTGCTAAATCAATAGCAACGCCTTCTGGTATATCAATAATGGTTACTCTAAATTCCCCTTTACCATCCATAGCGTCCACCGCATTTTTACAAATGTTCTCTATCACCCATTCAAATAATGGCGTAGACATTTGCGCGTGAATTTCTGTTTCTGGAATTTCTAAAATATAATTTACGTTTTTAGAAGTGCGTTGTTTCAAATAATCCATCGCATTTTTCACAACCAAACACACATCTTCATCTTGCAAAGTTGGCTGAGATCCAATTTTAGAAAAACGCTCTGTAATCATATTTAAACGATTTACATCACGATTCATTTCCGTTACAATCATCTCATCTGTTCCGTTGCCTTTTAAATATTCTATCCAAGCCATTAAAGATGATAACGGTGTTCCTAACTGATGTGCTGTTTCCTTACTCATACCAACCCACACCTGATCTTGTTCTGCTTTGCGCGAAGTGCTAAATAAAATATAAGCTATTAATAAAAAAATACCGATGACGCCAAACTGTACATAAGGATAATACGTGAGTTGAGTTAATAAAGGTGATTGCTCATAAAAAATATAATTTTTAGAACCTTCTCCTAAATCAATCATGATAGGCGTATTTTGCAATTCCATTTTTTTTATGGTTGCCTTTAATTTTTCGGGAGTAGAAATTTTTAAAGAATCAATGTTTCCTTTTGCAATAATAGAAGTTCTAGAAGAGTCTGTATAAATAACAGGTACAGCCGCACTATTTATAGCCACATCCGAAATAAATGATTTAATTAAACTATCAAACACTACTTTAATATCAGAAAATAAACGACTGTCTTTATGGTACAGGAAATTTTTCTTCCCTCTGTAAACATCAATTACTACGGGTTCATACAATGCTTTCATATTGATGAGTTCTTTTTTCAAAGCCTCGTTATTATGCTCAATAGCTGAATCTAAATTTCTACTGGCAGTAATATTATCTTTATCATCAGTTAAAATAACAGGCACTGTCGTATTATCTTGCAACACTTTTAATACAAACTCAGAAATGGTGAATGCGTCAGAACTTAATTCTTTAGTTGCTAAAGCGTATAGCTCAGCTTTTTTAAGCTCTTCGGTTTGTAATTTTTGAAATAAATCGTTGGTGAATTTTACAAGTCCTGCTTTTTTCTGAACCGCTTCCGCCCATAGTCTTACTTTTTTCTCCTCATCATTTTTAATACTGTTCACTAATTTATTAGTATACCATAAGGATGTAAACACAATGATGATAGCCACTATAAATAGCGCCCATTTCCATTGTTGTTTTTTGGAGTAAATGTTCATTGAATACTAATGTATAAATTATATAACGTTAATGCAAGTGGGATATTGTTTTTGAGAAGAGTTTAACCGCAAAGGTCGCAAGGAAAATGCAAAGAGCGCAAGATATATTATCCTGCGCTCTTTTATTTGGTTTTAATACTTCTCTTTTTTCTTTGTGTTCTTTGCGAAAAGACTCAGCGTTCTTTGCGGTTAAACTTTAACTAATCATATCAAAGCCAGTATAAGGCACTAATATTTTTGGTATTTTAATGCCAGCTTCTGTTTGATTATTTTCTAATAAAGATGCTACTATACGAGGCAATGCCAATGCGCTACCATTTAAGCTATGTGCAAATTGTGTTTTGCCAGTTGCATCTTTGTAACGACATTTTAAACGGTTAGTTTGAAACGTTTCAAAATTAGAAACAGAACTTACTTCTAACCAACGTGCTTGTGCTGTACTCCACACTTCCAAATCATACGTTAAAGCAGAACCAAAACTCATATCGCCGCCACATAATTTTAAAGTACGATATGGTAATTCTAATTCTTGTAATAAACTACAAACAAATTCACGCATCGTTTCTAAAGTTGCATACGAATTTTCGGGAGCTGTAATTTGTACAATCTCTACTTTATCAAATTGGTGTAAACGATTTAAACCACGTACATCTTTTCCGTAGCTTCCTGCTTCTCTTCTAAAACAAGGTGTGTAACCACAATTTTTAATTGGCAAATCACTTTCCCTCAACATTACATCTCGGTACATATTTGTAATAGGCACCTCAGCAGTTGGTATTAAATATAAATCATCCACTTGGCAGTGGTACATTTGCCCTTCTTTATCTGGCAACTGTCCAGTACCATAACCACTATCCGCGTTTACTAAAATTGGAACCTGAACTTCGTTATATCCAGCAGCTGTAGCTTTATCTAAAAAGTAGTTAATTAATGCGCGTTGCAATCTTGCTCCTTTACCTTTATAAACAGGGAAACCAGCGCCAGTTAATTTAACACCTAATTCAAAATCAATTAAATCATATTTAGTAGTTAATTCCCAATGCGGCGTTGCGCCTGCATGTAATTTAGGAATTGCCCCATGTTCATTCACTACTTCATTATCTTCAGGAGTTTTACCAACTGGAACTGTTAAGTTAGGTGTGTTGGGAACCGTTACTAATAGTTTTTGAATCTCTGCTTCAATGTTTTTTAACGTTTCATCAAAGTTTTTTTCACTCGCTTTTAATTCAGCTGTTTTTGCTTTTAAAATTTCTGCTTCGTCTTTCTTACCTGACTTCATTAACTCACCAATTTGCTTCGCTAAATTATTAGCTTCTGCTTTGGTATCGTCTGCTTGACGTTGAGCTGCTTTTCTATTATTATCTAACTCAATAACTGAGTTAATAATATTTTCGGCATCTTTAAAATTTTTAATAGCTAAACGTTTTAATACGTCTTCTTTATTGTCTCTGATATAACTAAGTTGTAACATCGTATTGTTTTTTTGTGTGTGACAAAATTAATGGTTGAAATGAATTTAAAGCCTATTTACAATTATTTTTAATAAACAGCTAAAAACACAAAAAGCCCACCGGTTTTACGGAGGGCTTTAAGTACTTAATAAATTAAGTTTCTATTATCCCTTATGCAGGAACAACCGAAACGTATGATCTGTCGTCTTTTTTCTTCTTGAAAACAACTTTTCCGTCAATTAAAGCAAATAAAGTATGGTCTTTACCAATACCTACATTTACTCCTGCATTGTGCTTTGTACCACGCTGACGAACAATAATGTTTCCAGAGATACAAGCTTGTCCACCGAAAATTTTAACGCCTAAACGTTTGCTATGCGATTCGCGACCGTTGTTTGTGGAGCCGGCTCCTTTTTTATGTGCCATTTTCTTTAGTTTTTAATTTTTAGTTATGAGTTTTAAGTACAGTGTTTTATTTAAAACTAAACACTTATCACTTAAACCTATTTTTTATTCTTCAGTTTTTTTAGCTGCTTTTTTAGCTGGAGCTTTCTTAGCTGCTGCTTTTTTAGCTGGAGCTTTTTTCTCAGCAACTACTTCTTCTCTAACTACAGGATTTCTGTGAGATGGAGCTAAGAATTCGCGTACTTGTTTTTCAACTTTTAATTCGTCTTTTAAAGTATCACCTTTACCAAGTACACCTTGAATTAATAACTGAGTCAAATGTTGACGGTGGTTATTCCATTTTTGGTATCCTTTACGACGTAATTTCTTAAATACGATAACTTTATCGCCTTTTAAGTGTTCGATTACTGTGGCTACAACTTTTGCGCCATCAACAGTAGGGGCTCCAACAGAGATTTTTCCGCCGTTATCAATTAAGAAAACTTTGTCAAACTCTACTTTAGCACCCTCATTAGCATCTAGGCGGTGAACGTAAACTTTATTGCCTCGTTCCACTTTAAATTGTTGCCCTGCTATTTCTACAATTGCATACATGAGTGTTAAATTTTAATTGTTAATAATTTTTTTAAGGACGGCAAAGATAGGTGGTTTTTTGTATCTACCAAAGATTTTGAGCAGTTTTTTAAGTTAAATGCCCGTAAATTTTAGGTTTTAGAGAGATTTTAAATCAAAAAAATATTTTAAATTACTGACAATCAATATTTTAATTGAAAAATTAGAGCTATTCTTACATTACTGCATACGTTGGACTAGTGCGGCTGGCTTTGGCAATTCGGAGCAGGGCAAAACGTAATAAGTTTTGAGCCAGTATGTGGGTAAGACCATTTTGGGCAGATAATGCGGGGTTAATGGGGGTTGGCGAATTGCCTTGACTTTTTGTTTCTTTTTCGTCAAGGAAAAAGAAAATAAAAATGAGCCTTTTACTCTTTGGTTTTCTTGGTCGAATTAATCATCCAAATACCAGCAATAATGACTATGACAGCCAAGACCTGAAACAAATTAATCGCTTCATCATCAAATAATCCCCAGCCAATAGCAACAATTGGAATCAGATACGTGCAACTTGAGGCAAAAACAGAACCTGATAACTTAATTAATACATTAAATATCACTACTGATAAAGCTGAGCCAAATACAGCTAAAATGGTTATATAACCTAATGATTTTAATCCTTCGGGATGTTGGCTAGCGTGATTAATAACATCTGTAAAACCAAACAAATAAATGGCAGCTACGGGGCCAATTAAGGTAAACGACCATACAGTTGCTGTTAAAGAATTTACGTGCCCTAAATAAGCTTTAATGCCATTAACACTAATCGCATAACATAAGGTAGCAGCCGCTACTAATAAACTATACATAATGTTTTTAGTTTGATCATTGTCTTTATTATCTCCTAAGGCTACCAAAGCAATAGCTCCTAAAAAACCTACTAAGACACCTATAATTTGATTTTTGGAAATCTTATGATTAAAGGCAATCATCCCAATCATAATCGTAAACATTGGCGTAAGGGCATTCAACATACCTGTTAAACTACTACTGATTTGGGTTTCGGCTTTGGTAAATAAAAAGGCAGGGATTAAATTTCCAAAAACACCCATTAGTAACAAGCCTTTTAAATTCTTTTTTAAATCAATTTTATAATGTCTAATTAAAAATGGCAACATAAATGCTGAAGCAATGGTAATTCTTAAGCCCGCTACTTCATCACTGCTAAAGGCTTTTAACCCTTGTTTCATTAAAATAAATGAGCTTCCCCAAACTAATGAAAGAGCAATTAAAATAATCCAGGAGATGGCTTTTTTGTTCATACTTTAGCTTAATGCCATCGCATCTAATTTCATTTGTTTAATCATGCTCACTAAACCATTAGCACGCGTAGGCGATAAATGCTCTGTTAATCCAATTTTATTGATAAAATCTAAATTAGCTGATAAAACAGCTTGTGCTTTTTGATGTGATAATACGCGTATCATCAATGCCACCATGCCTTTAGTAATAATAGCATCGCTATCAGCGGTATACACTATTTCCTCGCCTTGTTTTTCGGAATGCAGCCACACTTTGCTTTGACAACCTTTAATAATGCGGTCGTCTGTTTTTAATTCTTCTTGTATTTTAGGGAGAGATTTTCCTAACTCTATCAAATGCTCGTACTTACCTTCCCAGTCATCTCCAAACAACTCAAACTCTTCAATAATTTCGTTTTCTATTTCTTCAATTGTCATATGCAGATATTTATTGTTCTTATAGGCCATATGGTATAGTCATGCTATCTTCACTCGTGTTTGCACTGAAAGCAGCATGACTATTTCATGGCTCAAAAGTACAATCAATATTTTACAAAAATGATTTTCTTGGCAGTTTTATCTTTCAGATTATCAAGTTATTAGATACATGTACAGATTATATAAAAAGTTTAAACACAATTATCTAATCAAGGTTAATAACTTTGCTAGCTAATTATTGCATATTAACACATAAATTAGTTGCTTAGTCGCTTGATTTTGGCTCATTTGAAATAAAATACTTAGCCCAAAACAACATAAAAAATATATGAAAATTGGATTAGACATTATGGGGGGAGATTTTGCCCCTGCAAATTGTATGGATGGTGCTATTATGGCCCTTGATTCATTACCAAATGATGTAAAAATGGTATTGATTGGTGATAGCGAAAAAGCAAAACAGTATTTGCTAGAAAAAGGTATCTCAGAAGATAAATTTGATTTTGTACATGCGCCCGATGTAATTGAAATGGGCGAACATCCAACCAAAGCATTAGCTCAAAAACCAAATAGCAGCATTGCTGTTGGTTACAAACTTTTAAAAGAAAATGAAATTCAATGCTTTGCAAGCGCCGGTAATACTGGAGCTATGTTAGTTGGCGCTATGTTTTCGGTAAAAGCAGTGCCAGGTGTTATTCGCCCTTGTATTACCTCTATTCTTCCAAAAATAAATGGAGGATTCGGAATTATTTTAGATGTAGGAACTAACGCTGATTGTAAACCAGATGTACTATATCAATTTGCAATTTTAGGCTCTGTATTTGCTAAAGAGGTTTATAAAATTGATAACCCTAAAGTTGGTTTATTAAATATTGGGGAAGAACCAGAAAAAGGAAATTTAGTAGCGCAAGCTACACATGCTTTAATGAAAGATACCAAAGACTTTAATTTTGTTGGTAATGTAGAAGGGCAAGAAGTTTTTGAAGATAAAGCAGACGTTATTGTTTGTGAAGGCTTTACAGGAAATGTTTTATTAAAAACAGCCGAGGCATTTTACTCGATGATAAAAAAACGTAACCGTAGCGATGAGTATTTTGATAAATTTAATTACGAATTATACGGCGGAACCCCCATTTTAGGCATCAACTCAAACGTTATGATTGCTCACGGAAAATCGACTCCATTAGCATTTAAAAATATGATGGTATTAAGTAAAGATATCGTTGAGGCTAACTTAAACGAAAAAATTAAAACTGTATTTCAATAATGATAAAAGCAGCAATTACTGCCGTTGGTGGCTACGTTCCTGATTTTGTAATGACCAATGATGAGTTAGCAAAATTTGTTGATACAAACGATGAGTGGATTACATCACGTACTGGAATTAAAGAAAGACGAGTTTTAAATATACCAGGCAAAGCAACATCTGATATGATGGTGTTTGCTGTTGAAGAATTACTAAAAAAACGTGGTATCACGGCTTTAGATATTGACCTTTTAATTGTTGGTACAATTACAGGAGATTATATTTTTCCTAGTACATCAAATGTTATTTGTGATAAAATTGGCGCAAAAAATGCTTGGGGTTACGATTTATCTGCTGCTTGTTCAGGATTTATTTTTGCTTTAGCTACTGGCTCTCAGTTTATTGAAACGGGTCGTTATAAAAAAGTAGTTGTTATTGGTGTAGATAAAATGAGTGCCATTTTAAATTACGAAGATCGGGCAACTTGTGTGATTTTTGGTGATGGTGGTGGCGCTGTTTTATTAGAACCATCTGAAGACGAAAATGGTATTCAAGATTTTATTTTAAAAGCTGATGGCTCTGGTCGTAATTATTTATACCAAGTAGCTGGCGGATCCTTTATGCCGCCATCTCACGAAAGTGTTGAGAAAAAATTACATTATGTGCATCAAGAAGGACAAACTGTATTTAAACACGCTGTGGTAAACATGGCCGAAGTAAGTGCAGAAATTATGGCTAAAAATAATTTAACTTCTGATGATGTTACTTACTTATTACCACATCAAGCCAACAAACGTATTTGTGAAGCAACGGCTAATCGTATGGGATTAAGTTCAGATAAAATGTTAATGAATATTGAGCGTTACGGAAATACCACCGCAGGGACAATTCCTTTGTTACTATGGGATTACGAAAAGCAATTTAAAAAAGGCGATAATTTAATTTTATCTGCTTTTGGTGGCGGTTTTACTTGGGGTTCTATTTGGATAAAATGGGCTTACGATGGTAGTAAAGTAGGGAAAGAACTTATTTAGTTTTTTATAGAACGCTGACATCACTGATTATTTAGGATTACTTATGATTTTTATTTTATCCCAATCTCCAAATTCTCTTTTTTATCTTACTAAATCATAATCATCCGCGCTATCTGCGTTCCATTTTTTAACTCTCTTTTGATACAAAATCATAGCCATCCGTGTCATCTGCGTTCCTATTAGTTATACCATTTCTGCCACCAAACTGACATTTTTTATTCTCCAACCGCCAAAAACGGTAATATTGTCGCGCATTAGCTAAAAATAAGCCATTGGCACATTTTTAGACAATTAGCCACCGTAAAATTTAAATTATTAAAATCACATAATTATGGCAAAATCAAGTACAAATGTAAGCGTAAAGCCTTTAGCTGATAGAGTATTAGTTGAAGCGGCTCCAGCAGAAACAAAAACAGCAGGTGGATTAATTATCCCTGACACTGCAAAAGAAAAACCAATGAAAGGTAAAGTATTAGCTGTTGGAAACGGTAAACCAGATGAACCAATGACAGTAAAAGTTGGCGATACTGTATTATACGGAAAATACGCAGGAACTGAAATCCAAGTAGACGGAAAAGATTTATTAATTATGCGCGAAAGCGATATCTACGCGGTAATTTAATTAGGCAATTCGACAATTTGTCGATTAGAAAATTAAAAAACTCAAACAACAAATAACTTAATTCAAACAACTAATTTTAAAACAATGGCAAAAGACATATCATTTAACATCGAAGCACGCGACGCTTTAAAACGCGGAGTTGACGCATTAGCAAATGCAGTAAAAGTAACTTTAGGTCCTAAAGGACGTAATGTAATTATTGACAAAAAATTTGGCTCACCACAAATCACGAAAGATGGTGTTACCGTTGCTAAAGAAATCGAATTATCGAACCCAGTTGAAAACATGGGTGCACAGTTATTAAAAGAAGTTGCTTCTAAAACTGCTGATGCAGCTGGTGATGGAACAACTACTGCTACAGTATTAGCACAAGCTATTGTAACAGGTGGTTTAAAAAACGTTGCTGCTGGCGCTAATCCAATGGATTTGAAACGCGGTATTGATAAAGCTGTTGAAGCGGTTGTGGCTGATTTGAAAAAACAATCACAAAACGTTGGTAACGACAATAAAAAAATTGAACAAGTTGCAACGATCTCTGCAAACAACGATAGCACTATCGGTAAATTAATTGCTGAAGCGATGGCTAAAGTAAAAAAAGAAGGTGTTATTACTGTTGAAGAAGCAAAAGGTACTGATACAACTGTTGAGGTTGTTGAAGGGATGGAATTTGACAGAGGTTATATCTCTCCTTACTTCATTACTGACGTAGATAAAATGGAAGCAGTTTTAGAAAGCCCATTAATTTTAATTTACGAGAAGAAAATTTCTTCGATGAAAGAATTATTACCGGTATTAGAAAAAGCAGTTGGAACAGGTAAACCAATTTTAATTATTGCTGAAGATATTGACGGAGAAGCTTTACAAACATTAGTGGTGAACCGTTTACGTTCTAACTTAAAAATCTGTGCTGTTAAAGCTCCAGGATTTGGTGATAGAAGAAAAGCAATGTTAGAAGATTTAGCAATTTTAACTGGTGGTATTTTTATTGCTGAAGACAGAGGTTTCTTATTAGAAAACGCTGACTTAACTTTCTTAGGAAAAGCAGAAAAAGTAACAGTTGATAAAGACAATACAACAATCGTTGGTGGTGCTGGTAAAAAAGCAGATATCACAGCGCGTGTTAATCAAATTAAAGCACAAATCGAATCTACTACATCTGATTACGACAAAGAAAAATTACAA
Source organism: Bacteroidia bacterium (assembly GCA_046594225.1). Lineage (GTDB taxonomy): Bacteria > Bacteroidota > Bacteroidia > B-17B0 > Aurantibacillaceae > UBA4416. The sequence continues at coordinate 29,437 of JBKJPW010000075.1, forward strand.
GAGCGTTTAGCTAAATTAGCAGGTGGTGTTGCAGTTCTTTACGTTGGTGCAGCTACTGAAGTGGAGATGAAAGAAAAGAAAGACCGTGTGGACGATGCTTTAGCAGCTACTCGTGCAGCAGTTGAAGAAGGTATTGTACCGGGCGGTGGTGTTGCTTACATTCGTGCCATTGCTTCTTTAGAAAAATTAAAAGGTGCTAACGAAGATGAGAACACTGGTATTCAAATTGTACGTCGTGCTATTGAAGAACCTTTACGTCAAATTTGTGCTAACTGTGGTATCGAAGGATCTATTGTTGTACAAAAAGTAAAAGAAGGAAAAGATGATTACGGTTTCAACGCGCGTACTGAGAAATACGAAAACTTATTAAAAGCAGGTGTTATTGATCCTACTAAAGTAAGCCGTATTGCATTAGAAAACGCAGCGTCAGTTGCCGCTATGTTATTAACGACTGACTGTGTGTTAGCTGAGAAAAAAGAAGATGCTCCAGCAATGCCAATGGGTAACCCAGGCATGGGCGGAATGGGTGGAATGATGTAATCGTTCGCTTAAATAATAAATTTATAAAACGCTCCGATTTATTTGGGGCGTTTTTTTTGACTATATTCATTAAAAAAATGCTTCAAACTACTTCCTTAAATATTCTTTTAGAGTACATTATTCCAATTACGCAGTTTCTCATATTGCTAATCCCGTTTTTGGGTAGTGGTGCATTATATGATAAACGAAAAAAATACTACCGTAGATTTTCCGTAAGAGGATATTCTTTGGTTTTCTTGGCAATATTTTTAATTATTTGCTCTGTTAAACAAAATGAAATAACAGAAGAACTTAATGAAATAAAAGATAAAGAAGTTTCAGTTCGAGATTCTATCAACCAATATCGCACACAAGAGCTGTTGGCAAAATATGGATTAAAGGTGGATAGAAAAAATGACGAAATTGTTAGAATACTTCGAGATAGTAGTTTAAGTAAAACAACTATTATTAATGGCGCCCAACCTTATTTAAATATAAGTAATATTGAGATGAAAAGAAATGGTGATACCTTAGGTTTCAAGATTTGGTATTGTTCGGAGGAAGCAATTAGTTATAATTTAGATGTTTTATTAGATATATACGCCTATAAAATAGAAAGAGATAGCTTTTCAGTCGTGGTCGAAAACCTTCGTGATATCTCATCAGTTACAATTCCTAAAGACAGATGCATAATAAATGATTCACACAGACTTATCGGTCGGAACAATAATGATGAGTATATTTTTTTCTTACATGGCACGTATGAAAATTCTACACATAAAAAAATTAAAGCTAATTATTTATCATCCTATAATTTTCCACAAAAGCATTTTGGTGGTTTAACACCTGAACATCATGTTGATTTTATGAAATTTTTGCAAAAGAAAAGTAAGTCAAAGCTAAACAAAAAATAACTCTCTCCGATACCTCTGTAATACTACATACAGTATGCCACTCTTGCTTTACAATCCCCTGCATAAGTTGATAATAGTGCGGCTGCTTTTGGCAATTCGGTGCGGACTACCATTCTGCAACGGCACTGCGGGGTAAATGGGAGTCGGCGAATTGCCTTGACTTTTTGTTTCTTTTTCGTTAAGGAAAAAGAAAAGTAGAATGGAAAATTCTCGCCCTTGTTGGTGTTATCAACAACAAATAAAATTGCACAACACATGCTGTTGGTGAAAACATCAACAGTGGCATATACAACAATTAACTATTTAACCTTCGTCATTGCGAGGAGGTACGACGAAGCAATCTCACACTTAGCATTATAACCTATGTATGAGATCGCGTCGTGCCTCGCGATGACGATTGCTATTAATTAACTATTTAACAATAACGGTTAACAACTATAAACCGAAAAGCACAATAGTTGAAAAGTAAACCTGTTAAAAAACGTTGAGGTAAGAATTGTGTAACATTATCTATCAATTTAC
>JBKJPW010000133.1:0-17120 GCA_046594225.1 Bacteroidia bacterium
TGCTTGGCGCAAAAATACGCCCTAAACCAACCCAATGCCCGCCTTGCGGAAAGTTACCGACAGTGCTGTTTGGATATTCATGGTCGTAATAACTCCCCATTTAGTGCTTTTACTGGCTTTACTCGTCCGTGGTTTGATACGGGCGTATTATTAACCGAAGAAAGTGACGGTATGTATGTGGGTTTAAAACGAGTGAGTAGCAATCAATCAAACGCCATTATTAACTGGAGTGATGATGCTGGGGTTAATGCCCCAACAGATTTTTTACAATTTAATTTTACAGGTTATGCCGGTTTGGCTGGCACAACCGATGGTGCTGAATTAGCGCGCATGAGCCCTGAAATGGGTAAAGGAACTTTAGGTATTGGAAATTTTCAGTTTATTGGTGCTGCAACAACACCAGTGCGTAGATTAGAGATTTTAGATGCTGACCCACAAACTGGTTTAAATACTGGAACACCACAATTACGTACAACTTATACTTATAATGCAACGCCAACTGCTGGTGTGTTTACGGAGTTTCAAACAACTAGTTTAGGTGATATGTATTTTAATACACGCGCTAATAATAACGCTCGCCGTTTTGGGTTTCATGATAATACACCAGGAAACACTGTTGAAATTACAGCAAATGGTAGTAGTCCAATACCCATTGCTCCAAATGGCAGTAGTGGTTTACGTTTTACTAATATGACAGCGGCTAATACAGCACAAGTAAATCCAGGAACAGGAGTTTTATCAGTTGATGCAAATGGAGATGTAATTTACGTTCCAAGTTCTGGTTTTAATGCCGCTAATAATGGTTTATTTCTTTCTTCAACTGGTGTCGCTCAATTAGGTGGAGCATGTAATAACTTACCGGAAATGCTTGCAGCATCATTGACAACTAGTAGATCAGTTTTATTAGTTAATAATAGTTTCTGGTTCGCTAATTTAAATACAAACACAGGTGGTGTTGGGGTTGGTGGTATACCTGCATCTACACCATTTTGTGGTACTGGTAATACTTTTGAAATAAGTGCCAATATGAATAACGCTAAATATGGTAGTGTAGGCGCTAGTGGTTTACGTTTATCAAAATTAAAATCAACAGATGCTACGGTAGCAAATGGTACGTATGGTGTTAATAGTGCAAAAGTATTAACAGTTGATGGTGATGGAGATGTTGTTTTAACGGATGCTAGTACAGGAATAGGTAATTATTGTGCTGCTGCTCAGAATCAATTAACTGGTGATTATGAGATACCGATGAATATTTATAATTATTACTATAGTGGCCAAGGAACAGGAAGAACCAATGTTGGTATAGGATTTCCATGTTCTCAAGCCCTTGGTGGCAAATTACATGTATATCAAATCGCAAATAATACAATGTTAAGTACAATTTTAGGTATCAGTATTGCTGGTAGGTTTGATAATTATACTTCAACGAATGCTTATATTGGTTATGGAGTCGTTGGTAATGCACAAGGTACATCGCCGGGTTACAATATTGGAGTTTTTGGTCAAGCTGGCAATGCTTCTGTGAATTATGCAGGTTTTTTTCAGGGTGAAGTTTATATAACTGGTGGTGCAAATTCAATTGGAGGTTATTTATCAGGCTCTGATAAAAATATCAAAACAAATATTACTGCAATAAATAAAAATTTAGATATCATTAACAAACTCAAGCCGGTCAGCTTTAATTTTGATAATACCTATGCTCCTCAATTAAAATTAAACTCTAACAAAAATTACGGATTTATAGCGCAAGAAATTGAATCGGTAATACCAGATATAGTTACTACAACTACAGTTCTACCAACATTTGATAGTACAGGACAGATTATTAATCCTGCTAAAGAATTAAAATCATTAAACTATGATGCTATTATTCCTTTTGCTGTTGGAGCTATTCAAGAATTGAATGTCAGACAAATAACAACCCAAACAAATGTTGATAGAGCTAATTTAAGTGATGCACAAGTAAAAACTAATGTAAATACATTTAATGCACTAGCAACTGTAAAAACATTAAATCCTGTAAAATATAATTTTACAAATGCTAATGTGCCTCAATTAACTTTTAAACCTAATACAGATTATGGTTTTGTAGCTCAACAATTAGAAACAGTTTATCCTGAGCTAGTTGATACATTAAGAGTTGATGCAACCTACGATAGTTTAGGTGTTGTAGTTAATGCTAGTAAATTATTAAAAACAGTTAACTACAAGGCTATGTCTGCTTTATTAGTACGTTCTGTTCAAGAGCAACAACAAACTATAGATAGTTTAAGAAGTACACAAAATGCAATTTTACAACAATTAGCTGCATTGGCTTCTCAAATCAATGCTTGTTGTACAAGTACAACTTCTACTCGTCAATCAAATTCAACTTTAAATCAATTAGATGTTGAGTTAAGCGATGAAGATGCTATTGTGTTAGATCAAAATGTACCAAACCCATTTGCAGAGCAAACAACCATTACTTATAATGTGCCTGCAAGTGTTGGTAAAGCACAATTAATTTTCTTTAATACGAATGGGCAAATCATACAAACGGTTGACATCAAAACTCGCGGCAAAGGCAAAGTAAATGTATTTGCAAGCGATTTATCATCTGGTTTATATAACTACACTTTAGTGGCCGATGGAAAAGTAATTGATAGTAAAAAAATGGTGAGAGAATAGGTTTATTTTAAATAGGAACGCGGATAAAACGGATAAGGCAGATTAACACGGATTATAAAATTTTAAAATCTATGCAAGAATAATTCAACGAGCTGGTCAATGAACTTGTCAAACTGTCAGCTAAATCCGTGTTCCTATTTTTTAAATTAGCAAACAAATATTCTTATTAGAATAATCTTAACCTCATTAAAAAATGCCCTTCTATCTTAATGATAAAGGGTGTTTTTGTTTATAATTAACTGCTTTCTAATTAAAAATTATCTTTAAATTGGGTTTCCTTAATCCACTATGAAGTCAACATTTTTTAAAGTAACTCTTTTAGCTCTATTTCAAGTAATAGGATTTAATTTTTTTGCTCAACAAAAAGACAGCCTTGCTGCAAAGCCTACTGAAGTAAAAGAAGATTTAAATGCGAAAAGAAATCGTAAATATTTTTACTTCATTTCTACTCGTTTAAGTGATGATGACAAATACGATATTTTTAAAACAACTCCTGGAATTCCTCCTGCATTAATTGTCATCAGAGGTCATTTTGAAATCGTAGGGAATCCAAATGAGAAAAAAGCTAAGATAAGTATTTACAATTCGTCTAATAATGAGCTAGTAGGTGTGTACAACACAAACGCTTATACAGGAAATTATCTATTGATTTTAGCTCCTAATGTAAAATACCAATTTAAAGTAGAGGTCTCTGGATATGGCACTTGCCAAGAGACAGTAGAAATACCTTTAAAAATAGATTATGAAATTTGCCAGCAGGATATAAAAATTAAATTGAACGAAAAAAACAAAGCGGCTTTATTAATTAATAGTTTTTTTGCAGATGAAAATGAAAAAGTAGTATATCTAAAATCATTTATTGATACCACTAAAATAAATGAAAGTATCTCTGCTACTGAAGAACTTACTAAGCAAGTTGATAAAAATGGAAAGCTATATTCTAATATTGACGAACTAGTAAAAAAACAATTAGAAGAGGAAAAGAAAAAACCAGAAGAAGCTCTTGCTGCATTTAAAGCTAATAATTTTGAGCAAGCATTACCGCTATACGAAACACTTTTAAAAAATGATCCAGGTGATCCTTTTATGAATTATTATTATGGTGTTTGTTTATTCAAATTAAATTTAAATAAAGCAAAAGTCATTAACTCTCTTTTAGTAGCTACTGGCATCAAAGAAATTCCAGCTGACGTTTGGTATTATTTAGGGAAAGCATATCACTTATCTTATTTATTTAGCGACGCTATTAAAGCCTTTGAACAATATAAAGCGCGTGTAAAACCTTACGATTTTGAAGGTAATTACGGCCCTTTGTTGATTAAAAACTGCATAAGTGGTAGTATGTTGATGAGCGATCAAGTAAATGTAGAGGTTGTAAAACGTATACCTATACAATCCGATAGCTATCGGATAGAAAATTTACTGGCGAGCTATAATCCGGATTTAGTAAATGAAAAAGTGAAATTGAAGCCAGAGTTTTTTGCAACGAGTATCGATAAGAAAAAACAAACACCCTTGTTTTTATGCAGTACAAATCCTCGTGAATATTATCACGCAAGTTTTGGAGAGAAGGAACAAAACCATACCGACTTATATAAAAACACTTTATTACCAAATGGGTCATTTGGTCCAAATCAATACATTGGTATGGGTCCGGAAATCAACAGCCCTTATGATGAAAATTATCCTTACTTAGCAAAAGATGGCAATACTTTATACTTTTCTTCAAAAGGACATAATAGCATGGGTGGTTACGATATTTTTAAAATTACCCGAAAAGATACCGTTTCTCCTTGGTCGAAACCACAAAACCTAGGCTATCCAGTTAATTCTACCTACGACGATATTTTATTTATTCCAGATGAATCCAATCAAACTGCTTCGTATTGCACAAACCGTAAAAACAATAGTTACGAATACATTCAAGTTAAATTACCTCAACAGGAATTATCAAGCTCAATTATTAAAGGGCAGTTTAGCACACTTGATTCTATTCCTGGCAAAGAAGCTTACATAACTATTTATAATTCTAATACCGGAGAAATTGCTGGTGTTTATAAAACAAATCCAAATACTGGTTTATACTTAATGATATTAGCCTCAGGAACTAAATATGATATGTCTGTTGAAGCAGAAGGTTATTCGGAACAAAAGGGGATGTTTGACGTGCCTGATAAAAAAGGAGAATTTGAATTAAAACAAATAATCAAACTTCAAACTTTAGCTGGACAGAAAACAATTAAGTTGGCTAATTATTTCACAGAGGCTGAAGCGGCTAAAATATCATTTGATATTGCTGCAAAACCTACTTCTACAGTAACAACAAAAAACACTGATAAACCAGCTGTTAACACTATTGTAAAAGCAAAAAAGCCTAAACGAACTGCTGAAGAATCCGTGAAAGATAAGGAGGATTTAAATTTAGCTATACAATTATTTGATCAAAATGTGTATCAAGAAGCGGCTTTAGTGTATCAAAATTTAGATTTATTTATCGATCTACAACCTATGGACGCTTACCGTTATGGGGTGTGTTTGTTTAACACTAAAAAAGATAAAACGAATTGTATTCTCGCATTTGAATCCTGTGTAAACGATAAAACGGTGCCTATTGATGTGTATTACTTTTTAGCGAAGGCTAATCATGCAAGTTACCGGTTCAATACTGCTATTAACTATTACAATAAATACATGGCGGTTTGTAAACCAGAAGATATTAAATCCCTAAAGATAGAACAAGAAATCACTCACTGCCGCAGTGGAATTAAACTAGTAAACAATCCAATCGTATTAGAAGTGTATGGTAGAAAACATGTTGATTTAAATGCTATACAAAACTCATTAACACAATTAGAATCAGGCGGAAAAGTTTTAGTGATTACCGATGATATGCGATCTGAAATAGATAAAAAGAAGGAATTTAAATCATTGTTATTTTTAACTGCTGATAAAAACACACTTTTATACACTAGTTATGGTGATGATGAATCGCACGGAAAAGATATTTATATGCTAAAAAAGATGGCAAATGGTAAATGGGCTCCATTACCACAAAACATTCCCAACATTAATAGTCCTTTAGATGAGGAATATCCATCATTATCTAAAGACGGTAAAACACTCTACTTTTCTTCGAAAGGTTACGAAAATATGGGCGAGTATGATATTTTTAAAAGTGTGTGGGACGAAAAAATGGAAACATGGTCGGCACCCATCAATTTAGGTTCCCCAATTAACTCGCCATTTGACGATATTTATTTTTTAGAGTAATTGAGCCTGAGAAATGTAAGCGGACACTTCGAGAACCTCAGTGCCCGAATCGATGGATGAGGCTCTCGAAGCCAGAGATAAACCAAATTTTTAACGCAAATCCTTTCAGTTTAACAATAAATTAATTAATTTGGGGCTACTGTTATATGCTTGCTAAACCTCATAAATTAAAAATTATTGGAAGAAGAGAATATGTCAATTTTCCTCTTTTAAATATTGAACGCGCCGAAGCAAAAATCGACACTGGTGCTTATACTTGTGCTATTGATTGCAATTACATTGAATTAAAAAAAGTAGGCGATAAAAATATTCTTTGTTTTCGTTTATTTAATAATGAAACATATAATATTGAAGAATTTACTCAAAAAAAAATAAAAAACTCTTTTGGCGAAATGGAAGAGCGTTATATAATCAAAACTTTAATTTCGATTGGAAGAAAAAAAATAAAAACAACAATTTCGTTGAGTGATAGAGGTAATATGCGTTACCCCGTGTTAATTGGGAGACGATTACTTAAAGGAAAATTCATCATAGACGTCAATTTAATTTACACCAATGGCTTACATTTAAATACTTTATTAAAATAATTAAAAATGAAAATTGCTATTTTATCTCGTAACAAAAACTTGTACTCTACTAAACGTTTAATAGAAGCGGCTGAACTACGCGGACATGAAGTGTTATTGTTAGATCACATGAAATGTGTTTTAGTAATTGAACAAAGCCGTCCGCATATTTATTATAACGGAAAAGAAGTAACAGGAGTAAATGCTGTAATACCACGTATTGGTGCAAGCGCTACTTTTTATGGCTCAGCAGTTGTTCGTCAGTTTGAGATGATGAAAATTTTTACGGCAGTTGAATCACAAGCATTGGTGCGTTCGAGAGATAAATTACGTAGTTTACAAATTTTAGCGCGTGCTGGTATCGGCATGCCAAAATCTGCTTTCGCAAATGAGCCAAAAGATATTGAATCGGTAATTGCAAGTATTGGTGGCGCACCTTGCGTTGTAAAATTATTAGAAGGCACACAAGGTATAGGAGTTATTTTAGCCGAAAATGACAAAGCCGCTAAGTCAGTAATTGAAGCTTTTTTAAAATTAGATGCTAATATGTTGGTGCAAGAGTTTATTAAAGAATCAAAAGGTGCTGATATACGTGTGTTTGTAGTTGATGGCCAAATTGTTGGTGCTATGAAACGCCAGGCAAAAGAAGGAGAGTTTAGAAGTAATTTACATAGAGGAGGCACAGCATCTTTAATTCAATTAAGCGATGAGGAAAGAGCGACAGCAATTAAATCTGCAAAAAAATTAGGTTTAGGAATTGCGGGTGTTGATTTATTGCAAAGCGATAGAGGTCCTTTAGTGATGGAAGTAAATTCATCGCCTGGTTTAGAAGGCATTGAAGGCGCTACAGGTATTGATATTGCGAGTAAAATTATTGAATATGTTGAGCGTAACGAATTTAATGCGCCCGGACAATAATGGAAGACTTCATCATCAATAACCAAACTATAAAAGCAGGAGAAAGTAAACAAATTGTATTAAACTCATATGAACTACATACAAAAACAAATATAGAGATTCCCGTTTTTGTTTTTAGAAGTAAGAAAAAAGGGCCTACTCTATTGCTATCTGCCGGCATGCATGGCGAAGAAACTAATGGCATTGAAATTATTCGAAAAATTATTACTCGTGATGAAATCAAAAAATTAAACTGCGGTAACGTGATTGCGATTCCTGTAATTAATAGTGTGTCGTTTTTATTTGGTAGCAGAGATTTACCAGATGGTAGAGATTTAAACCGTTGCTTTCCGGGCAATAAAAATGGTTCGTTCGGTAGCCGTATTGCTTATGATTTAATGAAACATATTGTACCCTTAATTGATTTTGGAATTGATTTTCATACAGGCGGTGCAAAAATAAGTAACAGTCCTCAAATACGATGTGTGTTTGAGTTTCCTGAAAATTTAGCATTAGCTGAAAAGTTTTCTGCTCCATTAGTTATTGATAGTAAATACCGTGATGGCACTTTTAGAAAAGAAGCGGCGAAAAAAAATAAACCTATTTTAGTTTACGAAGGCGGCGAAAGTATGCGATTTGATTACACAGCTATTAATGAAGGCGTAAATGGTTGTTTGCGTTTAATGAAAAGCTATCATATGATTGATTGTGATATTCCAAAAAACCATGCTGTAAAAATCACTAAAGATACATGGATAAGAGCAAACAGTAGCGGGCTTTTCCATATGAATAAACTCAATGGTTCTTACGTATCAAAAGATGATTTATTAGGTGTGATTTGTAACCCTTTTGGAGAAATAGAACATAAAATTCTTTCAACCGTTGATGGCTACATTGTTGGCATCAATAATCAGCCAGTAGTTAATCAAGGTGATGCCTTGATTCACATCGGAATCGAAGTATAACCATTTCTTACTGTTTTATTACACTGAATACATGTGATTTATGTAAACTATAGTAAAATGTTTATAAAATTTATTGTGCTATTTGAGTTATTTTTGAAATAAAGAAGCATTGCTTTAACTCGAAAATAATGACATTGCAAAGATGTACGCCATCTCAACTATTAACTATAAAAATAGCTATGGTAATACTATTTTCCATTTTCAGTAACTGGAGCCTAGCACAAAAAAAAGATACGCTACAAACACCTGATTCTTTAAGATTTTACAAAAAAATTAAACACTTCGCTTATAAATATAAGTTTACAAGCTTATTATATGACGCCACATTTGTAGATCCAGATCCTAAGGAATATCCAGTGCAACCAACTTCAAAAGAGAAAAAAAATGTGAATCCCTATTTAAAATATCAGGGACGTATTATTAAAGAAATAAAAGTTACCGTATTTGACCCATTCGGACATACTGTCAATGATACTATAGAACGTAATATTAATAAACTTCAACATTTTGGTAATAAAACTCATATAACTACTAGAAGATTTGTTATTCTTAATAAATTATTATTTAAAAAAGACGATCCTATTAATGCCTTGTCTTTAAGCGAATCAGAAAGAACATTAAGAGGAACTGTTTTTGTGAGTGATGCCAGAATATATATTACAGAATCAAAGAATAAAGATAGTGTGATTGTGAATGTTATTGTTCAGGATAAATGGCCTATCATCGTTCCTGTTTTAGTAACTGATATTTTTGTAGATGCAAAATTTATACACAACAATTTATTTGGAGTTGGACAGCAGTTCGGACAATACAATCGCTGGAAAAAACCAGGCGAGTTCGAATTTACAGGATATTACGGTATAGCTAATATTGATAACACATACATTTCTTCTAATTTGGGTTATACAACCGATAAGAATGGCACAACAGTCGGCCTCTCATTTGAAAGACCCTTTTTCTCGCCTCTAACAGAACGGGCAGGCGGTGTAAGTATATTGCATTCGTGGAAAGACTATAAGTATACAGATACATTAGCCGCTGAAAATAAAAAATCTCCATTAAATAGTTTAGGTTATGATGTATGGGGAGGAAAAAGTTTTAAATTAAATAAGCTTAGTAAGGATAGAAGTTTTTTTAATCAAAGTACCAATATCATTTTAGGTAGCCGATTTTACGAAACAAAATATTTGAACCGGCCATCTATAAATATTGACCCCGTTAAATCTTATTATAACACAACTGCCTTATTGGGTAATGTAGGTTTTTCTGTTCAGCAATACTATAAAGATAAATACATCTATCGTTTTGGTGCAAACGAAGACGTTCCTGAAGGATTGATTTTACAATTTACTTATGGAGGACTTAAACAAGAGTTTAAAAAAATAAGATATTACACTGGTATAGAAATAGCAAGAGCAAAACATTTAAATTTTGGATATGTATCTGCCACACTGTCTTATGGCGTGTTTTTTAACGAAAAGGTTTCCAATGATGTTACTATTAATTATAGGCTAGCTTACTTTAGTAATCTCCTGAAAAGCGGACGATGGTTATTCAGAGAATTTATAAATTTTAATCTGATACATGGCGAAAATAAGTTAACAGGCGAAACCATTAATTTTAGTGGGGAGGAACTGTATGGTTTTGAAAACAGAACACTAAATGGTAATACAAAAATGACACTCAATTCTGAAACTGTTGCTTATCTCCCTTATCAACTCATTGGTTTTCGTTTTGCACCTGTAATAAACATAGGAATTGGCATGATAGGAAGTCCAACTCATAAACTACTAACCAGCAATTTATATCAGGCTTATACACTTGGCGTTATGATAAGGAATGAAAATTTGTTGAGTAGCACCTTTCAATTTTCAATTGGAGCATACCCGTTTTTTCCCGACGATGGAAAGTTTATGATGAAATACAACCCTGTATCTACCTTTACATTAAAAATCAGAATATTTTCAATTTCTAAACCAGAATTTATTAGTTATTAGAAACTGTTTTTTACTCAGCAACCACTTTATCCCTTAAATTATTGGAGTCAATCCAATTTTCTAAAGCTAATTTGAATTCGGAGTTTTCGTTCATCATATCTGTGCGAAGTGTAATAGCTTTTTTGTTATAGTTTACAAAATACATCAAGCCATGACGAGATTCTATTTTTTGAATTTCTTTAGCACTGGTTGTGTCAATTTTATTAGTCGACAAAATTATCTTATCATCTTCTAAAGCCACAAAACAAAGATGTTTTACATTTCTCCAAATCGTTACGGCTATTTCGGTAAAAGCAACCAAAAAACATACAAAGGCCAAGTACTTAATAATACTTTTTCCTGAGTAATACATTAACACTCCAATACAGGTAAACGAAATTATTTTAATAATACGTTTCGCTAAAAATCCATCTGTAAAATAAATATATTTTTTAGTCTCTTTTTTTACTTGAGAAAGCGAATAGGCTTCGTAACATGATGCTAATACATACAATGTTCCCATGCCATAATAGATGTACCAGATCTCTTTAAATCCAATATAGTTAGTAAACATAAATACTAGGCTGATAACAATCAACGTCAGTAAAATAATATTTTTAATAAGGATTGAAAAAAGAGAGTTCATTTAATGAGTTTAGAAAGTTATTTAGTTTAGAAAGTTTATCTCTACAATTTAAATTTGTTACGTAAAACTATGTGACTATGTGTTTAGAATATAATTAAAACACATGCTTCTCAGCATGGTAAGAAGAACGAACCAATGCGCCACTTTCTACATATCTGAATCCTTTTGATAAAGCAATATCGCCCCACTTTTTAAATTCATCAGGGTGTACATATCTTGCTACCGGTAAATGTTTTGGTGTTGGTTGTAAATATTGGCCAATAGTCATCACGTCACAATGCACTGCCGCTAACTCGTCTATCGTTTCTAAAACTTCTTCTTCTGTTTCTCCTAAGCCAACCATTAATCCACATTTAGTTCTAACGCCTGCTTCATGCAAACGTTTTAGTACTTCCATGCTTCTATCATATTTTGCTTGTATACGCACTTGTGCTGTTAAACGACGAACGGTTTCGATATTATGAGAAACGATATCTGGTTTTACATCAATGATGCGTTGTAAGTTTTCCCACTTTCCAGCAAAATCTGGTATCAAACATTCAAACTTGGTTTCAGGGCTAATTTCACGAATGGCTTTAATGGTTTCTGCCCAAATAATAGAGCCACCGTCTTTTAAATCATCTCTGTCGACTGATGTAATTACACAATGTTTTACACCCATCAATTTTACTGAGTTTGCTACTCGCTTAGGCTCATCCCAATCTGCAGCTTTTGGTTTGCCGGTAGCTACAGCACAAAATCCACAAGAGCGTGTACAGATGTTTCCTAATATCATAAAGGTTGCTGTGCCTGCTCCCCAACATTCTCCCATGTTTGGGCAGTTACCGCTTTCACAGATGGTGTGCAATTTATGATCAGCAACAATTTTTCTTACTTTTAAATATTCTTCTCCTATTGGTAATTTCACGCGTAACCAATCTGGTTTACGAGGTCTTTCCAATAATGAATTTTCATTGACGTTTTCCATCTTTAGAACCATTTTTTACCGAACACAAAACCAATATATAAAGTTATGATATAATTTTCGGTTGGATTATTTGCCATAATTGGCAAAGCTTTCGGATAATAATCAAATATAACTCCTGTTTCAATTGCTTTTACTTTATTAGAAAAAGGGGCGTACTCAAAACTTAAATTTATTTTAGCATAAGCCCCAGGATAAATTTTTATTTCACCTAGACCATCTATTAAAGGTCCTCTTCCGGAGATACTATCGATGGTATACACTTCCGGATCATATTTTACTGATTCTTGATATTTAGTGCCGGCACTATTTTCTCTGTAAACCAAAATGTAATTTGGCTTAGCAAAAGTTAAATTTCCTCCAACATAATAAGAAGTTCTAATCTCTACAGATTTTCTATCTGAGCGTTTAAAAATAGTAGTTTGATAACCAAGGCCAGCTCTAAACAATAAAATATTATTTAATTTTCCGTAAATAAATTTTTTAGAATTATCAACGCTATTAGATATTTTAATTTCTTTAGGGTGCTTCATGTTTAACATTTGCACTTCAAGCAAACGCTTTCTGGTTCCCGTAACATGTTTAGCTCGCATATAATTAATTCCGAAACCGCGACTATGAGCAAATATACCAAACGACATTTCATTACGGTATAAAACATTAGGATCTTGACCATTAGCAATGGCTTGTGTTGTGCTTTGCGAAAAACAGAAGCTACATAAAAAAAGAAGGATAAAACTATAAGAAAACCGTTTTGCCATTATCTAACAAAAATAGTTATAATTTTTCTTTAAATTAATGATTTGTTGGGGCTTATTTACTTTAAATAACACGAATTAATCGATTAAATTTTATCAAATTAGTTATCTTTGAATCTAAATTTAACAGCATGATTACCAGCAAAGTAACTTATTTAGGCGAATTAAGAACAGAAGCCACTCATCTTCAATCCAACACTACCATCTACACTGATGCACCAAAAGATAACCATGGAAAAGGGGAAATGTTTTCGCCAACAGATTTGGTAGCAACAGCCTTGGCAAGTTGTATGATTTCGATTATGGGAATTGTAGCTATGAAAGAAGGCATTACTAAAGTAGATGGCGCAACGGCAGAAGTGACAAAAGTAATGTGTGCTGATCCAAGACGTATTGGAGAAATTCATATTACCTTAACTTTTCCAAAAGGAAACTACACAGATAAAGAAAAGAAAATTTACGAACATGCAGCGCACACTTGCCCAGTGGCAAAAAGTTTACATCCTGATCTGAAACAAATTATTGAATTTATTTGGAGCTAATTACTCGCTATTTACTTGCTGCTACTAAAATATCTGCAACAGAGATATTTGTGTGTGAAGCATTATATACACAAATACCATTTTTTATTAGTAATGCTTGAGGAGAAGCGTGTTCAACTGAAAACACACTTGAAATTTCGTTTGAAATATCACGATGGTTTAAAAGATCTAAATAGTATACTGGAATTTTTTCGTTGTCAACCCACTTATTTTCTAAACGATTTAACGCCATTGAACTAATGGAACATCTGGTACTATGTTTAAAAATAAGAACAGTCAACCCATTGGCTGACTGTTCTTTTGAAAGATTTATAATACCTTCTAACTGACTATTATCTGTTAACTTATGCCAAAGCATAAATATTTAAACTGATTTTTTTGCAGAAATAGTTGTATTAGCTTTAGAGTAAGCTGGACATTTCTCGTGCGATTTGCATGAAGAGATTGTTACACAAAAAGCGAAAGAAAGTGCTGATAATAAAGCTAATTTTTTCATAATATTCAATTTTAAATAATGGAATAACAAATATATAGTAATTTCGCTAACTTCAAAAAAAAAGGCCGAGAAAAATCATTTTTTATTACACACAATCAATTAACAAGCAAAATGGCGACAAATATATTACATAGTTCATGGAACATGAAGCTAAAAGATGAGTTTGAAAAGCCATATATGAAAGAATTAGAGGCCTTTTTAAAGCAAGAAAGGATTTCAAGTATTGTTTACCCTAAACAAACAGAGTTATTTAATGCATTTAACCTTACTCCTTTTGAAAATGTGAAAGTAATAATTTTAGGCCAAGACCCTTACCATCGCCCAAATCAAGCACATGGTTTAAGTTTTTCTGTAAATCATGGTATTAAAACACCTCCATCATTAGCTAATATATATAAAGAGTTAAAGTCAGATATTGGCTTTTCTATTCCTAATCATGGTAATTTAACCAATTGGGCTGCACAGGGCGTGTTATTATTAAATGCTACTTTAACTGTTAGAGCAGGTGAACCCGCCAGTCATCAAAAAAAGGGTTGGGAAACCTTTACGGATAGCGTAATCAAATTAATATCTGATCAAAAAGAATATTGTGTGTTTTTACTGTGGGGGAATTTTGCAAAAAACAAATCTCACTTAATCGATTTAGATAAACATTTAGTATTAACCGCTGCTCATCCCTCGCCCTTGGCTGGCGGGGCATTTTTTGGCAGTAAACATTTTTCGAAAACAAATGAATATCTAATTTCCAAAAAAATAAGACCTATTGAGTGGGGATTCCCAAACGATACTTTATTTGAATAAAATAAGTCAATATTTTGAAGATTAAGTTGTATTAATAAAACATTATTTATAGGTTTAAGAAAAAAATATTTGTCCAATAAAATGATGTCATGATTAGTATCCAAAAACAAATTCTCCTCTTATCTGAATTTCATTTTAAAGAATTTTCCGAGTATCTATTAAATACAAATGCAGATTTGCCTCATAAACTAATTACTACCATTCGCCATGCGAAATCGCCGCACGAATCTGATGAATTATGTAAACAGACTTACGGTGATTGTGAGGAGAAAACTAAAAAGAAATTTTTACAATTAACACATCATACATTTAAACTAAGTGGCTTTTTAAGTAGAAATTACCCAAACTATTTAAAGCATAACCTTCAACTCATTGAAGAACTATTAAGTAAAGGTGAAAAACAAAAAGCAAACGATATTGCTGATTGGCTATCTGACGTTGCAGAGAAAATTGAAGATTATACTACGCTTATTGAGGTTACAAAATTTTTCGCACAACAATGTTTTATTACCGAATCAAAAGACGCTAATAAGTTTCATAAAAAGATTAAAGAATACATAGAGTTTGAACAAATTAAAAATTCAATGTATTTGTATTTGCGTGAAAATTTGTTTTTCAAAGGCAAAGAAAATATATCCAAAACTCAGGCTAATAAAGATTTGGCTTTTTTTAATCAATACACTCAACATCCATCAAACTCTATCAATATTTTAGCCCGCTTTGGTAAATATTATGAGTTGAGTTTTTTAAGTCACCCTGATTTTTTTAAACACGAAACTATAAAAGAATTAGATGATTTGGAACGTGACTTCCTGAATAGTGCGCATGTGTGCTTTCATTATTTAGATGATATGTATTTTAAGATTTTAGGATTGCGCTTACAATTAGGAGTAAATAATAACAATACAGAGTCCATGTTACAAGAAGTTAGGAAAATGAATAATATTAGTTCATTCTTGAAATTTTGGAAAAGTTATATTAATATTCCTGAAATATTTTCATTTTCAGTGCAGGCTAGTCACTATCTAAGTTCTTATGCGTTTGTATTTAGGTCGGATTACCATAAAACATTGCCAGCTGACATTAAAGAAAACATTTTATTTCTTAAGCAAAAACTGGAATCGGAACTTGCTAAAAACATTTGGGATGATGGAGAGTACATTATTAAGCTTATTAATTTAAAATGTTTTTACTCAGCTGTTTTACTAACTGGTGACGTAGCAGATAAAAATAAATCAGTAAAAATTTTAGAAGATACATTAGTATCCTACCAACAAATACCATTTCAAAAATTTTTAGATGGAATGTTTGTTGCTCTTATTATGGGTTACTTCAGTTTACAGCAATACGATAAAGTGATTACAACTTACAAGCGATACAAAAAAATAACTTCCGATCAAATTGTTGTTAAGGAAAATGATTTAACGATTGACGCTTATTATTTCACTTCGCAATATCTAACAAATCAACGTAATCAATACACCGAAAAATTAAAAATAACTTACGAACACTCAAATGATTTTGAACACGTAAGGCTTTTGATTGCTGAATTGGTAAGCTATTACAACATCCCTGTAAAATTATAAATAGTGAGTGGAATATACATTCATATTCCTTTTTGTAAAAAGGCATGTCATTACTGCGATTTTCATTTCTCAACATCTATACAAAACAAAGATGTCTTAGTGAAAAGCATTTTATCCGAAATTGATTTACGAATTAATTATTTAACGGATAAAAATATTAAAACCATTTATTTTGGTGGAGGAACTCCAAGTTTATTATCTGAAAAAGAAAGTTTTTTGATTTTAGAAAAAATATACAAACTATACAATGTATCAAAAGATGCTGAAATAACATTTGAATGCAATCCAGATGATTTATCGGAAGAAAAATTAAAAGAATTAAAACGATTAGAAGTCAATCGCTTAAGTATTGGTTTGCAAAGTTTTGATGAAGAAGAATTAGTTTGGATGAACAGAGCGCACACAGCAAAGGAAAGCGAAGCAAGTGTGAAAAGAGCTCAAGATAAAGGTTTTGAAAATATTACCATTGACTTAATTTATGGATCTAAATTTTCAAACTTAGCAAACTGGAAAAAAACATTAGATAAAGCAATAGCTTTAGATGTAAAACATATTTCGAGCTACAATTTAACTATTGAGGAAAAAACAAAACTAGGTCACGATTTTAAAGCGAAAAAGGAAATAGCTATTGATGATGAAAAGAGTTCGGAACTATTTTTAGAAATGATTGACCGCTTAGAAAAAAACGATTTCATTCATTACGAAATTTCCAATTTTGGCAAAGAAGGTTTTTTTAGTCTTCACAATTCTAATTATTGGAAAGGTGTACATTACATAGGTCTTGGGCCGTCAGCCCATTCATTCGACGGAACATCCAGGCAATGGAATGTAGCTAACAATAACTTATACATCAAACAGGTTTCTGAAAAAACAGAGGCGTATTTTGAAAAAGAAATTTTGACAGAAAAAGAACGCTTTAATGAATACATATTAACCTCACTTCGAACAATCTGGGGTGTTGATTTAAATTATTTAAAATCGAA
>JBKJPW010000231.1:0-7227 GCA_046594225.1 Bacteroidia bacterium
ACGTCTTTATCTGTAATTTCTTTTCCGCATAAAATAATTAAACGTTCAATTACGTTTCTAAATTCACGGATATTTCCTGTCCAGTCTTTTTGTTGTAATGCCTTTAAGGCATCTTTAGAAATTGTTTTTAGTGGCATTCCATAATCTGTACAAATCATATTGATAAAATGTTCTGCTAACAATGGAATATCATCTTTTCTATCATTTAACGATGGTACCTGAATAGGAATAACACTTAAACGATGAAATAAATCTTCTCTGAATTCACCTTTTTCAATTTCTTTTTTTAAATCCTTATTCGTTGCAGCAATAATTCTAACGTCAACTTTAATTTCCTTATCTCCACCTACTCTAGTAATTTTATTTTCTTGTAGGGCTCGTAATACTTTTGCTTGAGCTGATAAACTCATATCACCAATCTCATCTAAGAAAATAGTACCACCTTCAGCTAATTCAAATTTACCTTTACGAGTTGCTACAGCACTTGTAAAAGCGCCTTTTTCATGTCCAAATAATTCGCTTTCAATTAACTCACTTGGTATAGCTGCACAGTTTACTTCAATTAAGGGCGCTGCTGCTCTACTACTTTTATTATGAATTTCACGTGCTACTAATTCTTTTCCACTTCCGTTACTCCCTGTAATTAAAACACGTGCATCTGTTGGCGCCACTTTATCAATCATGTCTCTGATGTTATTCAAAGCTTTAGAGTCTCCAATCATTTCATAAGCCTTGCCAATTTTCTTTTTCAGAATTTTGGTTTCAATCACTAAAGTTGATTTATCCATCGCATTACGAATGGTAACCAATAAACGATTTAAATCAATTGGTTTTGCTAAATAATCAAAAGCTCCTTTTTTAACAGCATCAACCGCAGTTTCAATGTTGCCATGTCCGCTCATCATAATTAACGATGACTCGGTACCATGAGCTATTAGTTTTGCCAACAACTCTGTTCCATCTAACTTAGGCATTTTGATATCGCTTAAAATAACATCGTAATTCCCTTTTAACGCCATTTCTAAACCTTGCTGACCATCTTCTGCTTCATCAACATTATATTTTTCGAACTCTAAAATTTCTTTGATAGTTCTACGGATTGCTTTTTCGTCGTCTATAATTAATATTTTAGCCATAGGTTGTAAGATAAAAGATATAAGATTAAAGATATAAGATTGCTATAAACTTATATCTCATCTTTATATCTATATTATTTTTTTACGTAGTTGTTTAATGTCTCCTTTTATCTTCTTATTGTCTAAGCGTTTTGCTTTTTTAGCTTTACTAATCTTTGTTGGTTTGCGAGGCTTTACTGTTTTAAATCCTAGTAGAATTAGTTTATAAAATTTTTCTTTTATTAATTCCTTATTTTTTAATTGAGTTCTATCCGTTTGTTCTTGTAAATGAATCGTTGTTTCTTTTTCTAATTTATTAGCTAACTTATTTAATAGAATTTGTTTTTCATCCTCAGTTAATTTTTCTGATTCCGAAATATTAAACCACAACTCTACTTTTGTTTCCACCTTGTTTACATTTTGTCCGCCTGCACCACCCGAACGAGCCGTTTTAAAGATACACTCTTTAATTAATTCTCGTTCTTGTATTTCTTCTATTGTTTTCATTTAGTTTAACCGCAAAGTCGCAAAGTTTTTTCGCAAAGTTCGCTGAGTATTAAAGTCGTTGTTTAACTGCTTCAAATAAAATAACACCTGTTGCTACCGACACATTTAAAGAAGCGATATTACCAACCATAGGAATCTTCACTTGCATATCGCTGCGTTTTAAATATTCATTAGAAATTCCATTTTCTTCCGAACCCATAATAATAGCAGATGGTTTTGTTAAATCGGCATTAAAATGATATGAAGTTGTTTTTTCGTGACAAGCAATAATTTGCAAACCTGATTCTTTTAAATATTCAATACTGTTTTTCAAATTATCTACTCGGCATACTTTCATTCGGTTTAAAGCACCAGCACTTGTTTTAACGGCATCTGCATTTATTTGCGCAGCACCGCGACTAGGAATGACAATAAAATCAACGCCAGCACAATCTGCACTACGAGCAATGGCGCCAAAATTACGAACGTCGGTTATTCTATCTAAAATTAATACCAAAGGCACTTTACCTTTTTCAAATGTCTCTGCTAATAAATCTTCAACTTCGTAATACGTTATCTGAGATACAAATGCTAAAACACCTTGGTGGTTTTTAGTTGTAATACGACTAATTTTTTCTGGTGGAACAATTTGAATAGGAATATCTAAGTCTTTAATGGCTTTACGTAATTCACTATATAATTGATTGGATAAACCTTTTTGAATAATGATTTTGTCAATTTCTTTACCCGCACTAATAGCTTCAATTACAGCACGTGTACCAAAAATTAAATTATCTAAATTATCTTCTTTATCTCTGTTATTTCTCCCTCTGTGATGATCCATATTATGGTAAATTGAATTGTTTTAAATGATGTTGAGCGTGTTTGTGTAATAAATGTAACCATTCATCGTAATTAAATTCTCCGAAAAAAGGGTTTAAATTTTTTGAATCAGGATTCGATTTATAAAAATCAAAAAAGGCTTTTATTTCTTTTTCTAATTCAGTAATTGCTTCTGTAATCGAATTATTTCTTAACGGTGCTGGCTCCACACTCATTAAAGCATTTTTGGTATTTTCTTTAAAAGGAGTTTCGCTTAATGCAAATGCTCTTACTCTTGGTAAAATAGCTTCAGGTGTTTGTATGGATAATTTAATTCTTCCATGAGCATTACCAATGGCATCTGTCATATGTTCAATCATTCCCTGAGGAGTTAAAACACCCCACAACCCTACTTCGTTATCAGATAGCTGTTGAAGTAAAGGAATGAATTCTTCTTTAAAAAATTGCTCTTTTTGGTTCATACACAAATATATCTTTTTTAGGCCTTTTTTTTGGAAAATAAACTGGATTAATATCAACAGTAAAGAGTTGGTTTTTTGGGCGTGCCCCCTTAAAGGAACAGCGGGGTCGGACTGACCCACTCCAATCTTTTTGCAAAGAGACAGCAAAAAGGATTTTCGCTCGCATCCCTCGCGCGGGCTTTACTTTTAATTTATGAGCCTTTATTCTTCGATCATAAATATTTCCACACTTTTTCTTATCTTTGAATACATGCTCCGTACAAAATATATTTATATCCTTGTGATAGCCTTAAGCAGTTCGCTTTTGTTATCCAGTTGTTTCTTGTTTAGAGGCAAAAATCATTGCGATACCTGCCCTACTTTTAATAAAAAACCAAAGAAAAGAAAACATTAGTTTTCATCGTATTTAATTAAAAAAGCATCATTTATTTTGGCTAAAGCCAATCTTTCTTTTAATAAAAATTGCCGTTGGCTTAAGCCAACGGCAATTTAATTTTATACACAAAAGGCTTTAGCCGAAATAAGCTAATATGTCATCAACTAAAATAATCTTAGCGCTCTCCAAATCTCATAAACACTCTGTTGAAAAAATAGGTTTACTTAATCTTAAATCTCAGTCCTGCATACAACATTCTACCGTAAATTGGTCCCCACACCATACTGGCATCAAAGTATTTATTAAATGGTGCATCGCTCGCTACAATTGGGTTTGGTTGTTTGTAATCCAAGGCGTTTTCAACACCAACATAAATATTAAAATCTGCTTTGTTGAGTTTAGTAACGTAGGTAATTTGTGCCAATACATTATAAAAATCAGGAGAATATTCTGCTCGCTGATAATTTTCAGGATTAGTTGATGTTTGCGGTAAGCGTTTTTTACCATTATACTGTAACGTTGCATCAAATAACCAATGTTTCTTTTTTGTTTCGTAACCAATATTAATAAATGCTCTGTGCATTGATACCAAGGCCTTTTGAAGCAAGCCTGTTTTGTAATTTACTTTTGTATCCACATAACGGTAAGCTGTTTTAATATTTAATCGTTTACGGATTTCCCATCCAAATTCAATCTGCGCGGTGTTTGAAAACGATGGGCCATTTAAATTATAAATAGAAACTTGTTGCGTATTATTGTCCACATCAACCACTACTTGTTGCGTAAAGTCAGTGCGATATAAATCAACCGTAACATAAGCATCTTTATAATTCAACTTCATTTTTTGAGTAAAATTAAATCCATAGTTCCAACCAGTTTCTGGCTTTAAACCATAAGGCATACTTAGGTCACTTGGTGTTACAATCCAATCTCTATTAGATGCCATTAATGCCATGTTTTCAGCAAATACATTGGCTGTTTTTAATGCCCTACCGCCACTCAATCTAAATACGGTTTTACTACCTTTTAAAGCATAACGCATGTGCAATCGTGGTGTAAAAAACAAGCCGTAATAATTATGATAGTCAGCACGCAAACCTGCTACTACATTAAATTTTTCGCCTTGGTTGTGAGCAAACTCTGCAAAAGCACCACCTACTTTCTCTTCTCGTTTAAATTTAAATAGTTTGAATGATTCATTAACATTATCATCCAAATAACTTGCCCCTAACTTATACGTATTATCAGTTGTTTTAATAATTCCTTGAAAAATATAATTAGCGTAAAATGTTTTTTGCGAACCTGTATAAATATTCAATCCATAGTTATTGTTTTGATCATGATTTAAATATGACAATTGTAAGCCCATACTAGTTCCTGGTTTTTTACGGAATACAAATCCTGTTTTACTATACAATTCCCATTTGGTATTTTTAATCCCAACTTTATATAATGGTAATGTATCTATGTGAGAAGTTGAATGCCCCGCTGTATCCGTTTGAGCAGAAGAGTGAATTTGACCGCCATTTCTTTCATCAATTAAATAACTACCTCCAAATTGAGCCTCAAAACCTTTACCCGAATTGTAAGCATACTTATTCATCACATTGTATTGTTTACCAGTAGGTATATCCAAAAAACCATCGTGATTCATATCCTCTGCTTTCGGATTAAAATTCATATGAGATAACAAACCAACTGCAAATTTTTCATTAAAACGATGTTTTAAATTCAAATTATATTCGTTGCGTGCATTTTGATTCACGTAAGTATTAAAATTTATTCGGTCTGAGGTTTCAGGATTTTGAAGTTCCGTATTAATTTGACCAGTAAAACTTTCATAACCATTAATAACCGAGCCTGCTCCTTTGCTTAACTGAATAGATTGAATCCATGTTCCGGGAATAAAACTTAAACCATAACCATTTGCTAATCCGCGCATGTAAGGCATATTTTCTTTTGTAATTTGAGCATACTGTCCTGATAAACCCAACATTTGAATTTGTTTAGTTCCAGTTACCGCGTCTGCAAAATTTACGTCAACGCTCGGGTTAGTTTCAAAACTTTCAGATAAATTACAACAAGCTGCTTTCATTAATGAGCGCTCATTTAAGGTTTCCATCTTTATAGCGCTCATGTATGAAAGCTCTGTACCCGATGATTCGTAAACAATTTCTACTTCGTTTAACTCTACCCCACCTTTTAATCTAATCGATAAAAATTTGGCAGTGTCTTTAATAGATAAGGTATCACTTTTATAACCAACGGCGGTAATAATTAAACGATTTGTTTCTGAAGTTGAAGGAATTGAAAATAATCCATCCACATCGGTTGCAGAGCCAATAGAGGTGTTTAACCAAAATACGGTAACGCCAGGTAGTGCAGTAGTATCTTTCTTGTTTTGAGAAATTTCAACAACACGTCCTTTTACTTGTCCGAAAATTTGATAAGAAAAAATAAGGCCTAAAAAAACAAATAGTAAACGAGTACAATGCATATTATTATTTTTTACAATCAACTGTTTGATATTTACAACAAGAAGGTAATTTTTTATAAGCTGCTGCATTAGCTTTTTGAGAAACGGTTTCATATCCTGCATTCGCAATAGCTTGTTCTATTTGCATAAGTGTTACTTTTTTTGAATCATAAGTAACTGTCATTATTTTTGTTTTTTCACTCCAAGAACTTGTTTTAACGCCCTTAATATCTGCTGCGTTTTCTATACGTTCTTTACATTGGTCACAATTTCCTTTTACAGAAATTGTCGTAGTTGTTACTGTTGATTGTGCCATGATATTCATGGAACATATTAAGCTAAATAAGATGATAATTGTTTTCATTTTTAAGAATTTTAATTTGTTTATTAATTTATTGAGTTAAAATTATACCGTTTGGCTTTAACCCCACGGTAACAGTAGTTGTAACCGTATGCGTTAACACGTTTATAATTGAAACGGTATTTGCATCTTGATTTGTTACATAGGCTTTACTATTATCATTACTAAAAGCGATTGCATGCGCATTGGCACCAGTAGTTATATTTCCTTGTAGTACCCATACATTTGAAACTAAAGAATAATAAACAACTTTCCCGTTTGTTGCGTCAGATACCCATAACTCTGAATTACCTGCGTTATACGAAACATAACCTGGCGTAAAACCTAAGTTTATTGTAGCAGTAATTGTATTAGTTAACACATCAATTTCAGAAACAGTTTGCGACCCTTCATTATCTGCATACATTTTTCCATTACTTGCTGGCCATGCGCCAACTGGATTTATGCCGGTACTGATTGTTTGTAATACAGTTTTTGTAGTAGGATCAATAACCGAAACAGTACCATCTTTTGTATTGGCGACATAAACTTTTGAACCATCATTAGAAAATGTTACTTCTGATGGTAATTGACCAACGTTAATCGTATTTTGAAGTGTCCAATCGCTTGTTTTGTAAACTATAACAGTTCCAGAAACTGAATCACCCTGAGGTATCCAAAGTTCTGTGCCTAAAGTATTGTAAACAGCATTATGAGGTAACTGGTTAACTAATATTTCCTTATCAATATTACCTGTAACAACATCAATAATCTGTATTTTTTGTCCCGCAGCCGAACCACCGTGGCCACTATGCCCTGCGCTTAAATCCTTGCTTGTGATAGCCACCGCTAATTTTGTTTTAGTTGGATTTAAATAGATGTGATGAGGAAAAGTTGCACCATTTAAAGAAATAGTTTCTGTTAGAATATTATCAGATATCCTCAAAACAGATATCGTATTTGAAGTTCCGTTTACGACATAAGCCGCAGGATAATTAATATTTAAAGGAACCGCTACATGAGCGCCATGATGCTCTTCAGCAACAGGCTCTTCCTTTTTTTTACATGAATTAATTGATAAAATGATAGTGACAACAAAAGTAGATGCCAATAATTGTTTGATTTTCATG
>JBKJPW010000080.1:0-19817 GCA_046594225.1 Bacteroidia bacterium
TATTCATAAGGGATGGAATGGTAAGGTTCAGGGTAAGGAACAAGAGGGTAAACAAGATGTGTATGTATGGAAAGTTAAACTAACCGATGTACTCGGTAAAAAACACCAATACATTGGTCATGTGACTTTGCTTAGATAAAAAAATCCCCGAATTTCTTCGGGGATTTTTTTTGAGTTTTTTACTTCTTATAAATTAAACCAAATAAACAGCTTCTTTCCCCTTCTTAGAAAAGTCTGTATCAATTCTTTCCTGTAATGTTGTTGATAATGAAAGACCAACAAAATCAGCTTTTACAGGAAAACGGGTGTGACTTCTATCAACTAAAACTAAAGTGTTTAATTGTTTAACAGGTTTATTTAAAAATAATTTAACAGCATAAATTAAAGTTTTACCACTATTTAAAACATCGTCAACTAAGATTACTGATTTGTTTTCAAAATCTTTTTCTGTAAAATCTATTTTAGGTTCAAAAGACCATGGATTTTCTTTGTCTATTTTTATTTTACCTAGTTTAGTTTTAATTGTAGATATTGAATTTAAAATAACAACAATGCGTTCAGCTACTTTGTATCCATTGCCTTCAATACCAACAATTAATAATTCTTTTTCCTTAAAATTATTCTCATATACTTGATAAGCCATACGATTTAATTTTTGGTTAATTTGGGTTGAATCTAAAATCTTAGTTTTTTCCATACACAAATCTAATTTATTTTCAATAATTACATCAGTTTGATGCCATTAAATTAATCACAAATTATAACGGCTTAAATTAAAGATAAATGGTAATTACCATTTCGTTAAAATTAATAGATTTGTATAACTAAAACTATGTCAATGAAAACAACGTCCTTTTTATTATCGGCAGCTTTAATTAGCATTTCATCTTTGTTTGCTCAAAAAAATGTAGCCGTTAAAGATTCTAAAATTGAATTCAAAGAACCATTATATAAATCTGAAACTTATTCAGCTTTATCATTTCGTTCTTTAGGACCTGCAGTCACTTCTGGTAGAGTTGGAGATATAGCAGTTAATCCAACTAATAAAAACCAATGGTATGTAGTGGCGGCTGCAGGTGGTGTTTTTAAAACAGATAATGGAGGCGTTTCTTTTTATCCAATTTTCGATAATCAAAATTCGTATTCAATAGGTTGTATTACCATTGACCCCAATAATTCAAATGTGTTATGGGTAGGAACTGGTGAAAATAATAACCAACGTGCTGTTGGTTATGGAGATGGAGTGTATAAAAGTGAAGATGGAGGGAAGACATGGAAGAATATGGGTTTAGAGAAATCTGAACATATTGGACGAATCTCCGTTGACCCCACTAATTCGGATATTGTGTATGTAGCAGCTTACGGACCATTATGGAATTCGGGTGGAGAAAGAGGTATTTACAAAACAACAGATGGAGGAAAAACTTGGAAACAAACGTTAACGATTAGTGAAAATACTGGATGCAATGATGTGTTAGTAGATACGAAGCATCCTAATATTGTTTATGCGGCAGCTCATCAGCGTCGCCGTCATGAATACACATATATTAGCGGCGGACCAGAAAGCGCTATTTATAAAAGTACAGATTATGGAGTAACATGGAACAAATTAACCAATGGTTTACCCACTGGTGATGTTGGACGAATTGGATTAGCAATTTCGCCAGTTAATACAGATTTTATATATGCTATTATTGAAGCAGCAGATGGAAAAGGTTTTTATAAAAGTACAAATAGAGGCGCTAGTTGGGATAAGCAAAGTGATTTGGCAACAGCAGGTAATTATTATCAAGAAATTGTTGCGGATCCTAAAGACGAAAATAAAGTATATAGTTTAGATACCTGGGCTCAAGTAACGATCGATGGAGGAAAAACATTTAAGGGTGTTGGCGAAAAAAATAAACATGTGGATAATCATGCTTTATATATTGATCCAAAAAACACTGGACATTTAATCATGGGATGCGATGGTGGTTTATATGAAAGTAATGATGGCGCAAAAACTTGGCGCTTTTGTTCAAACTTACCAATCACTCAATTTTATAGAGTATGTGTAGATAATAGCAAGCCATTTTATTATGTATATGGTGGCACACAAGATAATAATACATTAGGTGGCCCAAATAGAACTATTAGTGCAAGCGGAATAACGAATGCAGATTGGTTTGTAACGGTAGGTGGTGATGGATTTCAATCTCGCGTTGACCCTATAGAACCAAACATTGTATATAGCCAATGGCAATATGGCGGCTTAGTACGTTTTGATAGAAAAAATGGAGAAGCAATTGACATTAAGCCAATGGAAAAAAAAGGAGAACCTGCTTATCGTTTTAATTGGGACGCGCCTTTAATCATAAGTAAGTTTGATAATAAACGTATTTATTTTGCCGCTAATAAATTATTTAGAAGTGATGATAGAGGAAATTCTTGGAAAGTCATTAGTCCTGATTTAACCGCTGGTATTGATAGAAATAAATTACCAGTAATGGGTAAAGTGTGGAGCATGGATGCGGTTGCTAAAAATCAATCTACTTCTCTTTATGGAAATATTACAGCTTTATCTGAATCTCCATTAAACGAAAAATTAATAGTGGTTGGCACAGATGATGGCTTAATTCAAGTAACAGAAAATGGCGGTGATAGCTGGACAAAAGTTTCAAATTTTGCAGGAGTTACTAATCAAGTATTATTACAAAATGTATTAGCCTCTCGTCATGATGAAAATGTGATGTACGCGTGTTTTAATAATCACCGTAACGGAGATTTTAAACCATACTTGATGAAGAGCTCTGATAAAGGAAAAACATGGGTAAGTATCAATGCTAATTTGCCAGTACGAGGTTCTGTGTATTGCATCACCGAAGATTATAAAAACAAAAACTTATTATTTTGCGGAACTGAGTTTGGTTTTTATTTTAGTATTGATGCTGGTAAAAATTGGGTAGAGTTAACAGGAGGTATACCACAGTCAATTTGTGTAAGAGATATAGTAATTCAAGAACAAGAAAATGATATTGTGATTGCTACGTTTGGAAGAGGTTTTTATATAATAGATGATTACTCTGTTTTACAAACTATTAAAAAAGAAGATTTAGAAAAGAAAGCAACTATTTTTCCTATCATGGATGGTTTAGTATTTAATCAATCAAGTCCATATGGGCACAAAGGAAAATCATTTCAAGGAGAAACATTTTTTACGGCAGAGAATCCTCCAATTGGAGCAACGATTCGTTATTATGTAAAAGATGATTATAAATCCTTAAAAGAAAAACGAAAGGAATTAGAGAAAGAGAAAATTAAAAATAATCAAGCGGTAGCTTATCCTTCAAAAGATAGCATGCGTATAGAAGATAATGAAGAATCAGCCTATCTATTATTGGTGATTACAGATGAACAAGGAAATGAGGTTAGAAAAATAAAACAAGCTGCCACTAAAGGAATAAAACAAGTGGTGTGGGATGGAAGATTAGAATTAACCTCTCCGGTTTCTTTTCACACGCCAGATCCAAATAATCCTTATGAAAGTGATGAGCAAGGACCTGTGGCTTTGCCAGGTAAATATAATGCGCAATTAGTGAAAGTTGAAAATGGTAGTTTAGAAAATTTATCAGATAAAGTAAGTTTTAATTTAACAACATTATCTAATTCAACTTTGCCTGAAGTAGATAAAGTTAAAATAGCATCAGCTAATAAGTCGTTAGGTGAATTTAGAAGAATAGTGCTAGGTACTAATCAATTTATGGGAAGTATGAATGAACGTGTTAAATTTTTAAAAGCAGGAATTCAAAAAGGCCCATCCACTAGTATGACTTTTATGACAGATTTAAAAGCAATTGAAAAACAATTAAAAGATATAGAAGTTGCTATGCATGGCGATGGTAGTTTATCAAAAAGAGAGTTTGAAACATTATCAGGTATTGTAGGTTCTGTAGAAACAATAGTTGGTGGAACTTGGAATCAATCATTAGGAATGACAGGAACTTTTGAAGAGAAGTTAATGGAAATTAAGCCTCAATTTAAAACCGTTTACGATTCGGTAGTTGATGCGAATGCGAAATTAATGGCTTTAGAAAATAAATTAGAGGAATTAAAATTACCATCCACACCAGGTAGATTACCTAAGTGGAATGGGCAGTAAGTTGTAGTTGTCACCCTGAACTTGTTTCAGGGTCTCATGAGATGCTGAATCCGCCAACTGGCGGACAGCATGACTTTGTTTTTTTGGAATTTTGCTGTGATACTTTTTTACCTTACTTCAAAAACTCTATAACAGCTTTATTTACTTTTTTTGCTTCTCTAAAATGAGCATCATGTTTTGCTTTTGGAAACACTAATAACTGCGTGGTATTTGGAAATGCTTTATGTAAATTTTGCCCAACAGATATTGGAACAGCACCATCTTTTTGTCCCCAGATTAAAAGAGTAGGGGTTTTATCTATGCCATAATTATAGGCTTGATAAATAGATTGACGTTCAAATAAATAATCCATCTGCGCATCTCTAATGGTTTTTGTTGGTGAAAAAAAGTAGATAATCATTTTACGTTTTAATTTTTTCGTCATAGGAAATCCTCTCGACATCACCGCTTTTTTCATGCCGTTAAAATCACTTATACTTGCAGGAACAATTACATTTTTAATAGTTTTCACACCAACAGTATTTGCTAAACTATCTGCTAGTTGTCCTGAATAAAATTTAACTGGGCCATCAATGATTATTAATTTAAGAACTTCTGTTTGATACGTTTGATTATACATGGCCGCAGTTAAGCCGCCGTAACTAAATCCCATCACATGTAATGGAGAGGTGATACCTAATTTAATAATAGCTTCATGAATTTGTGCAACTTGAAATTCGATGGCGTAATTTTTAGATTCGGAAGTGCTTTCTCCAAAATAAATTAAATCAGGCATAATTAAATTGAATTTTTTCGATAATGCTTTTACCTGACTTCCCCAATTTGTTCGTGCATTGGCACCCATGCCGTGGAGCATTAATAAATATGGTTTTGAAGGATCATTGTTATAATGAATATGTATAACAGCATCACTTGTTTTAATAAGCGTATCATACTTTACATATTTATGAATATTTTTCTTTGCGAAGTTATCCTGCCAGCGAAACATCTTTGGTTGTTTAGTTTGAGATACTAGTGAGAAAAAAGAAAAAATAAATGCGATATTGAGAACTGCTTTTTTCATGATAGAATTTAATCACTATGACATTTTGATGGTTGTTAACCATGCTACAGCATCTTCTTCGTTACTAAAAGTTTTAAATGGTCTTTTAGGTTTATTTAATCTCATGTAAAAGTTGGCGATTAATTTATAAGCCAAATTAGTTACTACAGCCGCTGAAGCTCCTAAAGGAGAAATACTTTCTAAAGAAGTGGCATTATCTCTTGCCTCTTTAGTAATGGTAACATTTTCTGCCGCTAAAAAAATAAAACGAGTTAGTTTGCCTTTTGTTATTTCATTATAAGAATCTAATAATCGATACTGTAAGTCAATGTCTAATACACAATCATCCTTAAATAACACATACACAATACCATTCGACTTAAGAGTGATATTAGCTTCTTTAGAGTCGATTTCTTTTATTATTGTATAGGACGAATTTGCCGTAGCCATTATTTTAAGTTTGTAAAACTCCTACATTATATTGCTTTGTAATAGGAGCGTGGTTTGCTGCTTCAATACCCATACTAATTACTTTACGCGTATCTGTTGGATTAATAATAGCATCTAACCATAAACGTGATGCTGCATAATAAGGCGTGGTTTGCGTATCATATCTATCTTTTGTTTTGTTATATAATTCCGCTTCTTTTTCAGGAGTAATTTCTTCGCCTTTAGCTTTTAAAGATGCTACTTCAATTTGCACTAACACTTTAGCAGCTTGTGCTCCGCCCATTACAGCTAATTGAGCCGTTGGCCAGCCAACAATTAAGCGTGGATCGTAAGCCTTCCCACACATCGCATAGTTAGCTGCTCCATAAGAGTTGCCTATAATAACTGTAAACTTGGGCACCACTGAATTTGCCATTGCGTTTACCAATTTTGCACCGTCTTTAATAATACCTCCATGCTCACTACGAGAACCAACCATAAAACCAGTTGCATCCTGTAAAAACACTAAAGGAATTTTCTTTTGATTACAATTCATAATAAAGCGAGCTGCTTTGTCAGCACTATCACTATAAATTACACCGCCAAACTGCATTTCACCTTTTTTACTTTTTACTACTTTACGCTGGTTAGCAACAATGCCTACAGCCCAACCATCAATACGAGCATAGGTACAAACTATTGATTGTCCGTATAATTCCTTGTACTCATCATGCTCACCGTTATCTACTATACGCTCAATAATGTCGCGCATTTCATATTGTTTGTCATTTAAAATGCCATACATTTCTTTTTGATCTTTCTTTGGAAGTACTGGCGTTTCACGGTTAAAGCCAGCTTTATCATAATCGCCTACTTTACCCATAATGTTGCGAATACGTGTTAAGCAATCAGCATCATCTTTACATTTATAATCTGTTACACCACTTATTTCGCAATGAGTTGTGGCACCACCCAACGTTTCATTATCAATAGTTTCTCCAACTGCTGCTTTTACTAAATAAGAACCTGCTAAAAATATAGAGCCTGTTTTATCAACAATCATAGCTTCATCGCTCATAATGGGTAAGTAAGCGCCACCCGCTACACAACTTCCCATAACTGCAGATACTTGTAAAATACCCATGCCACTCATGATAGCGTTATTACGGAAGATTCTCCCAAAGTGTTCTTTGTCTGGGAAAATTTCGTCTTGTAATGGTAAATAAACACCCGCACTATCTACTAAATAAATAATTGGCAATCTGTTTTCCATGGCAATTTCTTGCGCGCGTAAATTCTTTTTACCAGTTATTGGAAACCATGCGCCTGCTTTTACTGTAGCGTCATTTGCTACGACAATACATTGTTTACCACTCACGTAACCAATCATAATAACAACGCCGCCACCAGGGCAACCGCCATGTTCAGCATACATTTCGTAACCAGCAAAAGCTCCCATTTCAAAACGAGGTGTATCTTTATCCAATAGAAAATCAATACGCTCACGCGCACTCATTTTACCTTGCTCGTGTAATTTTTCAATGCGTTTTTTTCCACCGCCATCATATATTTTATTTAAGCGTTGCTCCATCTGCGAAATCAGCAAACGCATTTTATCATCATTTTTATTAAATTCTAAGTCCATGGTATTTTATAATAAGACTATAAATATAGCAAATCAATTATTTTATATACATTCGAATCGAAAAAATTATTGTTCTTGAGTCAGAGTAAAATTATACAACACGATCAGCAATACGTCTGGCACCCTTTTACGCATTTAAAATATGCCGATATCCCCGTTCAGCTTGTGAGAGGGGAGGGAACTTACTTTTATGATGCTGAGGGGAACAAATTATTAGACGCTATTTCGAGTTGGTGGGTAAATTTACACGGACATTGCCACCCCTATATTTCTCAAAAAGTAACTGAGCAATTAAATACCTTAGAGCATGCTATTTTTAGTTCTTTTACTCATGAACCAGCTGTGACTTTAGCAGAAAGGTTGATAGGACATTTACCCAAAAATCAAGCTAAGATTTTTTATTCAGATAATGGTTCTACGGCAGTTGAAGTTGGGCTAAAAATGGTGTTGCAATACTGGCATAACCAAGGTATTCAAAAGAAGAAATTTATCGCTTTCGAAAATGCATATCATGGCGATACTTTTGGAGGAATGAGTGTTGGAGCTCGAAATGTATTTAATAATGCTTTTGAAAATCTACTCTTTGATGTGATTCATATTCCACTGCCAGATGCTGATAATATTGAACAATTGAAAGATACGTTACATAATTGGTTCATCAATCATAACGATATCGCTGGTTTTATTTTTGAACCATTGGTGCAAGGGGCTGCAGGAATGTTGATGTATGAAGCACAACATTTAGCTGAATTAATTAAGGTTTGCAAAGAGCATAAAGTTGTTTGTATTGCTGATGAAGTCATGACTGGTTTTGGAAGAACGGGAGAATTTTTCGCTTCAAATTATTTAACCCAACAGCCTGATATTATATGTTTATCAAAGGGTTTAACCGGAGGTTATATGCCTTTGGGAGTAACTAGTTGCGCACAATTTATTTATGATTCCTGTGTGAGTGATGATAAAACCCAAACCTTTTTCCATGGACATAGTTACACGGCAAATCCTACTGCTTGTGTGGCTGCTTTGGCTAGTTTAGATTTAATGGAAAAAACTGAAACTTGGACTCAAATTCGTATGATTTCTGAGTTACATATTGAGTTTGTGAAAAAACACAATCATCGTCAGACACTTAAGAATTTGAGATGTAAAGGTACCATTTTAGCTCTTGAAATTAACACCAAAGAACACACCCATTACCTAAATCACGCATCCGAAACTATTGCTTCCTATTTTTTGAAAAATGGCATCATTGTTAGGCCCTTAGGCAACATTTTATACCTCATTCCGCCTTATTGTATTACAGAAATGGAGTTAAAAGAGGTTTATGGAGTTATGGAACGTTTTTTAGACCAATTATAGTTAATGCTCTTGGGTAATTATTTTTACAAAAAATGCTTGCTTTTACAATAAAAATCCTATTTTTGAGAGCAAATTTAGAACTAAACACGATCATATGAACATTCACGAGTATCAAGGAAAAAATATACTAAAAAGTTTTGGTGTTGCCATTCAAGAAGGAATCGTTGCTGAAACTCCAGAGCAAGCTGTTGAAGCTGCTAAACAAGTTATGGAAACGTATAAGTGCGGCGGTGTTGTGGTTAAAGCTCAAATTCATGCTGGTGGACGCGGTAAAGGTGGTGGCGTAAAATTTGCACCAAATTTAGATAAAGTAAAAGAAGTTGCGACAAACATTTTGGGTATGCATTTAATTACACCTCAAACAAGCGCAGAAGGTAAATTAGTAAGTAAAGTTTTAGTAGCTCAGGATGTCTATTATCCAGGAGCAACTCCTACTAAAGAATTTTATGTAAGTATTTTATTAAACCGTTCTACAGGCCGTAATATTATTATGTACAGTACTGAAGGTGGAATGGATATTGAACAAGTAGCAGAAGCTACCCCACATTTAATTTGGAAAGAAGAAATTGATCCTAAAGTTGGTTTACGTGATTTCCAATGCCGTAAGGTTGCTTTTAACTTAGGTTTAAGCGGTAATGCATTTAAAGAAATGACAAAGTTTATTGCAGCATTATACAAAGCATATGATTCAATAGATTCATCTATGTTTGAAATTAATCCTGTTTTAAAAACGTCTGATGATAAAATCATTGCAGTTGATGCTAAAGTAACTATTGATGACAACGCTTTATACCGTCACAAAGATATTGAAGCCATGCGTGATGAAATGGAAGAAAATCCAGTTGATGTTGAAGCTCGTAAAGCAGAATTAAACTATGTGAAATTAGACGGTAACGTTGGTTGTATGGTTAATGGTGCTGGTTTAGCAATGGCAACGATGGATATCATTAAATTATCTGGCGGCGAGCCCGCTAACTTTTTAGACGTTGGTGGTACAGCAAATGCTGAGCGTGTTGAAAAAGCATTTCATATTATTTTAGGCGACAAAAACGTAAAAGCTATTTTAGTAAATATTTTTGGTGGAATTGTTCGTTGCGATAGAGTAGCACAAGGTGTTATTGATGCGTATAAAAATATGGGAACGATCAACGTACCAATTATTGTTCGTTTACAAGGAACTAATGCAGTAGAAGCTAAAAAATTAATTGATGAGTCGGGTTTAAAAGTATATTCAGCAATTCAATTACAAGAAGCTGCAGATTTAGTAGCAAAATTAATCGCAAATTAAAAACAGAAACAATAAATAAACTTATGAAACGTAAACATTTTTTAATCGCTCCTTTAGCAGTTACTTTAGTGCTTGCTTCTTGCGGAGGTGGTAAAACGGAAGGTGAAGATGATATGTCTGGAATGGATACATTAAAGACGGAAACTCAAACCGAACAAGTTACTGAAACATTTTTTCAAGTTCCTTCTCCAGGTGAGATGTTGACTTTTATTAAAATGGTTGGAGGTGCAAACAATAAAAATGTGTCTTTCTTAAATAGCCCTGATAATCAAAAAAATTACACAGACAATAAATCAAAAGCATTAAACTTTGGTATTTACAGTTGCGATTTAAGCTATTGCAGTATTTTTGAAATTGGTTCGGAAGCTTTAAAATATTTTAAAACTGTAAAACAATTAGGAGATCAAATTGGTGTATCTTCTGCTATTCAACCATCAGTGTTAAAACGTTTAGAAGGAAATTTAGGAAATCCAGATTCATTATCAGTTATTACTGATGATGTTTACTTTACGTCTTTCGAAGCATTAGAGGCTAGCAAACAAGGGCCAACCTTATCATTGGTAGTTGCAGGTGGATGGATTGAAAGTTTATTCATTGCTACTAGTTTAGCAAAATATGAAGCTAACAGCCCTGTTGTTGAACGTTTAGCAGATCAGAAATATACATTAGATAACTTAATTGAGTTTTTAAAAAAATACGAAAGCGATCCGAGTGTTGCTTCAGTATTAGCTCAATTTACAGAATTACAAGGTGAGTTTAATAAAATAGGAGAAAAGGATGCCGCCGCAGCTGCTGATAAATCTAAAAATGTATTAGGAGGAGGAAAAGAGCTTGCTATTACAGCTGATCAATATAAGGCGATTGTGGAAAAAATTAAAGCTATTAGAAACTCTTATACATTAACGAAATAATTTAGAAAACTATGAAAAAAATATTTTTAACATTATTCATTTTTAGCTCTGTGATGTTATTTTCACAGGCTAGTGTATGCGGGCAATTTCATCGTAAATTTTGTGTTGTAGAAACAAAAAGAGGCGGTAATGGAGGATGGTTATATAACGCACAATCCAAAAGTGGATTGTTTAATCAAGGCTCTACCTCTAAAATCCGTTGTGTCATCTATAAAGGAATGGATTACCGTATTAATGTATGTTGCGAAACAGCAATTGGTGATAAATTAAACTATAAAATCTTTGACGCTCGTACAAGTGAGTTATTGTATGACAACTCTACAGCTCAAAACGAACCATTATTTGAGTTCCAAAGTACTGCTAGTCGTCAGTTAATTATTGAAGTTACTGTTCCTAACGGAGCAACTTCACAAGACAAACATAAGCCAATGGAAGCTGCTTGTGTTGGCTTATTAATTGAACATAAGGTTACAGACAGACAAGGATTCTCTCAGTACTAATCTTATATACATTTATTTTTAAAACCATTCGTTATATAGCGAGTGGTTTTTTGTTTATTCCAATTAGGCAGTTTAGCTTAATTATGGGTAGAATAGAATATTGAAAATCACCCCTAATTTAAAGCGAAAAATTATTTCACTCATTGTAATAGGTGTTTCAATAAGTTATTTGTATTGTATTATAAAGCGCCCATAATTTATTGATTTTCTGTTGTAACTTTCATAAATTGATATTAAAATTATTCAATTTCAATAACAACGATTCAAACAATTACCATGGCTGTAATACATAACATTATCAAAACATTCTTTTTTATTTTCATTGTAATCTTTGTCCAAAATATAGAGGCTCAAACATCGGTAAGCAAAAGTAATCACTTCAAGGTGATTCCATTTCAACGTAAAGCTTTTATTGAAAACAAAGGGCAGTTTAAAGCTGAGTTATCTGAACCATATCAGAATTTTAATTATTGTATTGATAATGGTTCTCAAATATTGTTTACCAAAGAGGGTTTAACGCATGTTGTTAAAAAAATCAATCATAAAAAATTGGGTGCATTAGCCATTTTTATGAGTGAAGACAAGCGTGAGCAACTTGAACATGAAGTTGATGTGGAATTACAATATATAAATATGAAATGGCTTAATGCCAATCCTAATGCAACCATTGAAGTAAGTAATGAGCAAATCACAACTTATAATTATTTTTTGACAGCAAAAAATCAAAAAAATTATACTGAAAAGTGTAAAGGTTATAGCAAGCTCACTTATAAAAATTTATATAATGGTATTGACGTAGAGTATTTTTTTACTGAAAAAGATGGCTTTAAATATAACCTTATTGTAAGCGAAGGCGCAGATTTGACTCAGGTAAAAATGCAATATGACGCAAAAGCAAAGTTATTGATTAAAGAGGGTAACCTTATTATAAAAACAATTAAAGGTGATGTTATTGATCATGCACCTATCACCTATTTAACAAATGATTCTAAACAAATAATTCCATCTTTATTTGAGGTTAAAAATAACATCGTTTCGTTTATAGTTATAAACCCTTCTAAACAAGCAATTACGATTGATCCCTGGACACTTACTCCAACAACTGCAAATCCTGCTTATGATAACGGTACAGATGCGACTGGTAATGTATATTTAAGTGGAGGAACAAATGCTGGTTATTATGTTGAAAAATATTCACCAATAGGCGTCCCCATATGGTCAATGCTTAGCCCTGTTACTGCTTATTACGGCGATATGCTTGTGGAAACAAGTGGGAATTTTTATGTTTCTGAAGGATTTAATGCCGGTGGAGCACGAACTTTTAAATTTGACCCAAATTCAGCACCTCTTTGGACGAGTACAACACCTGGCAGTGGATTTAGAGAACACTGGCGTTTGGCATTAAATTGTATCACAAATAAAGTAATTGTTGTAGGAGGTGGCACCACATTGCCTACAGATAATATTGCTGAGATAGATGTTAATACTGGCACATTAATTAATATTATAAAGTTGTATGGCGGCGGAAGTCATGATATGTCTGGTTTATGCGTTGATGAAACAGGGAAGTCCTATGTTCATGATGGTATCAGTAATCAAATAGTTTTTACAGATGCTTCGAATAATCCTATAAGTTATGCTAACAGTGGTTATACCCACACAGAAACATTTTCGTGGTATGCTCCTGGCGAAGGACATGGATATAATATGATGGCACTTGGCGGCACTACATTTTTATTTACATCGGACGGATTAACCCTGAAAAAATGGGATAGAAATACTTATGCATTATTAGGTAGTGTTGCAATACCAGGAGGACAACCAATTGCTTCATGCGGTATATTAGCCGACAAGTGTAATAATTTATTTGTAGGCTCTAATTTAGGAGTATATAGATATGATTTTAATTTAGTGCAAAAAGAATTTCAGGCAACCACAGCACCGGTGTACGATATATGTTATGCGCCTAATTCTGATATTATTGCTTGCGGTTCAGGTTTTGCATCTAGTTTGGTTTTTGGAAGAGAAACATGCGGAACACTGCAAACTATTATTACTAGTAATCCTTGTAATCCATCTATTAACACAGTTACTATCAGACCATTACAGGGAATTGCCCCTTTTACGTTTTTATGGGATGATGGTAATACAGATTCTACACGTATAAATTTAGGCCCAGGTATACACATTGTGATTGTTAGAGATGGCTCATGTATTCCACAATTCACAAAAGATACGATAGAATTTAAAGCTGCTAAAGCCATTAGTGCTATCATCACACCACCCTGCTTTGGTTCTACTAATGGGCAATTACAAGTGTGGTTAACCCAAGGGCAAAAAATCACTTCCTATTCAATCACACCTAGCGTTACTAATAGTCAAATTAACGATAGTACCTTATTGGCAACAGGTTTAGCAAGCGGCTCTTACTCGTTTCAACTTGTTTCAGATTTAGGTTGTTCTTTAGATACAGTTATTACGCTTACACAATTAGCCGCCATAACTACTTCTACTCAAGCAATGCGAAGGGCTGTTTGTCCTGGACAGGCAACTGGTTCCGGAAGCGTAGCCGTGCAAGGTGGTGGCGCACCTTATACAGCAGCAGCAAGTGCGCCCTATACTTATAGTTGGAACATTATTCCAACTCAAACAACCAGTGTTATAAACGGTGTTATTGAAGGAACATACGTTGTTACAGTTACTGATAGTGTTGGATGTACTAAAAAAGATTCTGTTGTAATATTAGCAAATCCTCTTCCACAAGTGTCATTTGTTTCAGATACTGTTTGTTTAGGAAAAGCTACTACATTTTTAGATAAAACAACCATTGCAAGTGGCAGTTTATCCTCATGGGGATGGGCATTTGGAGGTACAAGTACAATTCCAACGCCAACAAACACGTCACAAAATCCAACATTTATTTACAATAATTGTGGTGCTATAAATAATGCCACTTTAACTGTTGTTTCAGATAGTGGTTGTGTTGGAAGTTCAACACTGCCTGTAATCATGCGTTGCTTACCAGTTCCAAGCTTCACATTTAATAATAGCTGTAAAAATGAGGCGGTGCAATTTAATAATACCAGTTCAAATGGGTTAGGCACTTCGGGGATTTTAAACAATTTTTGGAATTTAAACCCAACAACTTCTACTTCACAAAATCCGATTAATACCTATAGTACTTCAGGTACTAAAAACATTTCATTAACCGTAACAGATCAATATGGATGTATAGATTCTTTGTCACTTCCTATAACTATTTACGAGTTGCCTATTGCTTCTTTTACTGTAAGTAATGCCTGTTTAAATTCTAATGTTGTATTAGGTAGCACTTCAACTATTTTGTTGCCAGATAATATATCAGCTTATAGTTGGGATTTTGGTATAGGCTCAGTACCTTCTTCAACAAGTAATGTACAAAATCCACTAAATTTAACTTATAATAGTAGCGGTGTAAAAACAATTAGCTTAACAGTTACCGCTAACACTAGCTGCACGGCAACCATTACTAATACCGTAACAATTTACCCTCAACCGGTTGCTAATTTCAGCACAACCTCTGTTTGTCAATCTACTGCTACTGCATTTACAGATCTTTCAACAACATCAGTTGGAACTATAACAGGATGGGATTGGGACTTTGCAAATGATGGAGTAACAGATAACACAACTAACGCGCCTACAAATGTTTATGCGTCATCTGGCACGTACACCTCAGCATTAGTTGTTACTACCAGCAATAACTGTAAAGATACTGTTAAGCTATTAGTAAATGTTTTTGGTCATTCTGTTCCAAATTTTAATGTGAATCCTGTATGTTTTGGAGCAGCAGCCACTTTTACTGATATTACAAATACAAGTTCACAGGCAAATACAGGAACCGTTACTTCTTGGAATTGGAGTTTTGGGGATGGATCGGTAAACACTACTCAAAACCCAAATCATGTTTACACTACCCCAAGTAATAGCGTTACAAATACAAGTTATTCTATTCAACTTGTAGCAACAACCATTAATAATTGTAAAGATTCTATTACAAAAACTATCATGGTTTATAGTTTACCAATTGCTTCTTTTACTTCAGATTCAGTTTGCTTGGGTTCATCCTCACAAATGACTGATGCTAGTATAGGTAATGGTAACGTAGTAAATACTTATACATGGGATTTTTTAAGTGATGGATCTGTAGATGTGTCGGGTTTACCCAACCCAAATTTCACATTCCCTACTTTTGGCAACAACAATGTAACCTATACTGTATCAACATCACCGGTAACTGGTTTAGTTTGTAGTAACACAACTAGTTCTATTACAGTATGGGTAAATCCAAATCCAACTCCTGATTTTACATTTGTTAATACATGTATTAATGCT
This sequence comes from Bacteroidia bacterium, assembly GCA_046594225.1. Lineage (GTDB taxonomy): Bacteria > Bacteroidota > Bacteroidia > B-17B0 > Aurantibacillaceae > UBA4416. The sequence goes on from JBKJPW010000080.1 coordinate 15,687, forward strand.
CAGCCAAATACATTTGATGCAAGTTTAACAACTATTGCTGTAGGCGCAAATACTTCCTATTTTTGGGCTTTTGGTGATGGAGCTGTAAATACATCAACATTAACCACTACATCTCATAATTTTGCAGTAGCTGGAGTTTATCAAACAACATTAATTGCAACCTCAAGTAAAGGATGTCAGTCTGCAATAACCAAACAAGTAGAAGTTTATGAGAAACCGTATATGACTATCAGTGCTTCATCAGCAGTTTGTTTAGGAGCGGCAACAAATTTTACTGCTAATTCATTGCCTAATAGCGGTCTTGTTAATCAGTGGCTTTGGGATATGAATTCGAATTATTTCAACATCGAAGCTAATGGACAACAAACTAGTTTTACTTTTTCAGGTGCAGGATTACAAACAGTTAGGTTGATAGGAGTAACAACCAATGGATGTAGAGATACTGTTACAAGAACTACTTACATCAATTATATTCCTAACCCTCAGTTTTTAATAGATAAGCCAAGTGGTTGCCCGCTTCCTCATTGCGTAACATTTAGCGATAATACACCAGTAATAAATGGGCCAGCTCAAATAAATAATTGGTCGTGGAGTTTTGGTGATGGAAATACTAATTCAGTAAATACAAATACTTCCCAACAAAATTGTTACACAAACAGCAGTAGTAGCGCTCTAGCTTACTACACGGTAAGTTTAAAAGTAACTACAGATAGTTCTTGCAGTGCTATTAAAACACAAACAAATGCTATAACGGTTTACCCTAAACCTATTGCCAATTATTTTGTAGAGTTGGATAACGGAACAATATTACAGCCCTTAGTTCATTTTACTAATCAATCGCAAGATTATACAAAATGGTGGTGGAATTTCGGAGATCTTAGTCCATTAGATAGTTTAGTTCAAAACCCCGTGCACACTTATGATGAGGTAACAGCTCAAACCTATGCAACATACTTGATAGTATCTAATCAGTATATGTGTAAGGATACAGCGTATTTAAAAGTGGAGATAGCACCAGAGTTTGTGTTTTATATACCCAATGCTTTTTCGCCAAATGAAGATGGAGTAAATGATTTTTTTACTGGTAAAGGTATTGGGATAGAAAAATTTGAGATGTGGATATTTGATAGATGGGGAGAAATGATTTACTACTCTGATGATATAACAAAAGGTTGGGATGGTAAAGTACAAGCTAAATCGGGCGTTGAAAAACAAGATGTATACATATGGAAAGTGAAATTGAAAGATGTATTAGGTAAAAAACATGAGTATGTTGGGCATGTTACCTTGTTACGATAAATAGTTTTTGTAGTGAAAGCAGAGTTAGGTATAAGTCAACTCTATTCGTAATTTATTCTGATAAAAAAACTAACTAAATCATATCAAACGTTGCCATCTGATTAGAGCTAAAACAATAAATTAGCTAGTATAATTATAATTTTTGGCGTGATTCTAAAATGGCTGCTCTTTTTGCTTAAAATTTATAGAAAATAGCTTTGCAGATTTTATAATAAATAAAATAGTTTTCTAAAAAGGTTTAGGGGGACTACCCCCTCATTTACTTGTATATAATATACTATTTTTGATAAATTGCACATATAGTTGGATGTTTAAACAGCAGATTACATCCTATTTCTAAATTACAAAATAAATGATATGAAAAAAAAATATTTAATAATCGTTCTAAGTGTAATCAGTATATTTTGTTACTCACAAAATGTTGGAATAGGGAACAATAATCCCTTATCAAAATTACATGTGAGCGGAGCCATCCGTTCGGATACTTTAATTGGCATTGGTCCTAGGTATTTATTTGCTGCTTCAAATGGTCGTATATATGACAGTATTGTTGTCCCTCTAGCTAATAGCTGGTTACTTAATGGCAATTCAAATATTAACGCAACAAATTTTTTGGGAACTACCAATGCTAATGATTTAATTTTTAAAACTAATAGTAATGAAGTTGCACGTTTTATTTCAGCTGGTAATCTAGGTATTGGAACTCCTAATCCAGATATTTCTTCCTTAGTAGAAATGGCATCAACCACCACTGGTTTATTAATTCCTCGAATGACAACTGCTCAACGCACTGCTATCGCTGCCCCAGCAAACGGATTAATGGTGTTTGACCTTACCATTAATTGTGTGTTTTTTTATAACGCCACTTTAGTAGCTTGGCAATCTCTTTGCACACCGCCTTTACCCGCAGGAACAAACGATGTAACAGGAACTTACCCAGCATTAACGGTTGTAGGCCTGCAAACAACTCCAGTAGCAGTAACTACACCAACTTTAGGGCAGATATTGCAATTCAATGGCACTAGTTGGACACCTTCTTCTGGTACATTTTGGAATTTATTAGGTAATACTGGTACTAATCCTGCTATCAATTTTTTAGGAACAATAGATAATGCTGATTTAGTTTTTAGAGCTAATAACATAGAGCATGCTAGAATAGTTACTAGTGGAATATTTCACAACATGCAAACTACTTTATTAAATACTATTGGTTCTGATGGACAAGGTATAAATGCAAATATCGGTGGTGGCGGTTCGTTAACATGGAGGTTAGATGCAGGTGGCTATGCAGGATTATTTTACAATCAAAGTACTGTTCCTAATGCAGATGGCTTAGCTGTTAAAATTGCAGCTACTTCAATTAATAATACAATTCTTGATGTAAGCACAGGTACGCAAAGCGTTGCTGGTATTCCAGTTTTTACGGCAAAAGGTAACGGTAATGTAGGAGTAGGAACAAATGTGCCATCTGCTTTATTTCAAGTTGTTGCTGGCGGTGCAGGTCGAAATTCACTATTAGTTACTTCTCCCCTTAACCGCGCTAATCTGAGTAATTACGATCAAGATGCTACAACATCTTTTGATATATCTGGTGCAGCAGCAAGCACTTCAAGGTTATTTACAATTCATTCCTCTGGTGCTACTCAAGGAAGTGATTTTTTTAATAGAATATTTGAAGTATATGGTCATAATGGAGTAGGAAATGTACCTACAATAAGTGCTTTTAATAATGGCAATGTTGGGATCAATGTTCCTGCGCCAGGTCAAGCAAGAGGAAAATTTGATGTCATGAATGGCGATGCTTATGTGGCAGATAATGTATATCCTCAAAACTCTTTTAATGTTGGCCGATCCGCTAATAGTATTTACTCAGATAATATAAGGCCATATACTGATAATGGTTTTAGAGTATATGATGGAAATTCTAATTCACATATACGTTTGGAAGCTGTTGGTCAATGTCAAATTCAAGCATATACTACTACTGGATCAACACCTGATTTATTAGAAACTGCTGGCACCGAAGGCATTTTGTCTTTAAACCCAACAGGGGGAGGAGTAAGAGTGGGTCTTCCAAATGGTTTATCTACAACAATTAATCCTTCTCTTCCCGACAATCCTCTTCACAGAATGACAGTAGGTTATGGGTATTTTGTAGCTGGAAATTATAATTCTGATCCCGCGGGAGGTCAAGGCCCTGGAACAACTTGGATTGGTGGAGTAGGTGGATTGGCAGTTGGAATGAACCGAAATGCAGGAAGAAGTCATGCTGATTTATGGAATACATCAGATGTTACTCAAGTTGCAGCAAATGCAAATGCAGATAGAGGCTTTGAATTTAGAGGATATGATAATGCTTATGCAGAAAGAACCATGGCAAGAATAGATGGCTTAGGTCAGTTTTTTAGTAACGGTACTTTTGCAATCAGCGACAAACGTTTTAAATCCAACATTACTTTATTTGATGAAAAAGTGTTGTCAAAATTAATGGAAGTAAAAACCTATCATTATCAAATGCACCAGCCTGTTTCTAAAAATGGTGGCGAATTAGTAAAGGGCTCAATCACAAAGGAAAATGATTTTGGTGTATTGGTTCAGGAATTATATGAGTTGTTTCCAGGGGTAGTTTATAAGCCAAAAGATGAAAACAAAGAAGCATGGTCTGTGGATTATAGCCGTTTTAGTTTATATTTATTGCAAGGTATGAAAGAACAGCAAGATATTATTAACGAACATAAAACAGAAATTAAAATCTTAAATGATAAATATACAGAGTTATTAAACCGTATATCAAAACTAGAAAATAAATAAAATGCGTTTTCAAAAAATACA
>JBKJPW010000204.1:0-15655 GCA_046594225.1 Bacteroidia bacterium
GCCGCTTGCTTTTGTTGTCATGTGTCCAATAATAGTAAAATCAGGCAAGTGTTTTATTTTATCATAATCTGCCATCGAAATGGTAAACAATAATTCATAATCTTCGCCGCCACTTAGGGCACAAACCGTTGGATCTAAATTAAATTCACGCGCTGTATCAAATGTTTGTGGATCTAATGGAATCTTTTCTTCATATAATTCACAACCTAAATCAGATTGTGTACAAAGGTGCATTAACTCCGAAGCTAAGCCATCACTTACATCAATCATACTTGTTGGCTTTACATCCAATCCTTTTAATAATTCAATAATATCAACACGTGCTTCTGGTTTTAACTGACGCTCTAAAATATAATCGCAGCCCACTAAATCAGGTTGTACGTTTGGATTATCTTTAAAAACAAATTTCTCTCTTTCTAAAATTTGCAAACCCATATAGGCACCACCTAAGTCGCCGCTTACGCATAACAAATCTTTTTCTTTAGCACCATTGCGATACACAATATCTTCTTTATTGGCTTCGCCAATTACAGTTACGCTAATTACTAAACCGCTAGTAGTTGAAGTTGTGTCGCCGCCAATTAAATCAACATGGTATTTATTACAAGCAAAAATCATCCCAGCATATAATTCTTCTAAGGCTTCAACAGAAAAACGATTTGATGCAGCAATGCTTACAGTTACTTGTTTTGGAGTACCATTCATGGCGCAAATATCCGATAGGTTTACGGTAATAGCTTTATATCCTAAATGTTTTAAAGGCACATAGGTTAAATCAAAGTGAACGCCTTCTACTAACATATCTGTTGAAACTAAGGTGTGTTTTTCTCCGTTATATTTTATAACAGCAGCATCATCACCAATTCCTTTGATAGATGAGTCGTTATGTATTTCAACATGTTCTGTTAAATGTTTAATTAATCCAAACTCACCTAAGGTGGTTAATTCTGTTCTACTACTGTTTTCTAACATTTTTTAATTATTTTAATGGAACGCTGATGCCACAGATTTTTTATGATTAGTTAAGATTAAAATCATATAAATTATATATCGACGTTATTTTTATTCTATTTTTTTGTTATTCCAAGGTAAGCCTATTAGCCTCGATTTTTTTAAGTTTATTATAAATAAAAATCATATTTAATCATAACCATCAGCGTTATCTGCGTTCTATATTTTTATTTAAGTTTTACACACACATTCTTAGGTTCGGTAAAAAAGTCCAATGCTTCAAAACCACCTTCTCTTCCAACACCTGATGATTTAACGCCACCAAAAGGAGTACGTAAATCACGTAATAACCAACAGTTAATCCACACAATACCAGTATGTAAATCCATTGCCATTCGGTTTGCACGCGTAATATCTTGTGTCCATAAAGTTGAGGCTAAACCATATTGAGTGGAGTTTGCATACATCAACACTTCTTCTTCTGTATCAAAAGGCATAATAGTAACTACTGGTCCAAAAATCTCTTCTTGGTTGGTACGGCAATCATAACTTAAACCTTCAATAATAGTTGGTTCTAAATAGTAACCGTTTTCAAATTCGCCGCCAACTGTTGCTTTTTTACCACCACATAATACAGTACCACCTTCTTGTTTTGCAAGTTCTATATAAGATAATATTTTTTCCATGTGTGGCTTAGAAACTACTGCGCCAATTTTTGTTTTATCATCTAAGGGCGCACCAACAGTTAACTTTTGAGTTTTAGCAACAAAGTCGGTTTTAAATTTTTCGTAAATAGAACGCTCCACAAATATTCGCGAACCACATAAACATATTTGTCCTTGATTAGCGAATGATGACAACATGGTTGTAGAAAGCATTTTATCATAATCGCAATCTGCAAAAATGATATTAGGATTTTTGCCACCTAACTCTAAAGATAATTTTTTGAACATTGGCGCTGCAATGCTTGCAATACTTGCACCAGTTTTTGTGCCACCAGTAAAGGAAATTAAAGGAACATCAGTACTGCTCACAATAGCATTACCCACTTTATGGCCGAAACCATGTACAATATTTAAAACGCCTTTTGGTAAACCTGCTTTAACACAAATTTCAGACAATAAGTAAGCTGTCATGGGTGTAATTTCAGAAGGCTTAGCAACTACAGTACAACCAGCAGCTAAGGCAGGAGCAATTTTCCAAGAGAATAAATACAAAGGCAAATTCCATGGCGAAATACAACCAGCTACACCAACAGGTTGACGTAAGGTGTAATTAATAGCAGTGTCTTCCATGCTATGTGCATGCGCGGCATAATGTAAAATGCCTGTCCCATAAAAATGGAAGTTAGCAGCTGCCCTAGGTATATCAACTGTTTTAGCAAGGTGTAATGGTTTACCATTATCTAAACTTTCAGCTACTGCTAATTCATCTAACTGTTCTTCGATTAAAGAGGCAATTTTTAATAAATATTTTGAGCGAACATCTTTTGGAGTAATACTCCAAGTTTTAAATGCTTCTTTAGCTGCTGCAATTGCTTTTTCAGCATCACGCTCGTCGCTATCAGGAATTAAAGAATACACAATGCCACGAGATGGATCGTAGTTCTCGATATGTTGGTTTGAGATAGGGTCAACTAACTCACCGTTGATGTAATTTTTAAGTTTAAACATGGCGTAATTTAAGTTGACTAAATTAGTGAAATTGCCTTAATTATTCTATAATATTTATAGGTAGAATGCCTATAAAAAGTGTTTTTATATCGGTATTTATTGCCTATTTTTAGCATTGCTTAAATTATTTTGATGCGTCTGATATTATCTGTACTATTTACTCTGCTTCTGTTTGCTAATATGGCTTACAGTCAGGATGTATTGTACACCACGGCGGGGAGTAAATTAAAAGGAAAAGTTACCGAAATTAATTTAAAGGATATTAAGTATAAAGACTTCAATAATTTGGAAGGACCAACTTATGTGATTGCAAAAACAGATGTTGTGCTTATTGAATACGCAAACGGAATAACAGAAGTCATTAATGATAATCCAAATACCTTAGCTCCAAAAATAACAGAATCTGTTACGCCAATTGAAAAGCCTGCTGAAAAACCAGTTCAGAAACCCTTTGATAGAAACGACCCATACGCTAAAGCTAAAAAGCCAGAGAAAAAAGATTTCAATTTATATTACTTAAATCAAAATGCGTTTTCCATTAATGCCTTGGCTTTGGCTAACGGTGATATTACTTTGATGTATGACAGAGATTTATTAAAAAGCAGAATGTCCTTAACGTTTTTGGGAGGTTATAGTTTTAATTCGCGTATAGGCGCTCTAAATTTTTTTATCAGAGATTCGAAAGAGGGTGCTAAAAAAAAATATGATGCAGGATTCGGAATTAACTATATGCCTCGCAACACAAAGCGTGTTCAGTATTTTGTTGGTCTGTTAGGAAAATATATGACCTACGATTATTTAAATGTGGTAGATACAGCTAATAACCAAAAAAATTACCAAAAGTCAAGTGCTTCCCAGGTGGCTATTATGATTTCAAATGGATGGGTATTTAGAGTCACACCTAATTTTAGTTTTAAAGTATTTGGGTCTATAGGTGCTCAGATTAATTCTACACCATTAGTAACCATTAATTCTTCGGGTAGAGTAAATTATGGAGATTACCCAAAAGTGTATTTAGGCTATTGTTTTGGATACCGTTTTTAATATGAACTATAAATTACATATCATTTTTTGGATGTTACTTTTTGTTTCTTTAACAGCTATGTCTCAAGACAAAGTGTTTTTGAGAAACGGAAAAACCATTTCTTGTAAAATTATAGCTATTTCCGAAAAAACAATCAGCTATCGTGATACTGTTCAAAATTCTACGATTATTACGTTGCCAAAAAATGATATATTGATAACGGAATATGGTAAATCGGAAACCGTATATATGTATAGTAAAGAGATTCCTTCCTTTACTGTACAAAATAATACAACCGTATTTTCTTCTATGCCTGAAATGAATGAAACTAGAGAACAACGTCAGGCTCGAAAAATGAAAGAGTGGAAGGAAAAAGAGGCATTGATGCCAAATGGTATTTTAGGATTCTATATAGTAGATCTGGTTTTTGGCAGACTGACTGTTTCCTATGAAAGATTAGTGGCTAATAAATCAATTGGAATAAAGATACCTGTTAGTTTAACTTATGATGGTTTGGGGGCATTAGCAGAATTCTCTTCTAATAATAATAACGCTTCAAATACCAACACAAGTTCTAGTTCGAGCGGTACGAATACGAATTCTAATAATAGCAGTAGCACTAACACTGCACCTGTAAAGAGAAATGTTGGAACAGGAATTATTACAGGCGTTGATATTAATTATTACCATGATTTAAAACCTCAATTAAAATATTTTTTTGGGCCACGCGTGAGATATGGTACAGATATGACTTTGGGTGGTATTGAAGGATTGAGTTTTCAATTACAAAATGGAATTTTTAAAAGTAGTGGAAAAAAAATGACGAGCACTTTAGCGCTTGGTGTTGGTTTTTTTAAACTCTCTGAAAAATATGCAGGTAGAGGAGGCTTTGACACAAAACAAGTTTACCCTTGGGCATCGTTTACTTGGCGTTTAGGCTTTAGGTTGTAACGGTCTTCATACCCTTTATTTCCTTGCAAACCACCACAGTGAATTATTAAAACAGTTTTTTGTTTATCTAGCTTTTCTTGTTTCATTAAATCAAAGGCTGCGAAAAATAGTTTAGCTGTGTAAACATAATCTAATGGAATAGAGTAGGATTCTTCAAACCAACTCTTAAACTCTAATAATTCGTGGTTATGTTTGGCGTAGCCACCAAAATGATAGTTATTTAAAATGCTGGTTTGTGGCTCATTTACAATGCTTTCAAAGTTTAATACATTCACTACATTCAATTCTTGATGGGGCATTAAAGATTTTGAAATACCTCTGTATGTGGTGCCAGTACCATGCGCGCAAAAAATGTAATGATAAGTGTTTGTTTCTTGAGTTAAAATCTCTTCACAACCTTTTTCTCCTAACAAATTATCACCACCTTCAGGTATTATATATGCTTCAGGATACATATACCGTAAACGCTGCATGTAGCCACCATCATTTTTTTGAGAATATTCAACTCTACTTACAAATAATAATTCCATACCATTTTGTTTGGCTAAGGATAGAGTAGGGTTATTGCTTGATGATTCTTCTCCTCTAATAATACCTATGCTTTTTAATCCTTTTAATTTACAGGCAAGGGCAGTAGCCGCAATGTGATTGGAAAAAGCACCTCCAAAGGTAATAATAGTACTTTTATTTACTTTTTTTGCTTGTGCTAAATTGTATTTTAATTTAAACCATTTGTTGCCCGAAATTTCTGGATGAATTAAATCTAAACGCAAAATACCTATACGGTAACTGTTATACTCAATTGTGTTTATGATGGGGTTGTAGTTTATCATCACACATTATTAAAACCAAACATCTACACAAAATATAAATTCGTTGCGCTCTTTTCGATATTCTCCATTATAATAAAAATTCTTTTTTTCACAATTTAATTGACGAGCTTCTATACTTAAAGCCATATTTTTTACTGGCTTATATTCTATACCAGCAGTTGCGCCCCAACTATATTTACCCATATTAGTGCCAATACTTAATATTTCATTCTCATCACTAAACCATTCTCCTCTCCCATAAAAGGCTATTTTTTTTAAAGTTTGATGTTTAAATAATAGTAAAGAACTATTCATATATGCTGTGCCTATAGTAAATTCATCAATGCGTTTGTTGTATTCTTGTATTCCATAATTAAATTCTGCTCCTATGCTTATTTTCTTTTTTTGATAGGTTAAATAAAAATTATGGTAATAACGTTGATGTTTTAAACTAATTGTATCAGGAGTATCATCTCCCGTAATAAAATTGTAGGTTATTGATAGATGTTCGTTGGGAGCAAATACAATGGAACTTCCTATTAATTTATTTTTATTAGTTTCGATAATCGAATTGAAACTATTAAAAGCGTTTATCTGAATACTTAATTTAGGATTAATTAAATAGGTTAGTTTTGCTCCCGAAAAAAAGTATGGTTCATATACGTTTGCTAATGTCATGCTCGACGTAATATTTTCTCGTGGCTGAGTACTTTCTAATCCAATATGAGACCTAAAAACACCCGCATCAAACCATAAATTTTTAAATAACTCTACACCCACATTTGCCTCTTGAATCATATTAAATTTTGATGGCCAAGTGCTTTCGGCTATATCTCCATAATGCAAAGTAATATTACTCCTTACTTTTTTTGAACGGTAAGCTAAAGAAACCATGACCATGTTTAATCCAAATTGATTATTACGGGCAGCCATTGTGGCGTGTTTTACGTAAGGAGTTGAGTTGTCTTCAGAATAAAATGCATAATATGAACTTAGGTATGCGCCAATTTCTAATTTTGGTTCATTTAGATTTTCGTCAACGCTTAGTTTTTTATTTTGAAACAAAATATTCGAATCATTTTTTAGTTGAATATTAATCATTTTCTTCTTAGTAGAATCTTGTTGGGCATTTGAAGGTAAGCCTAAAAGAATAAAAACAATTAAAATAGTATATTTGGCAACAGAATTCATTCAGCAAAATTAGTCATTAATTTAATGTTTAGTAAGCAATTAGACCCAGAAGATTTTTACTATAGCCCCGAGGGTTATTTAATTTTCACTGAAAAATATCACCTAAAGCGAGGTTACTGCTGCAAAAATGGTTGTAAGCATTGTCCCTATGGCTTTAACAAAAAAACAGGTAAGTTTGAAGAGGTAAAGAAGTAGCTAATTATCTTCTTCAAATTTCCCAATCCAATTTATTTTTAGATATTTGATTTATAATTAATTTAAAACACATTGCTTAAACTATCTGCTTTAAATAACGACCAAATAAATTATGCAAACATTGGCTTAATGCTGTTGGCTGCTATTTTATCTTTTATACTTCCTTTTGAGTTGTTTTTATTTTCTTATGCTGTATTAGGCCCTTTGCATTACCTAACAGAAATAGGTTGGTTGCATAAAAAAAATTATTTCACTAAAGGCAAATATGATTTCTTGTTTTTGAGTGTATTGTGCGTGTTGGTTTTTTACTTCTCATATATCAATCCAGCAAAGTCGGATAAGCTAATTCCTAACATCATTTTATATGGTGTTTTGTTATCTCTTATTTTTGTATTCATAAAAGATAATTTATATAGAATTGTTTTAGCTGTATTAGCAATTATTGGTATATCAATGTCTAAAATGGGATTCAACTATGTAATTGGGGTAGGCATATTTTTGCCAACTATAATTCATGTATTTATTTTTACTTGGGCTTTTATGTTTTATGGTGTTTTAAAAAATAAATCGTTTTCTGGCTATTTATCTGTTATTGCATTAGGGCTCATTGCCTTTTCTTTTTTTGTTATTAAAGCGCCAGGACTTCAATACGAGGTGTCGGCTTATGTTGGCAAAAGCTATGAATTATTTTATCTGTTAAATAAATTTTTAATTGATTTTTTTGGCCTAGAAACAACTTTAACAGACGAAAGAGCTTTGGTTTATACCACTAATGCAGGATTTATAGTGATGCGTTTTATTGCTTTTGCCTATACTTACCATTATTTAAACTGGTTTTCTAAAACATCGGTTATTCAGTGGCATAAAGTGCCAAAAAAAACCTTAATGATTACTATTGCAATTTGGTTGTTTTCTATTGTATTATACATTATCGACTATAATATTGGTCTAAAAGCACTCTATTTTTTGAGTTTTTTACATGTTTTTTTAGAATTCCCGCTTAATATTACCTCATTTCAAGGTATTATAAAATCAGTATTGCCTGTTAAGAAATAGGCGCTAATTCTGTTTTTGCTAGCTTTATTATTTAATAATAAAGCTGTATATTAGGGCTTCAAAAAATTGATTGTGAAAATTTCAAAAGAATTTAAAATAGGTATTGTTGTTACTGCTGCGATTGGCTTTTTTATTTGGGGATTTAATTTCCTAAAAGGGCGAGATTTATTTAGTGATAAATACGAGTTGTACGCCGTGTATCCTAAAATTGATGGTTTAATTGAAGCAAATCCATTGTTAGTAAATGGATTCAAAGTTGGTCAAATCAATAAAATTTCTTTGGTAAAAGATAAAAATGGTGTTTATGGAGTTTTAGTAAAATTTCTTTTAACCGAAGACGTAAATATTCCAAAACATTCTATTGCTCGAGCAGTGAGTTCGGATTTATTAGGGTCTAAGGCTGTTGAAATTATTTATAGTAACGAAATAGAGTTTGTAAGTTCAGGCGACACTTTAATTGCAGAAACGGAAGAAGGATTAAAAACCTCTGTTAGTAAGCAATTAGCACCTTTGCAGAAAAAAATTGAAGGATTATTGTCCTCTGTTGATTCAGTGATGACTATTGTTGAAGTTGTATTAAATGATAAAACTCGCGAAAATTTAAGTAAGTCTTTTGAGAGTATTAAACTAGCCATTCAAAGTTTAGAACAAACTGCCTATAAGTTGGATGATTTAGTAGCATCTGAAAAAGCAAAAATTTCTTCTATCCTTACCAAGTTAAATAGCTTAGCAGGAATGTTGGAACATAATACTGGCAAGATTGATAACATTATTGGTAATTTTAGTAATCTGTCGGATAGCTTAGCAAAATCAAACTTAAAAAGTGCTATTGAAGAAGCTGATCGAACTTTAGCTGAATTAAATAAATTAGTGGCTCAAATAAATTCAGGACAAGGCTCTTTAGGTAAACTTGCTAAAAACGATTCGTTATACAATAACTTAAATAAAGCTAGTGAAGACTTAGATAAATTAATGAAAGATCTACGTGTAAATCCTGAACGTTATATTCATTTCTCAGTATTTGGTAGAAAAGATAAAAACAAACCTAAACTTTAAATTTGCGCTATGATTTCATCAATCATTTTTATTGCTCTATTAATTGTTTCTAGTACGTATTTTTTCATTAATGCAAAAAAAATTCGTCGTAACATTTTATTAGGAAAGGATATTTCTATTACTGATAATAAAGCTGAACGTTTTAAAACAATGGTATTGGTGGCTTTAGGTCAAAAGAAAATGTTTACTCGTCCTATTCCCGCAATTTTACATTTGTTTTTGTACGCTGCTTTTGTCATTACACAAATCGAATTAATAGAAATTATATTTGATGGTATTACAGGGCACCACCGTGCATTTCGCCCATCTTTAGGAGGTTTTTATACTTTTATCGTTAGTTTCATCGAAATTTTATCAGTATTGGCTTTTATTGGTACCATTGCTTTTTTAGCAAGAAGAAATTTATTAAAAATTCCCCGCTTGGTAAAAAGTGAATTAAATGGTTGGCCAAAATTAGATGCCAATATTATTTTAATCATGGAAATTATATTGATTTGCTTCATCTTTATGATGAATGGAGCCGATGAAGTATTATATTCAAGAGGACAGTCTCATGCCGTAAATTTAGGAGACGGAACTTTAGGCTTAACCATTAGTAGCCACTTAGGGCCGTTAATCTATGGCAATATGCCAGATGCAGGTTTACATGTAATTGAGCGTATTGGTTGGTGGGGACATATCATGATGGTATTTGCTTTTTTAAATTATTTACCAAAATCAAAACACTTACATGTGTTGTTGGCTTTCCCTAATACCTATTTTTCTAATTTAAAATCAAAAGGACAATTCACTAACTTATTTGAAGTAACAGATGTTGTAAAGCCAAATTTTGATCCAACTTATCAATCAGTACTCGACCCAAATGCAGTTATTAAATTTGGCGTTAAAGATGTAACGGATTTGAATTGGAAAAATTTATTAGATGCTTATTCTTGCACTGAGTGCGGACGCTGCACCTCTGCTTGTCCTCAAAGCATAACAGGCAAAGCGTTATCACCTCGTAAAATCATGATGGATACGAGGGATAGATTAGAGGAAGTAGGGAAGAACATAGATAAAAATGGTGGTACTTTTGTAGATGATGGAAAAACATTATTAGGAGATTATATCACATCTGAAGAAATTTGGGCTTGCAATACTTGTAATGCTTGTGTGCAAGAATGCCCTGTAAATATTGATCCATTAGCAATCATTGTTGGCTTGCGTCAGCAATTAGTTTTAGAACAAAGTTCAGCACCTAACGAACTAAACGGTATGTTTTCTAATTTAGAAAATAACGGCGCGCCTTGGCAATTCAGTCCTTCTGATAGAGCAAATTGGATAACTGAAAATTAATAATACAATAAACATGAATTTAAAATTAGTAGAGAAAGAAGAGAACGGACAAAAAATTAGTCCTGTTTTACCTTCACATGTAAAAAATTATTTGATTGACATTGACGGAACTATTTGTGATGATATTCCAAATGAGGAGCCCGAAAGAATGGAAACAGCAGAATTATATCCTGAAGCATTAGTTACTTTAAATAAGTGGTTCGATGAAGGACATATTATTACTTTTTTCACTTCTCGAACAGAAGAACATAGAACAGTAACCGAAAGATGGTTAAACAAACATGGATTTAAATATCAAGGGTTATTAATGGGGAAACCACGTGGAGGTAATTACCATTGGGTAGATAATCACATGGTAAGAGCTACTCGCTACGAAGGAAGATTTACAGATTTAATTGAGAAAAACGTAACTATTCAGGTTTTTGAACAATAGTTTCTTAAACCATTAAACATAATTGACAAACTATGGAAACTTTGAAAGTACCAACAATGCAAGAAAAAATTGCCAATGGCGAAACTCCTGATATTTTATTTTGGGTAGGTTGTAGTGGCAGTTTTGATGATAGAGCAAAAAAAATCACCAAGGCTATTGTTCGTATTTTGAACCACGTAGGCGCAAACTTTGCGGTACTTGGCGTTGAAGAGTCTTGTACGGGTGATCCTGCAAAACGTGCCGGTAACGAATTTTTATTTCAAATGCAAGCCATGCAAAATATCACTATTTTAAATGGTTATGATGTAAAAAAAATAGTAACAGGCTGTCCGCATTGTTTTAATACCATTAAAAATGAATATCCTGAATTAGGTGGTAAATACGAAGTGATTCATCACACCGAATTAGTGCAACAATTAATTAACGAAGGAAAATTAAAAGTACAAGGTGGAGAATTTAAAGGAAAGAAAATCGTTTTTCACGACCCTTGTTATTTAGGAAGAGCAAACAATGTGTACGAAGCGCCGCGTGATGTGATTCAAAAATTGGACGCTGAGTTAGTAGAAATGAAACGGAGCAAAGCCAATGGTTTATGTTGTGGAGCAGGTGGTGCACAAATGTTTAAAGAAGCGGAAAAAGGTTCAAAAGAAGTAAATGTGGAAAGGGCAGAAGAAGCACTATCTCATAATCCGGATATTATTGCAGTTGGTTGTCCGTTTTGTAATACCATGATGACAGATGGTGTGAAACATTTTAATAAAGAAGATAAAACCAAAGTATTGGATGTAGCAGAATTAATTGCTTCAGCTAACGATTTATAAAACATCTATGAAAAAACTATTTGCACTTTTTATAATTTCAATTGCTTTTATTTCATGTACTACAAAAGAAGAAGGCGCTACGGAAAATTCCCATAGAGCAGATTCTCTTTTAAAAGTGATTAACTCCCCAGAATTGGCCGCTTTAAATAAAAAAATATTAGACAGTCCGGATGATGCTAATTTATACAACGAACGTGCTAAAATTTATTTACAGTTTCGGCAGTTTGAAGATGCTATTAGCGATGCTAAACGAGCTATTAGAATAGATACAAGTAATGCTAATTTTTATTTAACGGAGGCGGATATTTTTTTCGCTGCTAACGAAACTCGAAATGCCAAAGACGTTTTAGAAAACGTTGTAAAGAAATTTCCAGAAAATACAGATGGTTTATTGAAATTAGGGGAACTCTATTACTTTGTAAAACAATACGAAAACGCTTTTGCTAAAATCAATCAAGCCTTAAAAGTGAACGAAAATTTAGCGAAAGGTTATTATTTAAAAGGAAGCATCTATAAAGAAATTGGCGACACAGCTAAAGCTATTTCGAGTTTAGAAACAGCTATTGAGCAAGACAATAAAAATTACGGTGCTTTTTTAGAACTAGGTTTAATTTATGGAGCCAAGAAAAATGCTTTAGCCTTTGAATACTATAATAATGCTATTAGTTTAAATCCTACGAATGTTGAAGCTCTATACGCTAAAGCAAAATTAACGCAGGATCTGAATCAGATTAAAGAGGCAGTAGTTATGTATAATCAAATTTTAAAAATTGATTCATTTCATGTGTTCTCTATTTATAATTTAGGAGCTATTGAGTTTGGAATTAATTCAAATCCAATGGTTGCACTTAATTATTTTACTAGAGCTATTAATGCAAATCCGAAATACGCAGAAGCTTATTATGCAAGAGGAGCTTGTTACCAGGAGTTAAAAGATAAAAATAATGCTTTAGCAGATTATCAAATGTGTTTACAGTTAAAACCAAATTACGAGCCAGCAGTAGATGGTTTAAATTCTTTAGGGAAGTAATTTGTTTCTTTAATCTTATTACAATAAAACTACTCAAGCATTTTGATGCCCATCTTCATTAAGATTTATCAATAAAAAAGCCCGATAAGAAATTTCATATCGGGCTTTTTATGTATTTAATTTAAAACTATGCTTCTGTGTTTTCTGCTGCCGGAGCATCAGTTTCTGGAGCTGCTGTTTCTTCAACCGCAGGAGTTTCTTCAACAACTGCTGTTTTAGCTGCAATTTTAGCTGCTCTTGCCTCTTTTGAAACAGTTTCAGCTTTTGCTTTATCAGCTACGGCTTTTTTATCAGCTACTGATAAACCATCCTTTTTAGAAACAATTTTGCTATCTTTTTGGTCTAACCATTTAGCAAAACGCTCTTCAACTTGCGCTTCAGTTAAAGCACCTTTTTTAACACCATCTAATAAGTGTTTTTTCATTAAAATACCTTTGTAAGATAAAATAGCTTTACAAGTATCTGTTGGTACAGCACCGTTTTGTAACCATTTTAAGGTATTTTCAAAATTTAAATCAATAGTTGCTGGGTTCGTATTAGGATTGTAAGTTCCTAATTTTTCTATAAAAGCTCCATCTCTTGGTGCACGACCATCCGCTGCTACCACGTGGAAAAACGCTGCGTCTTTCTTTCCGTG
Source organism: Bacteroidia bacterium (assembly GCA_046594225.1). Taxonomy (GTDB): domain Bacteria; phylum Bacteroidota; class Bacteroidia; order B-17B0; family Aurantibacillaceae; genus UBA4416. The sequence goes on from JBKJPW010000204.1 coordinate 13,166, forward strand.
TCTTTGTAGTCTAATCTTTACTGCCATTTTTTTATTTTTTAAGTTTGGGCTGCAAATATCGGCAAATAAATTTAATTAACAGTCATATCTTAAAAATTATTTTTATAAAGGTCTAAATATCATTAATTTGACTAATTTTGTAAGTTCATAACGGTAAATTTTAAAACCTAAAACCTTATATATGAAGTTACAAGAGCGTGGCACCCTATTAATTCCTATTGATTTTACTGAACAATCACTATTAGCCATTAAACAGGCTTATAATTTAGCTAAATACACTCATTCTAAAATCGTTTTACTCCATTCTTACGAAAAAGTAGGAGAAGAAAAATATGATGAGTTAAAAGCCTTAACCAAACAAACAGAAACTGAAAGTGGCGTTCCTACTGAGTTTATGAATGTAAAAGGTAATATTTACAGCGAAGTACCTAGAGTTGCCGAAGAAATTGAGGCTACTTTGGTAATTGTTGGTTTAGAAAGTCATATGAGCACAAAAAACATTGTAGGTGCTAGTGCATCTAAAATGATTAGAGAGTGTGTTTGCCCTGTTATTTCTATCAGAGGTAAAGATCATAAAGATGGTTGCGAAAACATCTTGTTACCATTGGATTTATCTCGTGAATCCCGCGAAAAAGTGGATGTAGCGGTTCAATTTGCTCACTATTTTGGAGCATCTATTCGTATTTTAGGTGTATTTAGTTTATCTGATGCAGCTTACGAAAACCAATTATTAGCTTATTCTCACCAAGTAAAACAGTACATTAAAGGAAAAGGTATTTCTTGTTCAAATAAATCGTTGGCCAGTGATAGCGTTGCAGATACAATTGTTGAGTATGCTAACAAAATTGAATCAGATTTAATTGTGATTATGAATAAACCAAATTTAAGCATAAAAGAGTTTTTCAGTGGTACCGAAGCTCAAAAAGTAGTAGACATTAGTAATTTACCTGTAATGACGATTAACCCTTCTAAAAAGGAAAGTATGACTCATTTCGGAACAGGGATGTAACATTAAATATAAAATTAAGGAACGCTGTCCGCAATATCGGATAGCGTTTTTTATTTACAAGCCTTAGTCGTATATTAGCCCTTCATTATTATGAACTTATTCTTTCATTTAGGCCGTTATTTTATCCTTATCAAACGAGTGTTTAGTAAGCCTGAAAAGCTATCGGTTTATGTGAAGCAAATTATTCACGAAATTGATAATATTGGTATAAGTTCTTTGCCAATTATTGCTATCATCTCCTTTTTTATGGGTGGCGTTATTACCATTCAATCAGCTTTTGGTTTCACCAGTCCTTTAGTGCCTTTATATGCAGTTGGATATACAGCCAGAGAGTCGATGCTTTTAGAATTTTCTCCTACAATTGTATGTTTGATTTTAGCTGGCAAAATAGGGTCTAACATTGCCTCCGAAATTGGTTCTATGCGAATTACTGAGCAAATTGACGCGCTTGAGATTATGGGAATTAATTCGGCTGGTTATTTAATACTTCCTAAAATTGCAGCAGGCGTTTTAATCATGCCTTTTTTAATTGCCATTAGTATGTTTTTGGGCATTTTTGGTGGCTATGTGATGGGTATAGCAACTGGAGCTTGTTCGTCTTATGAGTATGTTTTTGGTATTCAGGCTTTTTTTGAACCCTGGAAATTATATTATTCTTTTACCAAAGTTATTACATTCGCTTTTTTAATTACTTCTATCTCTTCTTATTTTGGTTACTACACACATGGCGGCGCTTTAGAGGTTGGAAAAAGTAGCACTGCTGCGGTTGTTTACAGTAGCATTTTAATTTTAATTTTTAATTTCTTGTTAACCCAATTATTCTTAACATGATCGAAATTAAAAATATATCAAAAAGCTTTGGTACCAATAAAGTTATTGACGATGTTTCATTTGTATTTGAGCAAGGCAAAACAAATTTAATTATTGGTGAAAGCGGAAGCGGAAAAACAACCGTTATGAAATTAATGGTAGGGTTACATGAAATTGATAATGGTGAAGTGTTATATGATGGACTTAATTTTCCAACTCTTGGAGTAAAAGAGAAACAAGAAGTTAGAAAAAAAATAGGGATGTTATTTCAAGGAGGAGCCTTATTCGATTCACAAACTTTGGAGGAAAATGTAAGATTTCCTTTAGATATGTTTACTGCGATGACTAAGGAAGAGAAGTTGGATCGTGTAAATTTTTGTTTAGATAAAGTTCAATTAACCAACCGTAACAATTTATATCCAGGCGAATTATCAGGTGGGATGAAAAAGCGCGCTGCTTTGGCAAGAGCTATTGCGAATAGTCCGCAATATTTATTTTGTGATGAACCAAATTCAGGTTTAGATCCAAAAACATCTATTGTTATTGATAATTTAATTCAAAGTTTAACACACGAATTTAATATTACTACTATTGTTATTACACACGATATGAATTCAGTGGTTGAAATTGGAGAAAAAATATTGTATATCTATAAAGGAAAACCTTGGTGG
>JBKJPW010000224.1:0-5856 GCA_046594225.1 Bacteroidia bacterium
ATTTGAAAAGATGTACTAGCTGGATTTGGAAAAACAGAAAATGAATGAGCTAGTTCATATTCTTTTACAAATACGCTCGCATCAATGGTCCAAATACTATCAGCCCACTCAGGGTGATCGATAAAAGGGTTACGGTTATTTTGATATTTGTAGTAAATAGAATCGTTACGCGCAATTTCTTTAGCACTTACTGGGTCTTGTTGGTTCCATTGCAATAACACATTCATTTGCCATGGCAGAATAATAGATTTGTTAGTCGCATCAGATGTTGACCAACCGCCATCTTCACTGTAATAGCGTGTACTCATATAAAAATAGGTTCTTGCTAAATCTCCTTTATATTCGTTAAGAGGTTCAAACACAGTTTGGTTGTATCCTAAATTAGAACAAGCGCCTAATTTACTTCCATTTAAAGTGGTGATACTTGCAACGCTAACGTTACCATAAGGATAATTGCTTCTGTAGCCATTTACTTTTCCATCAGTAGGGTACACATGAAATAAATCAGATACAGGACCTGTTAAAGAATTAAACCAACTTTGCGGCCAACTATGTTCCCTATTGTAGCAATCGCCTTCTACAGCATAGTTTCCACATTGATCCGATACAAATGTAAATTGATAAGGTGGTGTTCCACTTGGAATATCACTATACATATCCCAAACTTTTCCATTTGCTTTCCTATCTGTTTTTTGATAGGCAGTCCATAATCCATTATAGGAAACTTGAGTGTGATTATCAATGATATTATGTAAAGCAATTTTTAAAGGATTACCAGTTAAGCCTTGAGCAGGATTATAATATCCAGTTGGGATCTGAGAAAAACAAACAACGGGGATAAGATAAAGAGAAAGTATAAGTTTTTTCATGAACGTAAATTAATTGTTATCCGAAGGTACAAAAAAATTGGTTAATAATATGCCGTACTTACGGTACTATAAACAATTAAATAAATGGCTTTTACCCGTATTTCATCCCTACGAAATTTAGATATAAGTTGGAACTAATGTTGAACAACTCCGTAGGAGTTAAATATTGGTAACTAAATAAATGTGAGTGAATATAAGTGCCGTAGGTACGACATATAACTCACTATCTTAAAAATGAATCAATTTTTCTCTTTCAATAAAGTTAAATTTCACTTCTTTGGAATCGGTTTGAGTTAGCTGAATAATATAATGATGTGCGTTTTTAAATATTCGGTACTCAGGTACACATGGCACATTTAATTCATCTTCTACCCATTTTTTAACGTATAGCACATTGTAATCTTCGTTGGTTGTACAATACTTCTGAATATCATGTGGAAGTTGTTTATAGGCTTTATTAGATAAAATCAACTGACAGTTATTTAAATTAGAAGAATATAAAGAACTTGATAAGTAAGAATCATATTGGTTATTTAAACTAAAAATAGGAAAGATGAGCATTAATGTAATCACTATGTAAAAACTTAATCCTTTAAATAAAAAGGCAATATCAAAAAAACGTTCTTGTTTTACATCAGCAAATAATAGTAATACCAAAGCAATCATAATAATATTCCATGGCCATACTACATAATTATAATCATTACCTGTTGGGCCGAGCATAAATAAAATAAGTATATGCATAAGTATTACTAATGGGATGATGATAAATCGTAAAGGTTTTATAAGTAAACCCAAGCCCAGACTTAACTCAAAATAAGGAACTATATATCCAAATTTAGTTAGCAAGCCAAGTTGGCGTTTTGATAGTATAGTATCAAACGAATGAACCATCCATTGAAAAGTATCGGGCACAAACGAAGCATTCATTTTTTGAATACCACTAAAAATATAAATGAGGGCAATTAAAAGTTGAAGAGATATAAATACAGTGGTATAGTTATTTGGCTCATCAACTCTGTATTTATAAAATAACAATACAAACAATATCAAGATGTAATTATAGAACCAAGGCTGTAATCGGTTTTGATCGTCAAAGCACATATAAACCGAAAATAAAATCAATAACACCGTAGGGAATTTTTTTTGTGTGCTGAAAGAAAATATGATTAGTAAAATTAAAGCTCCTAACTGAATATAATCGTAAGGATAGGGTACACCAAAGTAATCTTCAATCAAGGTTGTTTTTGGAAACCATCTGTCTCCTGCCCATAAATTATGACTCAATATAATTGACGCTAACAAGCCAACGAGTACCGTTAATTTAATTAATTGCAGACGTTGAGTTAAGCGCATATTAAAATTGTTTTATGTCGTAGGTTACTGATGGAACATCGTGAAGTAAATTATTTTCAACGAAAGTCATCCCCAGTTTTTTAAATACATTAACCGAAGCCGTATTGTCCTGCATAGCATTTCCAATAATGCGCTTTAATTTTAAAATAGTAAAACCATAGTCGATACATGCTTTGGCTGATTCGGTAGCGTAACCTTTGCCCCAGTGTTTTTGCATAAAACGATAACCTATATCTGTTTCTTTTGTATCGTCATGGTACTTTAGTCCACACCAACCTAAAGGCTCTCCTGTTTCTTTAAGAGCAACTAACCAACGACCGTATCCATTTTTTTCATACTGACCAATCACGTACTTCACAACATCTTCAGCAGCTTGCAAATCCTTAAAAGCAGTATCACCTGTATATTGAACTACTAAAGGATCGGAATTCATATCAAAAAAAAATGGCGCATCTTCCACTACTTTTTTACGAAGCAGTAGGCGAGGGGTTTCTAGGATAATATCGTATTTCATTTTTTAATTTATGTTTGCTTGTTCTCGCACTTCGACTCCGCTCAGAGTGACAGCTCGAACTGACAACTGTTTTTTTACTTCTATTCTTGAGCACTCTCGAACTGACAAACTCAACTTAATAAACTTCGAGCACACTTAAATTAGTATTTATATCACTTCGAGCGTAGTCGAGAAGCGTTCTTATGTTATAAAAATAAAAAAAGAGATATTGCTATCTCTTTTTAAATTGTAATGTTATGCACAATTATTTTTTAGTATCGGTATTTGTATGAGGTTTTTCTTCACTATCCTTCCCAATATTTTTGGATACTTCCTCTAATAATTTTAGTCCTAATAAACCACTGATAGGTCCGTTAGCGCCATCGCCGTTGCCGCCAGTAATTAACACATCAGGAATTACTTTGATTTTATTACTACCAATTGCTTCAGTTACTTTTAAACGACTGAAATTATCGCCACCCATTGCTTCTACAGCTAATCGGTAAGACTCTGCATTTGATTTACCAACCGCTAAAATACTTTGCGCTTCGGCAGTACCAGTTACAGATATTTTTTCTGCATTTGCGTTTGCTAACATTTTTACTTTTTCTGCTTCGGCGTTTGCTGATAATTTTGTTTTCTCGGCATCAGCCGCTGCAATAACTTTTAATCTATCAGCTTCGGCGTTAGAAGAAATTTTTACACTTTGAGCCTCACCTGTAGCTTTTTTAACAGCAGCATCAGCAATACGTTCAGAAATTAATACACCTTGATCGGCTTTTACAATTTCTTTCTGCATATCAGCAACTGCTGTTTCTTTCTCTAGAGCCTGACGAGTAACCTCGGCACGTTTTTGAGTTTCAAAGGTTGTATTTTGTTCTTCTGCAATTTTACGATCCGTTAATGTTTTCATTAAACTTTCTGGTGGAACGATATCTCCAATTAAGGTATCTACACCATTAACATTGTATTGGTCTAACACTTGGCTAATACGTGATTTAGCAGCGTCTTGTCTTTCTTTACGAGTACTTAAAAAAGCAATCACATCACTATCTTGAGCCGAGTTACGGAAGTAGTTACCAATAGTTGGTTCTAAAACTTGACCCACTAAATTCATCATACTTCCAAAACGCGCAATTACTTTTGGAGCTTCAGTTGTTGGAATATGAATAATTTGTGATACATCTAAATTAAAAGGGAAACCATCTTTTGAACGAACAGTAATCGTCGATAAGTTTTTATCTAACTGATGTGATTCGCTACGGGCATTGGCCCAGTTTAATACTAAGTTAGTAGTTGGTACTAATTCAACACGCATAATAAAGGTGTTTACTGGATATTTACCTGGTCCTAATGGCTCAGCCCAAACCCCTTTTTCACCTTTGCTTACAATGTTACCATGCTTAAATTCAGAACCACTTAAATCTTTACCGTCTTTACCTACATAGGAAATTACAACTCCTACATAACCAATGGGTATCTCCGTCATTTTAATTTGCTCTACTTGAATGAACCAAGGATTTAAATAGTAGGAACCTGCTAAAATAATTTCGGGTTGTAAACCTTTGTTACCACCAGCTTCTAAAAAGGCATCACAATCTTGAAAATTATTATGTCCTAATGCTTGCTTACCAGCAATGTTTCCTTCTTCAACTGGCATACCATCCATTGTAGTAACAATACCTACCATGTTTTCGCTTACGTGAGTCATATCGTAAGTACTGATTTCGAATAAAAATGTATTGATACGATATGTACCAGCCGTAATAATTGCTGATTGACGACCTTTACGACCGCCGTTTCTTAAAAACGCTTCTGAATCTTGAAAAGAATCACAATCTACTTTACGAGCTAAGATAAAACCAGTTTCTAATTGCTTACCATCTTTGGCTACAATTAAACCAATTTTTCCTTCAGGAATAACCGTAAATGCCTGTTGCGTAATTTCGTATTGCCAAATCCATTTCCAAAAATAAATTCCAGGTGCTAAAGGTTGTGCTTGAAAACCTGCTTCACCATCAATAGCAATAATTCGTCCTGCAGGTAATTCTTTGTTAGCACCAAAGAGTACAAATTTTTTGGTTACTAAACCAATCTTGTCTTCAGGAATAATAATGATTCCGAATAATCGAAATATCAGTTTGTAAGAGATTAATAAAATAATGGGAATAATTACCCACCAATAATCTTGAATATAGCTCATAATTTTTTAGTTTTTTGTAAGGTAAATGTATAAAGGAAACAGATACTAGATAAAGCATTTTATGAACCGAAATTGGTGGTTATGAACTATTGAAATGTTGTCTAATCTTAGTACTAATTTTTATGATTATGCAATAATTTTAATTATCTTACGTTAATATTTTTAAATGATAATGAAACATTTTATAATACTTCTAATCTTAATTTTCAAATTAAGTATCATAAATGCCAGCGAATGTTATCCTCGATTAAATATTAGTAACCCAAGTACCTCTCAATATATTCCAAATCCTTATGATACTATTCGCGTAACTCTAAATCCATTAGACACAAATCTAGCTTTTTATTTATTACAAGGAGGTTCTGGTTGTCCTAGTTCTGCTTTTAGCAATATTTTATGGTTTAAAAATGGTAGTCCAATATCAGGAAATTTGCAATGTTTTAATTCTGGGGTTGGAGTTTACAATTTCACTTGTCTTTTTAATTTAGTTTCTATGAACGTTACTATTGTTGTTAATTTGTCGTCAACAGCAACTGGTATTAACATACCTAAAGAATCACCGATGACAGGAATTCGTCTTTTTCCTAATCCAAATGTTACTGGATTATTTAATTTAGAGAATGAAAAAATAGAGAATACTTATTCTATCTCTATCTATAATTCAAATGGTCAATTTATCGAGAAGCAATTTTTTTCTGAACAAAGCGGAGTATTAGATCTTTCTGAGCGTAAAAGAGGACTCTATTTTCTGGAGTTTATTTTTGAAAATGGAGTAAAAAGCCATCAAAAAGTTATTTACGATTAATATGTTCTAAATCAATCTTTAAAAGAATAATGTCCTTTTGCGTCTGTAACTACTTTACGTGTTTGATGTTTTTTTTCAAAATAATCGTAGGCTGGTTTTAACGAATTCCAAAATGCCATTTTATCTTTTG
>JBKJPW010000137.1:0-7008 GCA_046594225.1 Bacteroidia bacterium
TTTTTTAATTGAATGAATTTCTAGCGGAACATTTACGCCAAATTTTTCCCATTTATAACTTACAACATCTGAAACAGACGCAAAATCTATTGCTACTTGAGACACCGCAGGATTAGAGTGATGCGTAAATGTATGCAAGGTTGGTATATTGCCTGTTTCTAGCTCGTGATGAAACTCATCTAAAACCATTTGATAAATAGGATTAATAAATTGCAATTCATCTCTCCACAATTCAAATATCACAAACTCGCAAACCGTTAACTGAAATGATTGTTGTACACTATCCGTATCTTCTGCTTCTACATCCACTAATACATTGCCGTACTGCATCATCATACGCAGCAATTCTTTTTCTTCAAAATCTAAAATAGGATCAACCGCTTTCTCTTCTTCTAAATAAGCCTCTGGCGGCATATCATCTATTGGATAATTACCTTGGTTAGCTTGATTTGAATCGAATGGTTTATTTGCCGCTGCAGCTTTCCCCGTTTTTTTACGAATGAGTTTATTAATTTCAATCTGCAAAATCTGTTCGCTAATGTCCATTATTCTTGAGCATTCTTTCACGTATACAGAGCGATTAATCGCATCAGGAATAACAGAAATACTTTCAACAATATCTTTAATTAATTCGGCGCGTTTAATTGGGTCATGCTCTACTTCTTTATAAAGTAGGCTTGTTTTAAAGGAAATAAAATCTTTACTATTACTTTTAATAAAGTCTTTAAACTCCTCGTTAGTTACTTTTTTACTATAAGAATCCGGATCATCTCCATCAGGAAATAATAACACACGAACATTCATTCCCTCTTCTAAAATCAAATCAATTCCTCTAAAACTGGCTTTAATACCAGCCACATCGCCATCATATAAAATGGTAATATTTTTAGTAAAGCGATGAATTAATTTTATTTGTTCAACCGTTAACGATGTTCCAGAAGATGCTACTACGTTTTCAATTCCCGATTGATGCATGGATGTAACATCCGTATAACCTTCTACTAAAAAACAATTATCGTCTTGAATAATCATTTTCTTTGCCTGAAATAAGCCGTATAACGTTTTACTCTTATCGTAAATATCAGTTTGGGGAGAGTTGATATACTTGGCTTGTTTTTTATCCGTAATTAAAATACGTCCGCCAAAACCAATTACTTTACCTGAAATGTTATGTATTGGAAACATCACACGGCCAGTGTATCTATCAAAAATATCTTTCTCTGTAATGGGAGTTCCTTCTACATGATTATTAGATAAAATAGACATTCCAGTCTTAACCAAATACTCAGGTCTGTAGCCATTCTTTACCGCTGTTTCCGAAAACTTACGACGTTCTTCAGAACTATATCCTAATTGAAATTTATCAATAATATCTTGCGTAAAACCACGTTCTTTAAAATAACCCAAGCCAATAGAGCGCCCCATGTCATCATTCATCAACAAATCTGTATAATACTTTTGTGCATATTGCATCACAATGTATAAACTCTCTTTTTCGTTTTGCTGCGCTTTTTCCTCTACACTTACTTCCTTCTCAATAACTTCAATACCATACTTGTTAGCTAAGTATCTTAATGCCTCTGGATAAGATAAACTTTCCAAATCCATAATAAAATTGACAGCAGTACCCGATTTACCACAACCAAAACATTTATAAATTCCTTTAGCTGGCGAAACTGTAAACGAAGGTGATTTCTCTCCATGAAAAGGACAAAGCCCTAATAAATTTGCTCCACGTTTTTTTAAAGTGATAAAATCACCAATCACGTCCTCTACTCTAGCGGCGTCAATAATTTTATCTATGGTAAACTTAGGTATCAAAAAAATGTGGTTTGGGAGGATAAATATAATCAAAATCTTAGTGTAATTTATTTTAACCATATAAGTCATGAAAGTTCATAAAAGAGGGGGCTAGATATCATATAATAAGGCATCCACATTAAATTTTTGTAGTTTTCTATATATTTCTATTACATCAACTTATACCTATAAATCCATCTTAATCTATGTTTCTATGTGGTTTAAAATCTAATAAAATCCTTATCTTTAAACTCTGAATTTTTAGGTGATATCACTTCTTAATTCTAAAATCTTAATTCTCAAATAAAAAATGTCCGTTTACGATAAATATAAAACAGTAATTGGTTTAGAATGTCACATTCAATTATTAACCAAAACAAAAATGTATAGTAATGATGTAGCAGAGTATGGCGCCATGCCAAATACAAATGTGAGTGTTATTACATTAGGGCACCCTGGTACTTTACCAAAAGTAAATAAGCGTGCTATTGAATTTGCTGTAAAACTAGGTGTTGCCGTGCATGCTGATATTAGAGAAGAAAATCAGTTTGCTCGTAAAAATTATTTTTATGCCGATTTACCAAAAGGCTATCAAATTACGCAAGACAAAACTCCTATTTGCACAGGTGGTTATGTAGATATTAAATTAAAAGACGGAACAGAAAAACGCATTAACCTAACGCGTATTCACATGGAAGAAGATGCCGGTAAAAGTATGCATGACATTGATCCATTTGAATCCTTAATTGATTTAAACAGAGCAGGAACTCCGTTATTAGAAATTGTTACCGAACCTGATTTTACTAATAGCGACGAAGCTTATGTATATTTAACGGAAGTAAAAAAACTCGTTCGTTACCTAGATATTTGTGACGGAAACATGGAAGAAGGCTCGCTACGTTGCGACGCCAATGTATCAGTGATGTTGAAAGATGCAAAAGAATATGGAAAGAAAGTAGAGGTTAAAAACATGAACTCTTTCCGTAATGTACAACGCGCTATTGATTTTGAAGTTAAACGTCAGATTGATTTATTAGAAGCGGGTGAAGAAATTGCTGGAGAAACTAGAAGTTTTAATGCAACTGATGGTTCTACTTTTGCATTGCGTAGTAAGGAAAATGCCAATGATTACCGTTATTTTCCTGAACCAGACTTACAGCCAGTATTTATCACACAAGAATACATTAATACTGTAAAGGCTCAAATGCCTGAACTACCAAATGATCTATTGAAAAAATTTACGAAAGAATTTGGCTTATCAGAATATGATGCGCTTAATTTAACCGACCTAAAAAGTTTGGCTTTATACTTTAATGAATTAGCTTCTTTCACAAAAAACTACAAAGCAGCAGCTAACTGGATGATGGGTAGTATTAAATCGTACTTAAACGAAAATGCTATTGACATTGAAAAATTTCATGTCACTCCAAAAACCATTGCTGATTTAGTTGCCTTAATTGACGAAGGCAAAATAAGTAATGCAGCAGCCACACAAAAATTATTTCCAGAGTTAATGCTAAACCCAACAGAGGCTCCATTAAGCATTGCACAACGATTAGATATTATACAAAGTAACGATACTGGTGCTTTACAAGAATTAGTAGATCAAGCCTTAGCAAAATATCCCGAAAAAATTACCGAATATAAAAACGGTAAAACTAATTTATTAGGTTTATTTGTTGGCGAAGTCATGAAAATGGGTAAAGGCAAAGCGGATCCTAAAATGGCTAATCAGTTAGTAAAGGAAGCGTTAGATAAACATTAAATATTTATCTAAACAAACTAATAAACCCTTTTGTTTTTTCTTCCTCTCCATTTAATAAAATGATTGTGCCAACATAATAATATACACCATCATTACATTCAAAACCAGTATTGGTTTTACCGTCCCAATATTGCGTTATATCATTAATGTTCTTAACTAAATCTCCCCACCGGTTATAAATTTGTATTGATATTTTTTCTAAACAATTATTTTTAATTTGCCATTTATCATTTACTGAATCATTGTTAGGAGAAAACACGTTTGGTATATGAGTAATGCATTCAACCAAAGCTACTGTTGGAGATATCGTTACCGTTGGTGAATTAATATATTCAAAACAAGCATTATTTATTTTTGCTACTACTATATCTCTTAGTCCAGAGGAAGTAACAGAGGCTGAACCAAACAGGGCTGTATTAGAATAATACCCAGTTACATATAAATTGCAAGAATCATCAATAGAAAGGCCATTTCCTCTGTCTTCTAAATCACCGCCTCCTTGCAAGGCCCATCGCCAAACTCCACCAGTATCAATTGCTGCAACAAAAATTTGAATACTATCTGTAGTATTATTTAATGTAATAGTTGGGCTAAATTTGCAATTATTTTTAAACTGACCTGTTACAAATATATTGCCCTGTTGATTCACAATTATCCTATTCCCTCTATCAGAACCCCCATTTCCTCCGGCTTTATCTGCCCACACCCATGTCCCGTTTGTTTTCATTTTAGCGACAAAAATATCGCGGCCATTAGCACCGCCATAATTATTTAATACATCAGAGCCAAAACTAATAATATCTCTAAATTCTCCTGTAATATACAAGTCGTTATAATTATCTATAGCAATTGAATTCGCTCTGTCACTTAAAAGGCCTCCCACTGCTTCAACCCATTGAAAATTACCGTTTTTATCGTACTTAACTACAAATACATCCACACCACCAGCACTAGTTATAGTTGACGTTCCAAAACTTTTTGTGCCATAAAATCCGCCCACAACGTAAACATTATTTGCAGAATCTAAAACAACTCGATTATCTCTTGATCCATCACAGCCTCCGAATGTTTGCACCCACTGAAAAACACCGCTAGGTGATACCTTTGAAATAAAGGCTAGAGAATCACCAAAAGGTATCGGTACATTTAAACTTCCAAATTGTGCTACAAGACCACCTTGCTTATATTTGTCAGAAATAAATCCAGACAAATAAATGTTTCCAATCTTATCTGTAACCATATCATACCCTTGATCGTCTGAACTTCCTCCCGTAGCAATATTCCAAATACAATTACCCAACAAATCGAACTTCGTTAAAAATATCTCGTCGTCACTACTCACAGCGGTTGTGTTACATGACCCAAACTGAAGTTGGTCACTACCAAACGACCATGTTGTTCCTGTTGCATAAACATAATCATTAACAGTGTCGCAATGAACGCCCAGAACTCTTTCATCATAACCACCAATTGCGGGATTAACCCAAAGCCAATTGCCATTTCCATCAATCTTCGCTAAAAAACCTTCTTTTCCAAAACTGGAAATCGGACTCAACGTTCCAAAGCTAATCCCCCCTCCAGAACTAGTAGAAGGAGTATTATAATAACCACCTACATAATGGTTTCCATACTTATCATGCGTTATATCATTTGCCTTATCAGATTTTCCTCCTCCAGCACTTACTGCCCATTTCCAACTTTGAGAAAATGATAATGTTCCAATTAAAGAAAATAGTATTATATAAAAAAACTTCATTTTATTTAATTAAGTATAATTATACAATGTTAAAATTTACAGTATACATACACAAAATTTACTTTTTGTTTACATAAAATTAACCCTTTTATATTGCAAAACAAATATTTATAAGCCAATGCCATAATAAATACTAGGATTATAATTTCCTCGTTTTTTAAAATTGCAGCAAAAATCATTTATCATTAAATCAAATTTAACTTTGATAAAGGAGTAATAAAAATGGGTAAAGGTAAAGCTTATCCAAAAATGGCTAATCAGTTAGTAAAGGAAGCGTTAGAGAAGTAATAAATTATTAGTTCTTAATAGAACGCAGATGACGCAGATTTTCTATGATAAAAATGATTAATTACTATTATGCGTTGTTACTACTATAACAAAACCTAACAAAACCTAACAAAACAATCATTTTTTATCTTAATCATCATAACAATCTGCGTTCGTATTTTTTTACAATCCTACTCTTTAATCAATTTCTTAATCACTTGATTGCCATTGTAAACAATTTTGGTAATATAAATGCCTTTACTTAAATCTCTTATTAAAACATCGAGTGTTTCATCATTCATTTCTTTTACAACCAGCAATTTTCCCATACTGTCGTACAGTTCAAACGTTTTATTAATTTTTACGGGATATGAAACCGTTAAATTATCTGCTGCCGGATTTGGATAAATCGTCATTCGTTTACTGATAATATCTTTTAAAATGGCTGTTAAATTATTTTGCAATAGCAAACATACCCACTCACTATATTGTACTTCTGAAGGGTGTAAGTTGTCGTTTGTAACTAAAAATGGGTGGAGTAAGCCTAATCTCGAAATAGGAGTAATATCAAAATACTTGATATGATATTTACTAGCAAAATATTTATTAGTGATATTGTATTGATTAATAGCTTTACTTATTGAAGAAGGATTACTTTCTTGTCCAAAAGGAGTAGCTGCATAATCAGGAATAGATAAAATAAATACGTGGCTTGTATCTCCACCTGCATATCTAATAGCGGAGTCCAATAATTGAGGGAATTCAACTTGGTACTGCTCAATTGACTTTCCTTGATATTGGTTATTAACGCCAATTAAAACCGACACTAAATTATAATGTTGCTGTACGAGATTTTGATTAGTGATTGCCTGAATTAAATGATCTGTTCGCCAACCTGTTGTTGCAATAATCCGCATCGTATCAATGGCAATACCCCTAGCAGTTAAAGAATCCATTAATTGATGGGGCCAATTTTTATTATTAGGAACGCTTTGTCCAATCGTATAAGAATCTCCTAGGGCCAGAAAGCGCACAGGCGACTGCACCTCTATTGTTTGTCCTAATAAAATAACAGGAAATAAAAGAGTACATAGTAGATTTTTCATTATGTCGAATTTACACAATAAACTACGATTAGATTTGTCTAATTTCTATTGTTTTCAAGCCATCTTAAAACCAACAAACTCCTCCTAAATTAATAGCAAGGGTTTGTTGTAAATCCCGATAGCTATTGGGAGGCATCGACATACTCTGCCAAAAAAAAAGTCAAAAAAAAACCTCAGATTTCTCTGAGGTTTTTTTCAAAATTGGCATCGACATACTCTCCCAGGTTTTAGACCAAGTACCATCTGCGCTGGTGGGCTTAACTTCTCTGTTCGGAATGGGAAGAGGTGATCCCCACCGCTATAGACGCCATAAA
>JBKJPW010000122.1:0-2873 GCA_046594225.1 Bacteroidia bacterium
GTAAACCAACCAACAGCAGATAGGGTAAACGAATCTTTCATTAAACCGGAACCCCAAAACACACAGGATGGAATAAATAAACAGGCAATGGCGAATTCCCGTTTTAAAGAAGGAAATTCCAGTAAAAAAGTTTGATATAATCTCCATAATCCGCCATAGGTAATACAGGCTACTAAAACTGCTGTAGAGAAGTAGGTATGACAGCCTAGAATAACAATGGGAATTAATAACCTTACTACAAAAAAGGAATGAGAATCTCTGGGGGCATAAACTGGATAGCCTGTTGCTTCATCAAAATTAAAGTAATAAGCTTTTGCATTTCCTAACCATCCTACCCAAAAATCATCTAAATCTTTAAACATTAAATTGGCATAAGCTGAAGAGGTTTGAAAGTAATTAGTGGTATCCCCACCTTTGTAGTAGAAAAAATACACTAAACCAATAGCAATTGCTCCAAAAACACGGGTCATTAATCCTTTAGTGAAGTAAGCATATTCAGGTTTTTCACGTATATTTTTTTTAGTCACATAATATCCATAAGCATAGGCACCCAAAATATATAAAGGAGCTAATAGAAGATCATAAATGCTTAATAATGGGTTCATGCAAGCATAAAAATACTATTTTTACTTCAAATTATGGCTACTACTAAAACCTTTATATTTGTTTCTATTGATGGCATGACAGATCCTTTAGGGCAATCTCAAGTTTTGCCATATATGTTGGGTTTAGCTAAAAAAGGATATAGAGTAAGCATTGTTAGTTGTGAGAAAAAAGAAAATTGGGAACTGCATCATAAAACTATTCAATCTATTGTTAATGAAGCTGGCATATCTTGGGATTATTGTTTTTATAAAACAGGAAAACCTGTTGTGTCTCAATTACAGAATTTTTTAGGACTTAAAAAAATAGTTACTTCGAGAACTTCGACACACTTCGACAAGCTCAGTGGGGTCAGCTCAGTTACCGAAGGTATAAGTGGACACCAAACTGTTTTACACTGTCGCAGTTATTTAGCTGGATTGATTGGACTTTCTTGTAAAAAAAAGTTTAATACAGGATTTATATTTGATATGCGTGGATTTTGGGCCGATGAAAGAATAGAAGGTGGTATTTGGAATAAAGCTAATCCAATAGGCGCTTTCTTATATTCTTATTTCAAGAAAAAAGAAAAAGAACTATTAATTAATTCTGATGCCATCATCTCATTAACACATAAAGCAAAATCCATTATTTTAAATTGGAATTTAGGAATTTCTGAATCTAAAATTACAGTCATTCCCTGTTGTGCCGATTTAAATCATTTTTCTAAAAATAATATTCAAGAAAGTAAATTATCTGTTTTTCAAAATAAATTCCCACAACTCAACAATAAATTTGTGTTAAGCTATGTTGGTTCTTTAGGAACCTGGTACATGGCTGATGAAATGTTAGAGTTTTTTAAGGTGCTATCAGACAAAACAGACGCTCATTTTTTATTTATTACAAAAGATAGCGAAGAACTTGTGCATCAAGCAGCTAAAAAACACCATGTCCCATTAGATAAATTAACCGTTGTTTCTTCATCAAGAGCTGATATGCCGCACTATATTGCTCTTTCAACAGCTTCTTTGTTTTTTATCAGACCTTCATTTTCTAAATCAGCCTCTTCTCCTACTAAAATGGGCGAATTACTGTCAATGGAAGTTCCTATTATTACTAATGCTGGAGTAGGTGATGTAGATAGTATCGTTCATGATACTCAATGCGGAGTTGTTATTTCTAATTTTAATAAAAAAGAATATCAACAAGCTATTTCCAATTTATTAGAAAATCGTAACTTGTATCAAAGTAATACCGTGTCAGCAGCAAATACATATTTCTCCCTACAAGATGGTGTTGAAAAATATGCAAAAGTGTATCATTTATTTAAGTAATCAGTAAATCATAAAAAAATAACCGCAGAGTGCACGGAGAGAAATACGCAGAGATAAATAATAGCATAAAGGAAACTAGAGAAATAATAATTTGTAGCGCTAGCATACTTTAAATAAATTAAATGCAGAACCGATAGCTATCGGTAGCATGGAGAGATCTTCGACATGCTAAGTAACCGTAACGCAGAGAGTCGCAGAGATAAAATAGTGGAAAAAATGACAGAGAATGAAATTACAGAAATAATAATTGGATGCGCTATTAAAGTGCACAAAGCATTAGGTCCTGGGTTGTTGGAATCGGCTTATGAAGAGTGTTTGGATTATGAGTTGAGAAAAACAATTTTGAATATTGAAAGGCAGAAACCCCTGCCTTTAATTTATGAAGAAGTGAAGTTGGATTGTGGTTACAGATTAGATTTCATGGTAAATAAAAAAGTAATTACTGAAATTAAGTCGGTGGAAGCCCTCAATGATATTCATCTTGCACAGATATTAACTTATTTAAGGTTGTCAGGATGTAAGGTAGGCTTACTTATTAATTTCAACGTACTTAAATTAACAGATGGATTAAAAAGAGTCGTAAACAATTATTAACTCTGCGGCTCTCAGCGTAAAATCTCAGCGCACTCTGCGGTTAAAAAAATCTTACAGAAGCTATATATAAAATTAAAAAATGTACTTAAATTAACAGATGGATTTAAAAGAGACGCAAACAATTATTAACTCTGCGGTTCTCAGCGTAAAACCTCAGCGCACTCTGCGGTTAAAAAAAGCAAAGAGTTTTATATGTAAAGTAAAAAATTAAAATATGTCAAATCAAACACAAACCATTATTGTTACAGGTGGCGCAGGCTACATTGGTTCTCATACAATAATAGAACTATTGCAACAAACAGACTTTTCAGTAGTCTCAATTGATAATTTTTCAAATTCAACCTTAGATACTTTTGATAGAAT
>JBKJPW010000182.1:0-44633 GCA_046594225.1 Bacteroidia bacterium
ATTTGGTTCATTAACAAAAAAACAAAAAAACGCCCATCAAAAAATAGGCTTAGATCAATTACAAATTAGCGAATTAGCTTTTAACCAAAATCCTGATGTCATTCAAATAAAGGGAGCTTCATCATATCGCGCTAACGAAGAAGTCACCAAAGCACGCGAATATGGTATTTTGGTGCATTATATTTTATCTAAAATAAAAACCAAAGAGGATATAAAAGATACTATTTTAAATGCGGTTTTAGCAGGAGATATTACAGAAGAAGAATCTCATAAAATGGAGAAAGAAATTCAGCAATTATTATCAATTGATTCAATAGCTTCTTATTTTGATAAAGGCGTTACTATTAAAAACGAATTAGAAATCTTGACATCTACTGGCGAAGTATTACGCCCTGATAGAGTTGTAATAGCTGATAACCACGCCGTAGTAATTGATTATAAAACAGGCAAAAAGAATGCTCAAAAACACCATGCTCAAATGCAGGATTATGAATATGCTTTGTTAAGTTTAGGTTATGCCTCTGTAAAAAAAGTACTGCTTTATATTCAGGAGCAAGAGGTGGAGGTTTTGAATTAGTTATTAAGTAAAACAACAAATACTAAATTTATAGATGTTTAAACTCTTATATATAGTTCTAATCCTAACAATTAGTTTGTCTATAAAAGGACAAAAAGATACACTTATAAAAAGGGCGAAAATTAGTCATTTACTGGGCATAGAGGGAGGATATACAAACCGACATATTATAGTTGGGAATAAAGGTGATATTGGATTGAGTTATATATTCAATTACAAGTATTTATTTGCTAAAACGAAAATTAGTTTTACCCCGGGTTCTAATTTTGGAGTACTAACAAAGTTTTTTGTGAACGTCGGATTCACTACCAAAATAAATAAAATGGTTTCCTGGAATTTATTAGGTGGCTTTGGTTTAACAGGAGGCAGTAAAATTTATAGCTTCGGAGACCCTTATTATCCAACACGCTATGCTTATGGTTCGTTAACTCCTATTATAGAAACCGGATTATTGTTTAATCTATTTGAATCAAATCATTTTCTGTTTGAGATAAACGGATCTGGCTATGTTGAAAAAATGAGAGATATTGATAATGATAGGCCGTTCTTTAGTCTCCGAAGTTTTGTTGGTAATTCAAATACTAGTATTTTATATAAATTTTAATACTCAAGTAAATAAAGTATTGAAAAGCTAGAAACCATCCTTGATCTACCATTTACCGCCTTCTTCTTACATCTCACCTAATAAGCTTTGGTAAGCCGGTGCTATTTCCTTTACATTTGTCTCGGTTGTTTACAACAATAATTAAATTGAAACGTTACACAAGAGGTTAAAAAATCATTTAGGAAACTAAAATACTAAAAAAAGTTTCCTAAGTTTGCACTCGATTACTGAAAATTATGAAAAAACTTGCACTACTGTTTCTTATAAGCCTTGTTGCCACTTCGCAAGCTCAAGAAAAATATACCATCAGTGGCTATGCCAAAGATGCTAAAAACGGAGAAGCTTTAATTGGAGTTACCGTTTACAAAAAAAATTCTCAAATGGGCACCAGTACCAATGAGTATGGTTTTTATTCCTTAACCCTACCAAAGGGTCTAGATACGGTTGTGTTTTCGTTTGTTGGTTACAAAACGGTTTTAAAACCTATTGATTTAAATGCCAACCAAACCTTAAGTTTAGAAATTACTGAAGAAGGAAAGGAACTGGAAGAGGTGTTGGTATCTTCTGAAAGAGAAGATAAGAACATTAAGAGTATGGAGATGAGTGTCTCGAAATTGGATATTAAGCAAATTCAAAAAATGCCCGCCCTATTAGGAGAGGTTGATATTATTAAAAGTATTCAGTTATTGCCAGGTGTTACAACTGTTGGCGAAGGCGCTAGTGGCTTTAACGTGCGCGGAGGAAATATTGATCAGAACCTAGTACTCATGGATGAAGCACCTGTATATAACTCCTCTCACTTATTTGGTTTCTTTTCTATTTTTAATCCAGATGCAGTAAAAGATGTAAAATTAATTAAAGGTGGTATTCCTGCACAATACGGCGGTAGAGCTTCTTCAGTTTTAGATATTAGAATGAAAGAAGGTAACAATAAAAAAATGGAAGTAAATGGCGGTTTAGGAACCATCTTTAGTCGTTTATCTATTGAAGCTCCTATTTTTAAAGACAAAGCCTCGTTTATTGTGGCAGGGCGTAGAAGTTATATTGATGTATTAGCAAAACCTTTATTAGCTAAACGCCAACCGGATTTAAAAGACGCTAAATTCTATTTTTATGATTTAACAGCCAAATTAAATTGGCGCATTAACGATAAAAATACAGTGTTTGCAAGTGGCTATTTAGGGCGAGATGTGTTTGGAGCAGGCTTTACTTTTAATTGGGGAAATACCACAGGAACCATCAGGTGGAATCATATTTTTAATAACAAGTTATTTATGAATTTAACCACATTTTATAGTAACTATAAATATGAATTGGGTTTTAAAAATGAAGGTAATGACCAAAAGTTTGAATGGAAATCAAACATTATCAATTATAGTTTTAAACCAGATTTTACGTATTACTTAAATAGTAAAAACACCATCAAGTTTGGTGCTCAAGGTATCTTGTATACATTTAAACCAGGCGAAGCCATTATCACTTCTCAAAATGGTGATAAATCAAATATTAGTTTAGATAACCAATATGGCGCAGAGTATGCTGGTTATATTGATAACGAACAAAAATTATCAAATCGTTTCACTTTACAATACGGAATAAGATGGTCGTTTTTTAATTACTTAGGTAAAGGCACTAAATATTCGTATCGTGATACTATTCCAAATGAAAGCAAGCCTCTTGATAAGGAAGAAAAAATAGCTGATGGAAAAAATATTGCAACATACAATACACCTGAACCTCGTTTAGCGGTTAATTATACAATTAATGATAAGAGTTCTATAAAGTTAGGATATAATCGTATGTCGCAATATTTGCACATTGTATCTAATACGGCAGCATCTACACCATTAGATATTTACACTCCTGTAACAAATAACATTAAGCCATTAATTTCAGATCAAATAACATTGGGTTATTTTAGAAATTTTAAAGACAATATGTTTGAAACCTCTGCTGAGATTTATTATAAGGATCTTCAAAACCAATTAGATTATGTAGATAATGCTAATTTACTATTAAATAAATATTTAGAATCAGATTTAGTACAAGGTAAAGGACGCGCGTACGGTTTTGAATTATATCTAAAAAAATCGAAAGGTAAATTAAACGGATGGATTAGTTATACTTTATCAAAAACAGAAAGACAAGTGAGAGGTATCAGTAATGATGAATGGTTTTTATCTAAATACGATAGAACACATAATGTAAATACTGTATTGATATATGATTTAAATAAACGCTTTAGTTTCTCTGCAAATTTTGTATTTCAAACAGGTACACCAGCTACGTTCCCTACAGCTAAAGTCGAAGTACAAGGGTATGTAATTCCGTATAACACCGATAACAAGCGAAACAATTACCGAAATACGCCTTATCACAGAGCTGATATTGGCATCACGTGCAACCTTGCTCCTAATAACAAAAAAGGTCGTAAGCATGCCATTGTAGTGAGCGTATATAATGTATATAATAGAAGAAACGCTTTCTCAATTTATTTCAGAAATAATCCTGATTACCCGGTTAATACTGAGGCGGTGCGTTACTCTGTCATCGGCTCTATTATTCCTGCAATTACTTATAATTTTAAATTTTAAAAAATGAAGACTATTAAATTATTCTTAGTTATACTAACAGTTATCATATTAAGTTCTTGTGAAGATGTGATACAAATAAAATTAGATGAAGGTACGCCAATGGTTACAGTGGATGCATTTATTAATGATATGCGTTCGCAACAAAAAGTAAGATTAACTTATACAGATGGCTATTTTAGTCAAAAACCCAACGACCCAATAACAGGTGCAAATGTTCAAGTGAGGGATTTGACTTTAGGGGTGGACTATATATTTACGGATAATAATAACGGAGATTATGTGTACACACCTATAGATACATTTGCTATAGGGCATAACTATGAATTGACGGTAACTCATCAAGGTGTCGTTTATAAATCGTCTTCGCAAATGAATAGAACAACGGGTATTGATACTTTGGTTTCTGAATATAAAGAAGGTGATGGATTAGCAAATACAGAACCTGGATATAAATTTGCTTTTTTAGGATTTGATCCTCCGGGAGATACTATTGATTATTACTGGATTAAATCGTATCGTAATAGCGTATTTTTCGGGAAAGGTTCTGAAATTAATATTTGTGCTAATGCGGCCTATGGTGAAGGTGCAGATGGATTTCCATTTATAACTCCAATTGCCGAAGGTATTACACCCTTTCGTGAAGTGTTTCAAAAGTTTGATATATGTCGAGTTGAAATTCACTCCATTAACAAAGAGACTTTCGACTTTTTTAATCAAGTATTTACTCAAACCACAAACTCTGGTTTATTTGCTACGAGCCCAGAAAATATAAAAACCAATCTCAAAAACACAACCAACGATAAAGTAAAAGTAGTGGGTTGGTTTTGTATGAGTGCGGTTGGCTTTAAAGAAGGAGTAGCAGAGTAGTTAGTTCTGAGATAATGTCACTTCGAGTGTTTCGCTTTTTTAGCGGAACGTATCGAGAAGTTGAGTAAAAGTTCTCGATACAATTTTTTGTAAGAGGCAGACAAAAAATCACTCGAACTGACTAATTCCTTGTCTTATAAATAAGATTCATCATATCCTCATCTTTCCTATACACATCAATGTATAGTTTTAATCCTGTACTGTCTGCATGAGCTGTGTAATAGCGAGTATAAATGGGCAAGGCTTTTTTTAATTTGATTTTCTTTTGCTCTTGTTTTACAAAATAAACCTGTAAGCTATCATGAGTATAATGCACACTATCATCTCTGATTAAAAAATCAGCAAAGTTGTTAAAATTTTCCAAGCGTATACATCCGTGACTTTGTGCACGAGAACTGGTTTTGAAATACCTTTTAGAATTAGTATCATGTAAATAAACGCCAAAAGGATTATTAAAATTAAACTTCACAACACCTAAACTATTTTCTTCACCAATACGTTGTCTAAATCTAACTGGCAAATAATCTTTAGTGTATCTTCTCCAAGGCACCTTTGTATAATCTAGTACTTTGTCTCCCGCGCCTAATACTTCAAAGTTTTTTCTTCTAATATAAGAAGTGTCTCTTTGCACAGCTGGTAAAATTTCTTTGGTAGCAATACTTATAGGTACATTCCAGTAAGGATAAATTAACATGTGATCTATTTTGCTTTTTAATATTGGCGTTTGATGGTCAGGCTTTCCGCATACTACAGCCGATTGCATCACCACCGTATCTTTTTCAAACACGGTTAACCAAAATGCGGGAATATTAATAAAAGCGTACTTCTCTGGGAATTTACTTTCCCAGCGCCAGCGTTCCATGGCCATACTAATTTGTTTAATAATTTTTCCTCGGTTATAAGAGAAAGCCTGCGTGGTGTATTTCCCTACTTTACCATCAGGCTGTATGAACCATTTTTTTTGTAATTTATTTAAAGCTTTTGCTAATTTAACACTGTCACTTGCCACTACAGTACTGTCGTAAAAGCCTTGCTTAATTAAACTTTTGATAATTAATTGACGTTTTACTAGGGAGTCTTTTTCTGTTACAAACGGAATAGAATCTATGTTATATAATGTCTTATTATTTAAAATAGTTGCTAATTCTTTTTTTAGCATTCGATAATTATAAAATTTTGGCTCTAACGAATCTAAAGCTGCCTTTAAATTTTGGTGGCGGTATCCGCTTACTAAAACACTATCCCAACCTTTATCTAGTTTATGGAAGTTAGTTTGTAGTAATAAACTATCTGTATAAAACCTACCTTTATTTAAGTGAGCTCCCATCAAAAAATAGGCATCACTTAATAATAAATCGGCAGTAACTAAAGACGTCACATTAATTGAAGTTTGATCCGATTTAATAGAATCAAGATGATGTTTAATTTTAGTGAGATGATAATTATTGGGGATAAGCCCGAAGTAAACACTTTTTTCAATCAGTTTTAATAAACTATCTCCTTTACTATTAAGCGTAGTTCTATTAAACCATAATAGTTTGTTGGTATATTCAGAACTAAAATAACGGTAACAGGTTAATGGAATAGAATCAATTGTAATAATCGAATCTTTTGTAAGAAATGTAGCTAGTTGTTTGACTGTTTCTTTTTCTAAATTTTGTGGAGTACTCTTAACGGCCTTCACCTCTTTAGTTTCAGGTGAACAACAAGTAAAAATAAATATACTAACTACTATAAAAAAACAAAAGCCCATCCGCCATCTGGCGGATAAGGCTTTATAACTATTTTTAAGCATAACTATTTACTGACGTTAAATTTATCAGATTTTAAAACTTGATTGTCTTTGTCAACCACATGGTATATATACATACCACTAGAAAGGGTTGTTAGATTCATTTTAGCTTTACCCATTTCTAAAAACTCAGTTGCTACGATTTTACCGGTAACATCAAAAGCAATTACTTTAGCTGCTAAAGGGCTTGTAGTAACAAAGTTAATCATGCTTGAAGCTGGATTAGGGAACACAGATAATTGGATTGTTGATTTTTGAGTTTCATTTAGACCAACTATTTGATAGTTTTTTTGAACAGTAACAAATTTTTGTTGATCGCTACCAGCAATTGAAGTTGCGTGAATAGAGTCAATTGTAAAAATAGGATATCTTGAAGCTGAAATTGAATAGTAATCAAATTTAATTTTATCAACTACCGCATTGCCAAAGCCAGTAGCAATAGTAAAATTTTCTGTTGTTTTAACTCTAACTACATCAGTAAATGTTTTAGCGGGTAAAACTAAACTACCCGTTCCATCAACATTAGTCTGACTATTTCCAGTAAAATTACCTAATGAAGTGGTGCCAGCTACAGTATAGCTAGTTGTAGTTGATAATGAAGCAGAATATGCCATATGAACAGCAGGAGTTGTATACTTTAAATTTAAATCAATATTACCAGTTGGTGTTTTTGCTAATAAATTTCCTCCCCAGTAAAAAAACTTTGTACCATCAGTGCTATAATAAGAAACATTGTTAGTAGCGCTACCTACAGATACGGTTGCTGATGGATAAATTGTATTTGTAATTACAGGAGCAGCATAGTAATTTTTTGCAGTTGCTGTGTTTGTATTTAGAGCGTAAGTCCAAGTTACACCGCTTCCAGTAATTGTTCCGCCAGTTATACCAGAAGAGTCACATTGTAAAGTAGTGTAGGTATTTGTAGCTACAGGAAAATGATATGATTGAGTTATTGTTTGAGCCGTAACAGCTAAACCCAAAAGTGTGAATAGTGATAGTAATGTTTTTTTCATGGATTTGTGTATTAATTGTTTCACTCAAATGTATTTAAAATTCAGTTAGTTACAAAATTTATTTCCATATCGTCTTACATATTCAAAGAGTTACTTTGTTGCTCTTGCGCACGTAAATAAACAGTTATGAGCGCTTATTATTAATAATTGCCTATAATTTGTAATTAATAAGATAAGTTTTAAAATACCATCTTACCTGGGTTTAAAATCATATTCGGGTCAAATAGCTTTTTTATATTTCTCATCAATTCTAATTGATATTCAGGAAAGACAATAGATAAATAATCTTTTTGCACTAAGCCTATGCCGTGTTCGCCGCTTATAGTGCCGCCTAATTTTTTACATAATTCAAATATTTCAACTATACCTTTCGGTAACTCTGTTTCCCAAACAGCATCCGATAAATCTCCTTTAATGATATTAACATGTAAATTCCCATCTCCTGCATGCCCATAACAAACACTTTTAAAGCCGTATTTAGTTCCAATCTCTTTTACACCTTTCAGCAAAATTGGTAATTCGGCTCTTGGCACAACTGTATCTTCTTCTTTGTAAACGGAATTACTTTTAACCGCCTCTCCAACTTTACGTCTTATTTTCCATAGCGACGCTTTTTGCTCAGCACTATCGGCCATTAAAATTTCATCGCAACCCTGTTCTGTCATAATATTGCTAATGGTTTCACAGTCATTAAATAATACATCCATATTATTACCATCTACTTCAATCAATAATAAAGCTTGCCATTCAGGCTTTATTGTGAAATTAACTTCGCCGGCATATTTTATACTCCAATCAATAGCATCTCGCTCCATAAATTCCATGGCGCTTGGTGTAATACCTGCTCTAAAAGTAGCGCCAACGGCTTCGCATGCTTTTTCGGCTGAAGTAAAAGGTACCAACATCAATAAATCATGTTTTGGTAATGGAATTAGTTTGAAAACTATTTTGGTAATGATTCCTAAAGTCCCTTCGCTGCCAACCATCAAATGCGTTAAGTTGTATCCTGTAGAATACTTTAATGTATTAGCACCTGTCCAAATAATGTCACCATTTGGTAATACCATTTCAATATTTAACACATAATCTCTTGTAGTGCCATATTTCACAGCTTTTGGCCCACCACTACTATGAGCTACATTGCCACCTAAAGAGCAACTTCCCCAACTAGCAGGATCAGGCGGATAAAATAAGCCTATTTTTTTTACTTCTTCTTGAAATACATAATTGATAACGCCTGGCTCAACAGTTGCTTGTAAATTTCGTTCATCTATTTGTAATATCTGATTAAAATATTCCATGCTAATAATAATGCCGCCATGTATTGGCAAAGCCCCACCACTTAATCCAGTGCCCGCACCACGAGCTGTTACGGGTATTTTATGAGTATTAGCTAATTTCATAATATCTGAAATCTGACTAACGGTTTTCGGCTTAACAACCACTTCTGGTTTATAAACTAAATCTTCTGTTTCATCTTTTCCGTACTTTTGTAAATTATCAGTATCAGTAAATACAAATTCATTACTTACGATTTGTTTCAGTAACGTTATGTGTTCTGCATTTATTTTAGTGTATGTAATTTCCACGTTTATTTTCTAAAATAGTGATTAATTATTTTTTCTGTTTCTTCCTTTTGTTGAGTGCCAATTAAAAAAGGTTTGCCACTGGTTCTGGTAAATTTAATTCCAATTTTCCCCGACACGTTATAACACCATCCGTTAAATCCAATCCTTACACCCCAACCGCCGTAATCCATTAAGGGAGAATATTCGACAACTTTAATAGATTTAATTTCAACCCAGGTAAATTGTTTATTACAAAATGGAATACCTATGAAATTAGCATTGATGCCATTTTCATTTATGGTAGTTTTTAAACGAATACTAATTCCCCAAATCAAAAATAAAAGACAAAAAACAAGAATTATGATAATTTCAGGCGGAGATTTTTCTCCATCTTTTGGTTCAATTACATTTAGTTGAACCAAGAGAAATGATATACTAACAATTAAAAAAGGAGAGGAGAATAAAAGATACATCCACCACTTATTAAATTTTTGTGTTTCAGTAAAAGTTGGATTCATATTGTAATTATTTTTAATGTAAAATTAAATTATTTACAAATGCTTTAATTGATTATTTTCTCAACTTAATAACAGCCCATTCGTTTTTATGGTAACTTTCTTCAAAAGAGAAGCCGATACTTGTTGCCAACTGTTTTAATTCTTCTACATCAGCTGTAAAGAAACCACTTAATAATAAATAGCCTCCCTTTTTTAAGCAGGTGAAATAAGTTGGTAAATCTTTTTTCAAAACATTTTTATTGATGTTTGCTAATATCACATCAAATGTTTCTTGTATTGGTAAAATAGAGGCGTCACCTTTTTTAAATTCAATATCCGAAGCGTTATTGATCATTGCATTTTCAATGGAGTTTTCAATACTCCATTCATCGATATCAATCCCTAGTATTTTTGTAGCACCAAGTTGTTTTGCTAATATGGCTAAAATACCAGTGCCACAACCCATATCCAAAACATGAGTATGAACGAACGGAATGCTAAACATGGTTTTACTCACTAACCAAGTGGTATCATGATGTCCAGTCCCAAAACTCATTTTAGGGGTAATGACAATATCGTGTTTTATATTTTCAGTTGCAGGATGAAAATGCGCTCTGATACAAACTAAATCATCTACATAAACTGGGTTAAAATTTTTCTCCCATTCTTCATTCCAATTAGTTTTTGGAATAACAGTTCTTACATACGAAAATGTAAAATCTTCAAATGATAATTCTTTTACTAAATCTTCAGTTTCAAATTCTTTCTGAATATAAGCATCAACACCTGTTTCGTTTTGAGTAAAACTTTCAAAACCTAATTCAGCTAATAAGGCAATTAAAATATCTGACCCTGGCTCAGGTGGAGTAACAGTAAAGGAATATTGTATATAGTCCATTTTTTAAAAAGAAAAAATAATCTTACAAAAATCATCAGCATTTAAAGAGGCGCCACCAATTAATCCACCATCCACATCAGCACATCTAAATAATTCCTGTGCATTTTGTGCATTACAACTTCCGCCATATAAAATAGATACATTACTTGCTATTGCTGAATCATATATATCAGTAATTATACTACGAATAAAAGCATGCATCTCCTGTGCTTGAGCAGCAGTTGCTGTTTCGCCAGTTCCAATGGCCCAAACAGGTTCATAAGCAATAATAAATTTTGAAAATTCAGTAACTGAAAATTCCTTTAGTACAGTAGTTAATTGTTCGGTAATTACTTTAAAATGATTATCCGTTTTACGCTCGTGAATGGTTTCGCCAACACAAAAAATGGGAGAAATATTATTTTTTAAAGCCTCTCTAATTTTTAAAATAAAATCCTCTTCTTTTTCTTTAAAGTATTGCCTTCTTTCGCTATGGCCAACTAACACATAGTTGCATCCAACTGAATTTAGCATGCTAGCACTCACTTCTCCTGTAAATGCACCACCCGCATTTGTATGACAGTTTTGAGCTCCTAAAAAAAAGTTTTCTTTTGTGGAAAGTTGTTCACCAACAGTAGTTAAGTAAGGAAAAGGAGGGATAATTATTTTGGTAACTTCATCAATCCCGACAGCTATCGGGACACTTACTTGTTTTGTAATCATCTCTACAAGTGTTTTAGCATCTTGTAATGATTTATTCATTTTCCAATTTCCGGCAACTATTTTTTGTCTGCTCATTTATTTTACTCTAACACGTGGGTCTAATACACCGTAGGCAATATCTACAAATATATTAGTAACCACAAATATAGTGGCAAATATAAGGGTTGCACCCATTACTACTGGTAAGTCGTTTTTGGTTAATGCTTCAAATACTTCGTATCCAATTCCTTTCCAGCTAAAAATATATTCCACAAAAACAGCTCCAGCCATTAAGCCCGCAAACCAACCCGAAATAGCAGTTACTACAGGGTTTAAGGCATTTTTTAAGGCATGTTTGATAATAATAGCATACATAGTCAAGCCTTTTGCTTTAGCAGTTCTAATATAATCCTGACTCATTACATCTAGTAAAGAGCTTCTCATTAATTGAACTACTATTGCCAAAGGCCTAATACCTAAAGTAATGGAAGGAAGAATTAAGTTTTTTAATTTTAATTTTTCTCCATCCCACACATCAATATCATATAAACTACCTGTTGGTGATAAGCCAGTATAGTCTGCTAACACATAACCAAATAACCAAGCAATAATTAATCCTACAAAAAAGGATGGGGCAGCCATTCCTAAAACTGCTAACACTAAAGATAATCTGTCGTAAATAGTATTACGTTTAATAGCACTGATAATACCTAAAAAAATACCTACAATGGAGGCTATAACAATGGAGGTAAAAGCAAGTACCGCTGTTTCTGGCAATGTTTCAATAATGATATCTGAAACTCGTCTTTTGGTAATATACGAACGCCTTAAATAAGGTAATTTAATAACTACCGACTTGTTAGTGCCAAATGTAAATAATGGTTTCCAGTTATACTTTTCAGGATTTAAATACCAATGACTTTGATTATTGGAGTAATTATGAATAGAAATAGGAGATAAATCATTTAAATACATGGCATATTGCTCCATGATGGGTCTGTCTGTTCCTAAGTCTTTATGAATAGCCTCAATGGCATCCTTATTAGCTCTTTGTCCAAGCATAATAGTGGCAGGATCTCCTGGCAAGACATTAAATAAGAAAAATATAACGGTAATTACACCGTATAGTACCAAAAGACTGTATAATATTTTTTTAGTTACGTATTTTATCACAATTTAAACGCGAATATCTATAATCTGCTAAGTAAGTAAAATATTTCAGTATATAAAATATTTTGGGCGAAATTTAAACTTTGTGTTTTGCATTAAAATTTTAAGGTAAATTTGTGAAAATTGACGATTAATAAGAAAATACTTGCTTTTTCTAACACAGTTTTGTGCTTGATGATACTATTCTCTTTTCACAGCACGTATGCCCAAAAAGTAGGTTTGGTAATGAGTGGGGGCGGGGCAAGTGGCATCGCGCACATTGGAGTTTTAAAAGCGCTTGAAGAAAATCATATACCGGTTAATTGCATCGCAGGAACCTCTATTGGCAGCATTATTGGCGGCTTATACGCTTCAGGTTATACGCCTCTGGAAATAGAGAAAATGGTAAAGGAACAGGCTTTTTCTGATTTAACTAAGGGAGAAATGTCACCTAAATTTGGTTATTACGTTCGTAAACGTGATGATTATGCTTCATGGAGAACCTTAAAATTAAATTTAAATGGAAGTTTACTTAGTAATTTGGCAACTAATTTAATTAACTCTGTTCCAATTGATTTTTATTTGATGGAAACCTTTGCCCCAGCTAATGCAGCTTCGGGCTATAATTTTGATAGCCTTTTAGTGCCTTTTCGATGTGTAGCGTCTGATATTGAGAAAAAACAAAGTGTTGTTTTTAGAGACGGGGATATGCCATCTGCTATTAGAGCTTCTATGAGTTATCCATTTTATATCAGACCTATTTCTATAGATAGTGCTTTACTATTTGATGGAGGCTTATATAATAACTTTCCAACTAATGTGATGTATGAAGAACTATATCCGGATTTTATGATTGGAAGTTCTGTGACCGAAAACTCGAAAATGCCAAGCGATGATAATTTATATTTACAGTTAAGAAACATGTTGATGAACAAGAGTAATTTTAATCCTGTTTGCGAAAACGGTATTATTATTCAGCCTTGGGCCGATGTGAGTATATTTAATTTCGAGTCTGTTCAACGACTTATTGATAGTGGATATGTAGCCACTTTGCGACAAATACCTAAAATAAAAAGTTGCATTACAAATTTTGAAAACCCAGAACAACTGAATGCTAAACGAAAAGTGTTCAGAGAAAAAGTTCAAGTTTCAAAAATGGTATATGATAAAATTGTGGTAGAAGGCGTAAACCCTAAAATGCAAAAATTTGTAACTAAAAGTATTTCTAACAAAGGCAAGCCAATTTCATTTAAGCAGCTAAAACGTCAATATTTTAGGCTAATGGCTGACGAAAAAATTAAGTCGGCATACCCTACTACTAAATTAGATACAGCTTCTGGTAAATATACGTTAAAGCTAAACACTAAAAGAGACAAACATTTATTTTTTGATATTGGAGGCAATTTATCTAATCGCCCAATTAGTAACTTCTTTTTGGCAGTACAATATAATCATATTGGAAGAATTGGCTTTACAGCTTATGCTAATGGTTATTTAGGTAAATTAAATTCGAGTTCGCATACTAAATTACGATTTGAATTTCCTACTAAAATTCCTTTTTATATTGAGCCTAGTTTTACTATTTCACGTTGGGATTATTACAAAAGTAGCGCCTTGTTTTACGACTTTGAAAAACCAGCTTACTTAATTCAAGAAGATTTGTTTGGAGAGTTAAATATTGGAGCACCAGTAGGTAATATAGGAAAAGTTGTATTGTCGGGTGGTATGAGCGAATGGAAAAATAAATATTACCAGGTGGAAGAATTTACAAGATTAGATACTAGTGATGTTAGTTTATTCGATTTTGGTTATGGGCAATTGTCGTATCAAATTAATACACTCAACAGAAAGCAATATGCTTCTGAGGGTACAAACATTTTAGTAAAAGCAAAGTGGGTAAGTGGTATTGAACGTTACTATCCTGGCTCTACGGCTATAGATACCGTTCAGGTTATTAATGGACCAGGTCACGATTGGTTTAATTTTAAAATCACTATTGATAAATACATTAAGCCTATTAAGTTTTTTAAAATCGGTGTTTTTGCAGAAGGCGTTTATTCTTCTCAGGATTTTTTTAGAAACTACCAGGCTTCTATTTTGTCTGCACCTTCATTTAATCCTATTCCCGAAAGTCAAACCTTATTTATAAATGATTATAGAGCGCATCAATATATGGCTGGGGGTTTAAAAGCCATTGCAACACCATACAAAAATTTAGATATACGATTTGAAGGATACTTATACCAACCAGTTTATTCAATTGTAAAAACAAAAGATAATAAAGCTGATTACAGCACTGCTTTTTTATACCGTCATTTTTTAGGAATGGGAGCATTAGTATACCACACGCCTATCGGCCCTTTAAGTATAGGAGTAAACTATTATGATAAAAATGAAAACAGTTTTTCGTTTTTCTTCCATTTTGGATACATGATCTACAATAAAAAATCAATTGATTAACAGAATATCATTGCTTACTAGCCACTATTTACATGTCACTATCCATTATTCACTATTTCACTCATTTAACAAAATTTAAATAAAATGTAAGTCTTATTGGGTTTAAATTTGAGTACAAATAATTCAATAAAATTCTTATTTTTGATTACTATTTATCTCAGGTCTATGAAAAAATTACTATTAAGTTTTAGTTTATTATCAATCGTTACATCATTGTCTGCTCAAAGTGGCCACGATATTCGTATCAATTTTAAAAATTGTAAAGATTCTATCATGTATTTGGCCTTTTATCAATTCGATAAATCTTATTTAGCAGATACCTGTAAAAAAGTAGTAAAAGGTAATGTGGTATTTAAAGGACCTAAAACATTAGAGAAGGGTGTTTATTATTTAGTAAGTCAGGATAAAGCTCGCTACTTTGATTTTTTTATCAGCGATAATAACCAAAAAATAACCATGAGTACTGATACGGTAGATTTAGTTAAAAACCTAAAATCTACATCATCTAAAGAAAACGATGATTTTTTCGCTTACATAAAATTCATTACTGCCAAGAATAAAGAGTATGGCGAAGTGAAAAGTAAAACCAAAGGCATGAATAAAAAAGATTCGGCTGCTTTTATGATGGAAAAAGGAAAGTTGTTAAATGAAACTGTAATAGCTTATGAAAATGAATTTTTAGCACAACACAAAGGAACATTTGTTGGTGATGTTATTAATTTAAAAATGGAAAAAGAAGCTAAAGAACTCCCTAAGGCTTCAAACGGCCGACCAGATAGTTTGTTTAGTTACAATTACTATAAAAACCACTATTGGGATGGTGTAAATTTTCAGGATGATGGCATTATGCGTACTCCATTTTTTTCTGATCGTTTAAAAAAATATTTCAATAATGTTATTATTCAACATCCAGATACAATGAGTGTTGAGATTGATAGAATAATGGCTAAAACTAAAGCAGGTACTATGATGCAAAAATTATTAATTGCTCATTTCTTGTTTACGTCTGAATCTTCAAAATTAATGGGCTTTGATAAAGTGTTTGTGCATGTTATTGATAAATACATTAGAACTGGTATGGCAAAAGAAGTGTATGATGCTGCAACAATTGATAAAATTAAAGAGCGTGGTGATATTTTAAAACCTTTATTGTTAGGTAGTCGAGCACCAGATTTATTAATGATTGATACCATTGGGCATAAAACAATTGCTAAAATGGGATTTGATACAGTTAAAACTAGCACGGGCGCTACAAAATTGTATTATGATAACGCTCAAAATTTAGCACAATTATTTGTTCCATTATATGGTGCTAAAGCCGATTATTTAGTTCTGGTATTTTGGGATGTAGATTGCGGACACTGTAAAACAGAAATCCCTAAGTTATTGGAAGAGTATCACGCCATAAAAAAAGAAGGTTATGATATCAAAGTATTTAGTGTTTATACTCAACATGATTTCGAAAAATACAGAAAATACATCATTGATAATAAATTGGATTGGATAAATATTTATGATGGTGTGCACATCAATAACATCAAAGAGAAATACGATATTTATTCAACACCTGTGATTTATATGTTGGATAGAAACAAAAAAATTAAAGCTAAGCGTATTGGTACAGAGCAAGTAAAAGATATTGTTAAACAGATGGAAAAAGAATATAAATCAGATAAAAAATAGATTTCAAATATTTTTATAAAAAAGCCATTTGCTAACTAGCGAATGGCTTTTTTGTTTAATTTTATGTATCTCAATAATTTAAAAATAAATGAACAAAATTTTACGTTTAGTTAGCTTATTATTTTTTGTAAGCATTAGTCAATTTACAGTTGCTCAGGTTAACGTTAGAGTTTCTGTAAAAAGTATTGCAGTATCATCTGCTTTAGATTGTGATGCAGGAGGAACAGACAATAGCGATTTTGTATTTGAATATAAAATACAAGATAACTCACCTTTTGCGTTCACAAACAATACTCCCGTATTAGGAAGTATTGGTATGTGTAACTATGTGGTTGTTAATGAACAAAACGGACCTTATGTTTTAACCCCTTTTGCTCCTGGTGCTGCTGTTTTTTCGCCAACGACGGGTTTGTTTTTTGATAGAAGCTATAATTGTAAAAACGAAGTGCCAACCATGTTAACCATTACCTGGAGCGCATACGAAAACGATGATGCTTCAGCACCTTCTGTTGCGCCAATAGCAAATGGTACAGTGGCAACACAAGTTAATTCATATACTGTTCCAACTTCTAATGGAACATATACGACTCAATATGTTCATACATCTATAGATGGTACTTGTCCTCAAACCTATACGATTGAATTTTATGTTCAAAAAACAATTGATGTGTTTTCTCCCTTAACGTTAGGTGTGCCAGAAGCCAATGTAATTTGCACGGGCGCATCTACTGGACATTTAGATTGTTCTGTTACCGGTGGTTCAGGAACGGTATTGTATGATTGGAGTGTAGATGGATTGGGAGATTATGATGATAACGCCATTCAAAATGGTGTGATAGCAGGAACATATACCTTAGTTGTGAAAGATGCTTTAAATTGTGCAGATACAATTAATGTAACAATTTTTGAAACAGATGCTCCCGCAATTATTTCTGCATTTTCAACATCTACGGCTTCTGTTTGTACTGGAGCAACTGGCGTCGCATACGCAGTAGCTTCGCAAACTAATGCAGTCTTTTATTGGAGTTTTTCGGGGCCTGGTGCAGTGATGAATGGATCTGGAAATGCTATTACACTCGACTTTTTAAATTTTTCGGACGACGGTATCTTAAGTATTTACGCACAAAATAGCTGTTCAGTTACGCCTACTTTTACCATGTCTATTGATGTATATCAATCTCCAAACTTAGTGATAGCAGGTAACAATAATATATGTGCTAATACTCAGGAAGTGCTAACAGCATCTGGAGCCACAACTTATACATGGAGTACAGGAGTCACATCCGCGAGCGTAAGTGTTTCACCTTCTTCTATAACAATTTATACAGTTTCAGGAACGGGGCCAGGAGGATGTTTATCAACCAAAGAATTTACAATGAATGTGATGCCAACACCTACTTTACAAGTCAATGTTTCTGCGGTAGCAGTTTGTCCTAACCAAACAGTAGCAGCAACAGCTTCGGGTAATGGCAGTGTGTTTTTTTGGAGTGATGGTTTTATTGGTACCAATCATAATGTATCAGCCGCATCTACTACTATTTTTACTGTAACCAATACTTTTACCAATTCTTGTTATGCACAAGCAACTTTTACCTTAAATGTAAATTTAGGCCCAGCTTTATCTATTACTGGAAATACAATAGTATGCCCCGGAGGAACAGTTTCTTTAACGGCTAGTGGTGCTAATACTTATGCTTGGAGTAATGGTGTTACTACTAATACCAATGTATTTGTTCCAGCTTCTTCAAGTTCATTAACCGTTGTTGGAACAGCAAGTAATGGCTGTGTAGATTCTCTTACGCAAGCTGTAAAAGTAGTTAGTACGCCAACGGTTAGTATTAGTGGTAATGATACTATTTGTGAAGGACAAGTAGCTACATTAGTTGCGTCTGCAAACGGAAATGTAACTTATGGATGGAATAGTGGGGCTAATACACAAACTATAACCGTTTCACCTTTAGGAACTTTTACTTATGTGGTGATTGTAAATAACGGAGGTTGTACAGCTTCGACTTCGCATGAGGTATTTGTTAAATTAGTTCCAACTATAGACTTTACAATAGCTACACCTCTTTTATGTTCTAACGATGCGATGATTACTTTTACATCAAATCCTTCTGGAGGAGTTTATTCAGGAACAGGAGTAACGATGGGTGACATGTTTGACCCAGGTATTGGAGTAGGAACGTATCCAATAACATATCAAGTATCAATGAGTAATGGTTGTGTTGCAACTGCTTCACAAACAGTGGATGTGATGACTTGTACCGGGATAAATAATACAAGATTAAAAAATGGTTTAAATTTATTTCCTAATCCAACAGCAGATGATGTAACGGTTATATCGGATAGGCAAATTGCTTCAGTATTAGTGTATGACTTCTCAGGTAAATTAATACGAATAATAGAAGCTAATACATTTGAAACAATGATTGACATGAGTTCATTAGCAATAGGTTTTTATACGTTTACAATTACAATGAGTGATAAAACTCAAAGTTCAATGAAGGTATTGAAGGAGTAAGATTATTTATAGTATAAGTGGAGAACAGAACCCACTATAAAAAACGGGGCGAAAACCTGAAAGCCATATGAATAGGGAAACAAATAAAATGATATGATCATGATAGACACACTTCACAATTTGTTCGGAAATCTTCCTGTAGTAGGAGAACCTATTAAAATGGCTTACTTAGGGAAAAGAGTAAAAGAAGCAGTACAAAAAACCAAAGACTCTAAATTAGATGCTGATACAGCTAATTTGGCAGGTAATAAATTGGATGATCAATTGCGCAACAAAGCAGATGAAATTTACTCGGAACATATTGCTGAGCATGTTCAAAAAGCTGGACTTCCTGAATTTGCTAATGAAAAAATTAAAAACAAAGCTATTGATTCTCTTGTAAATGTATTAGTGGAAAAAGCTAAACAACAAGTTACTACGAAGCACTAATTGTAATTTAAATAATTCAATTTTTTTATTTCGCGAAAGCAAAAAATATCGCCGTACAAAGCACACAGCTTACGGCGATATTTATGATAGCCCATACCGTCATGCCTTGTTTAATCAATTCAAAGGTTTCGTAACTAAACGTAGAAAAAGTACTAAGTCCACCACAAATTCCAATTAAAACTAAGTGTTTATAGTTACCGGGAATTAAATTTTTTTCTTCATAGATATAAATAATTGCTCCAAAAACTAAACAGCTTAATACATTAGAGGATAAAGTTGCCCAAGGCAATGATAAAGTTGTTTTTCCAAATAACATGGCAATCATAAAGCGTAATACACTTCCTAATCCGCCACCGATAAATACTAATAGATAATTCATACTTTACTTATTTTTGTTTCCCGCAGATTTCGCTGATAATCGCAGATGTTGTTTTTTTATTTTTTAACCACATCGAAACATAGAATATTGTTAGCTTGAGTAAGGGATAGAGGATCTTTGCTTCTTTCACAATGTACTATGTTTAAAAACTTGTTTTCTATTTCTTCCTTTTGCAATTATAAAACTATGTGTCTATGTGGTTTAATTTTTTGTTTTTATCTGCGATTATCCGCGAAATCTGCGGGACAATTATTTCTTTCCTAAATAAATACAACCCCCAACACTATCTTTACTTGCTTTAGTCACAGAATTCAACGTATTAATTTGTTCATTTACTCTCAAATAGCCTAAGTAAGCAAAAATAATAGCTTCCTTAAATTGTATCACATCATCTGATGGGATATGAATTTCTCCAGTATAATTTGCTTTTAATCTTTCTATAAAAAATGTATTGTAAGCGCCGCCACCAGTTATTAAAACAGAATTTATTTTTTCCTGTTTTAAAATAGAACTGATATGAAACACCATATATTCTATACAGGTAGCTAATTTATCATTCAATGAAATAGTTGATGAATTTAAAAAAGATAAAAAGTGTTGATCAAACCACTCTCTGCCTAAAGATTGTTGCTCGCTATTTAAATCTAATAATTGCTGCAATAATTCTCCATTACTTTTTCCTGAAGCTGCTAAAGCACCACCATTGTCAAAAGCTTTACCAATACTTTCGGTTAAATAATTTAAAGCCATGTTGGCAATGCAAATATCAAAGGCTGAGGTTTTGTCATTTTTGGTAAAAGAAATATTAGCAATACCGCCAATATTTAAGCAAGCTTCAAATTCTGAAAATAAATCTCTATCGCCAATTGGAACTAGTGGCGCACCTTGCCCATTTAAAGCCACATCTAAACTTCTAAAATCACAAATGGTATTAACGCCTGTTTTAGCTGCAATGGTTGCACCACAGCCAATTTGAGTCGTAAAACCAAGTTGAGGTCGGTGAAAAATGGTATGTCCGTGAGAGGCAATATAGTCGGCAGTTTGGCGATTGTTCTTTAAAAAATCGTTCACTTTTTCCCCAATAAATTCTCCATACAAGCTATGTAGTTTAAAGTACTGTTCGGCACTGGCTTCAAATACATTTTGTAAGCGCTCTTTCCAAACTGCTTCATAGGAAATAGTTTGCGAGGCCAATAATTTAAAAGAAACTGTATTGTTTTGAGTACTAAATTCACATAAAGCCAGGTCTAGCCCATCTAAGGACGTTCCGCTCATTAAACCCAGTATTTTTAAAGAATTTTCACTCATTGTGAACTAAAATTACTTAGAATTGTTATGATTTATATCATCAAAATGAAAATATCTCAACAAAATAATTTTAACAAATCGACAATTTAGACTTGCTAACTCGAAATATCTTCTATTTTTGTAAGGATAAAATGTTCAACTATAAAAACACAGTACCATGCAATTTCAACTAACAGAAGAGCAATTGATGATTCAAGCAGCAGCGAGAGATTTCGCTCAAAATGACTGTAAACCAGGAGTAATTGAGAGAGATGAGCATCAAAAATTTCCAGCAGAACAAGTTAAAAAGCTTGGAGAATTAGGCTTTTTAGGTATGATGGTGGATCCAAAATACGGCGGAGGCGGTATGGATGCTATTTCTTATGTATTAGCTATGGAAGAAATTTCTAAAATAGATGCATCGGTTAGTGTGGTAATGAGCGTTAATAACTCATTAGTGTGCTGGGGTTTAGAACATTTTGGTACAGAAGAACAAAAACAAAAATATTTAGCGCCCATTGCTAGAGGCGAAAAAATAGGTGCATTTTGTTTATCAGAGCCCGAGGCAGGTAGCGATGCTACTTCTCAACGCACAACAGCTATTGATAAAGGAGATCATTACTTAGTAAATGGTACAAAAAACTGGATTACTAATGGAAGCAGCGCTTCTATTTATTTGGTAATGGTACAAACTAACGTTGAGTTAGGTCATAAAGGAATTAACTGTTTAATTATGGAACGTGGTATGCCAGGTTTTGTAGTTGGACCAAAAGAAAATAAATTAGGTATTCGCGGAAGTGATACACACTCTTTAATGTTTACGGATGTGAAAGTTCCAAAAGAAAACAGAATAGGCGAAGAAGGATTTGGATTTAAATTTGCGATGAAAACTTTAGGAGGCGGTCGTATTGGTATTGCTTCTCAAGCATTAGGAATTGCACAAGGAGCTTACGAATTGGCATTAGCATATTCAAAAGAACGTAAAGCATTTGGTAAATTAATTTCTCAGCATCAAATAATTCAATTTAAGTTAGCGGATATGGCAACTCGTATTGAAGCTGCTCGTTTATTAATTCATCGTGCTGCTTGGTTAAAAGATCAAGGCTTACCTTGCGAAAAAGAAGGAGCTCAAGCCAAAGTATTTGCATCAGAAGTGGCTATGTGGGTAACAACAGAAGCAGTTCAAATACATGGTGGTTACGGTTACGTAAAAGAATACCATGTTGAGCGTTTAATGCGTGATGCAAAAATTACTCAAATTTATGAAGGAACAAGCGAAGTACAACGAATTGTAATTTCAAGAGCTTTATTAGCTGATTAGTTTCAGTTGTCTGAGCGGAGTCGAAGACAGGAAAGTTTAAAATAAAAAATCCCTCACATTAATTTGTGAGGGATTTTTTATTGTACGTTATTGCGAATAAGGAATCACGCATATGCGTGAAAGCAATCTCATACGATTTTCTTGCTACTGTATAAGAGATCGCTTCGTGCCTCGCGATGACGTTTAATTAAACCTCACAACCATCTGGTCCGCAAGCATTACTATCATTAGCATTTAATGATTCTAAAACCGGCGAGTGTTCTTCGTAAGCTTTGGTTAATGCGCCTAAAAAAGTCTCTGATTCTTGTGCGCCCGAAACTGCATATTTTCTATCAATCACAAAAAACGGAACGCCACGCACTCCAACTTGTTGAGCTTCTATAATATCTTGCTCTACTTCTGCTGAATAAGTATTACTATTTAAAACCTCTGTAGTTTCTTTTTCATCCAAACCAATTTTTTTAGCAATTTGCAATAGAGTAGAGTGGTCGGCAGTATTTTTGCCTTCGGTGAAATACGCTAAGAATAATTTTTCTTCTAAGTCGTTTTGTTTACCATGTTTTTTAGCTAAGTGCGATAAACGATGCGCATCAAATGAATTAGCAACTACTGCTTTTTCGAAATGAAAATCCAAACCAACTTTTTTAGCAATGTCGGTAACATGCGCCGTGGTTTGCGCAGCTTGTTCTTTACTCCAGCCTTTTTTGTGAGCTAAATGTTCAATGGTATTTAAATTAGGGTCGGTTACAGTAGTAGGGTCTAACTGAAAACTTTTCCAGATGATATTGATATTATTTTTGTGAGGAAATTGCGCTAAGGCATTTTCAAATTTGCGTTTGCCTATATAACAAAACGGACACATTACATCACTCCAAATTTCTACGTTCATGATTTCTAATTTTAATCTACAACAAAGGTAAGTAATGCACTATCGTTATGCAATAAGGGTATACTTTTGAAAGTGACTTTGGGAATGTTTTGTTTAACGTTAACACTTGTTATGCTTATAATACGTGTTATAAGAACCTGACAGGTGTGTGCTTATGGCGTAGTATTACAAATGCGACGAAGCGGGTAACGAATGAAGCAGTTCAAATACATGGTGGTTACGCTTACTTAGAAGAATGCCATGCGGAGCGATTAATGCGTGATGCAAAGATTACTCGAATTTATGAAGGAACAAGCGAAGTAAAACGTATTGTAATTTCAAGAGACTTATTATTTATACAGCACATTAAACTATAATCATAATTCACATTAATAATAAATAGTACTACAATTTAACTACCTTGAGTATAGTTGGTTCATTAGTAATTGTTTTAATAGTAATAAAATAGATTCCTGGTGCAGCGTCGATGGTAAATTGCCCTTTGAAGACCTCATTATAGGTTCGGCTCATTATTTCGTTCCCAAGTTGGTCATAA
Organism: Bacteroidia bacterium; assembly: GCA_046594225.1. Lineage (GTDB taxonomy): Bacteria > Bacteroidota > Bacteroidia > B-17B0 > Aurantibacillaceae > UBA4416. The sequence continues at coordinate 23,748 of JBKJPW010000182.1, forward strand.
ACTTCCACAACTATTTCTTTATGTTTATCAGAAGTCTCAAATATAACCACACCAGATGTGGGATTAGGATATAAATGTAAGTTGTCTTTATCTGCTTCTGGGATAGAAGTGACTGTTGTACCCATTTTATGTATAAAAATGTCATGAGCTCCTGTAGAAATTAAGTTGAATGTATTGCCATCTGTATCACAGTTAGCTGTATCAGCAAAATTTCCGGCAGTATATATATTATCAAAAATATCAATGGCTATTGAGTTACCCCGGTCAGTTCCCGCTCCTCCGATGCGTTTGCTCCAGATATAACTACCAGATGGACTTAATTTAGAAATAAAAACATCGCGGCTTCCATTTGAAGTTAATGTATCTGTTCCTATATTCGGATTGAAGTCTGCCGTTCCTCCAAAATAACCGGTTGTGTATACATTGCCTGATGCATCTGTTGTTATTGAATTACCAGCATCGAAATCCGTTCCTCCCATTTGTTTAGCCCAAATAAAATTGCCTGTAGAATTTAATTTTGCAATAAAAGCATCTTCATTTCCAATAGAAGTTAGGGTTGAGGTGCCGGTTGCCATATTAAAATCAGCAGTATTATTAAATAATCCTGTCGTATATACATTACCAGAGGCATCAATTGTAATAGAGTTTGCATAATCTATTAGTGGACCTCCCATTTGTTTAGCCCATACAAAATTTCCAGCATTATTTAATTTTGAGATAAAAACATCAATACCACCTACTGAAGTTAAATTGAAACTTCCGTTATCAGGATCAAAATCAGCAGTACCATTAAAATACCCGGCTGTATATACATCGCCTGAAGCATCAAGAGCAATAGAACTTACATAATCATTTGCTATTCCACCCATTTGTTTCAACCAGATTGTATTACCTGAAACATCTAATTTTGCAACAAAAATATCTTCACTACCTACCGAAGTTAAACTGTAGGTGCTACCGGAGCTGAAGTTCGCTGTATCCTGAAAAGTTCCAGTAATATAGATATATCCGTTTGCGTCAATAGCTATGGAAGTCCCAACATCCGCTCCCGTTCCTCCCATTCGTTTAGCCCAAACAAAATCTCCTGAAGCATTTAATTTGGAAACAAAAACATCATAGCTTCCAGCAGAAGTTAAATTAAATGTGCCTGTACTTGGATCAAAGTCGCCGGTTTCTAAAAAACAACCTATTGTATAAATATTGCCCGAAGCATCAACCGTGATTCCATTGCCGTAGTCAACATTTGTTCCGCCTATTTTTTTTGCCCATAGCAAATTGCCCGTTGCATTTAATTTAGACACGAAAACATCTTGGGCTCCCAATGAAGTTAAAGCCAAAGTATCTAAACCTGGATCGAAATCGGCAGTACCCTGAAAATTTCCGACTGTATAAATATTTCCTAATGCGTCTGCAGTAATGGCGTTACCAGAGTCATCGCCTGTTCCGCCAGCTTGTTTGGCCCACTGAAAACTTTGTGCTATTAATTCTCCATTTACTATTAAGAATACCAGCAACACCGATAAATAAATATTTTTCATACTAATGTATTTAAGCTTTTAATCTTTACAAATGTGGAGTATTAGACAGTTAAACTGTTACACAATATTTTGGAAAATGTTACATAATTCACACATTTCAAAAATTGAAACGACACTAAATAATTAATCGTGAAATTATTGACGCCTGTTTAATTCATTCGTTTTGGTAATTGAAAAATCCTGTATTTTATACTGTTAAAAATATTTTATTCTCAGGCCCTCGCAAGCGGGTATCGTTACATTTCCAATATGGGAAATGAAGGCGACAAGGAAGCTATTGATAATTAAAGATTATAAAAAAAGCTACCACTCTCGTGATAGCTTCTTAATTACTTCGCTTCCATTTCAGCAGGTTTGAGTTTATTCAACTCTGCCACTACCATTTTACGCTTTTCGTTTAATTCGGTAATTTTTTGTTTCTCTGCGTTAATCTTATCTTCTATTTCTTTCATAAAAGGATTTACACCTTTTGTGCTCGATTTAAAGAAACCTAAGTTGTTATCATACGTTTTAATGCGTCCCTGGATTTCATCCATTTGTTTTTTGAAATAATCCGCTTCTTTTCTTAATGCTAATTCAGGGCTTTCTCCATTTGATAAACGCTCTAATTTGGTTTTAAATTGCATCATAAATTTCTCAGATGCACTTACATTCATTTTATCATACAATTCATCTAAGCGATTATAAAACGCATCGTTCACACGTTTTTTATCTTTCATTGGCACCATACCAGCTGCATTCCAATCAGCCGAAAATTGTTTTAAAGCAGCGTGGTTAGCCGCTAAATCTTCAGATAAATTAAACTCGGTTAGTGATTTTAGTAATTCTTCTTTAGCCACTAAGTTAGTTTCAAAGCTTGCATCAACGGCACCAAAGTGTGCTTTCTTAGCATCAAAAAAGTGGTTACATGCCGCACGAAACTGATTAAATAATTTTGTTTCATCTCCGCCAGCGTGAGGCACTTTTTTCCAAGCATCTTGTAATTTAATTAACAATAAACCTGTTTTTTGCCAGTCGGTGCTTTCTTTTAAAGTATTGGCTTTTGCAATTAATTCTTGTTTTTGAGTTTTAATCACTCCCATTTTTTCGTGTACCACACTAAAAAATGCTTTTTTCTTCTCAAAAAACGAATCACATAATTCTCTAAATTCTGCCCAAGCTTTATCATTCTCTTTTGCATTAGCACGTCCAACACCTTTCCATTCGGCTTGTAAAGCAACTAACTCATTGGTTAAATTATTCCAAACTTGTCCGCTTGCTGTTTCCGATTTTGTGATGATAGCTTTAATTTTTTCAAGCAACTCTTTTTTGCTATTTAAATTCGCTTCTTTTTCTTCTTCAACAGAATTATAATGCGCTTTTAATTTAGAATAGGCTTCTTCTAAAGCCCCTCTAAAAGTACCTTTCAACTCATCCCACTTATCATTAGGTACAGGCCCAATTTCTTCCCAATCGTTACGGTAAATTTTAATTAAGCGTTCAGCTTCCTTAATATTTGTTTGATCTTTAATACCTTTTATTTTTTCTAATAACTCCGTTTTTAATTCGTAGTTACGTTTTAAATCATGCTCTTGTAATTGTTTTGATAAACTTAATTTGTAATTAAATTCTTCAATGGCTTTACTGTAGTCTGCTTGATTTTCTTTGTATTTATGAGGAGATACGGCGCCAGTAGCTTTCCACTGACCTTGTAACTCAACTAATTTTTTAATAGCAGCACCAATGTTATCGCTCACCTGACTTAAGTCGTTTATTTTAGCAATAATCTCGTTACGAACCACTAAATTTTTAGCTTGTTCAACAGCTAATTTGGCGTCTTCTTCTTTTTTCTTTTTTTCGATTTTGTCAATCAGCTCCGAAATCTTGGTGTCTTCGGGCGATTTGGCATATTCAAATTCTTTTGCTTTGCCGCCTTCATCAACAAACGTTTGTTTAGCAGTTTCAAATTCGGCTGTCCACAATTTTTGATACTCTTTTTGCAGAGTGCGCATTTGGTGAGCAACAGCACTAGCTTCAGGTTGCTGAAGCATTTCTTCCAGTTTTGTAATAATTACATTTTTCATGTTGTAATGACCTTTCTTTTGGGTTCTTTTAGTTTATGTTTTAAAAATTGAACCACATAGACACATAGTTTTTGACTTTGTTTAAGTAGGATATAGAAAGCTTTGCTTTAACATAGAATAAACTATGTGTAAAAATCTATTTTCTATCTTCTACTTTTTGGTCATGTTTTTCTATGTTTCTATGTGGTTTAAAATTAGTTTTATTTAACCTATCAAAAATAAAGTAAAATTTTAGTTTACAAAACATTCTAACAGTTTTTTTATTGAATAAAAAGTTTAAATTTAATGCTGAAAATGAAAATTATAGAATCTGAAGCCCTCGAATTATTAGAGTTTTATAAAATTAAAAAATACGTTACTGAGTTTTGTTACAGTAATGGTGCTAAACAAAAAGCCTCCCAAATTTCTGTTTTTGAAGATAACGCAAACTTAACACTAGAATTAAATCGCGTATCTGAATTAAAAGTAACTTTAAGTAGCGATTCCTTTTTTCCAGATATACAATTTGAAGATTTCAGAAAAGAAGCTTCTCTGCTAGGTTTAGAGGGAAGTATGTTAACGGAAGAGCAGTTTTTGTTAGTAAAAGATGGTACTGAAATTAGTAATACTGCCATTCGTTTTTTAAAAAATAGAAAACTAGATTTGCCGCATTTAACTCAATTAGCAGATAAATTAGACGATAACAAAGTAATTGTTGCTGAGATTGATAAGATTATTGATTTTGATGCAACGGTTAAAAATTCGGCGTCAAAAGAGTTACAAAAAATAAGAAAGGAACTGTCTGAAAAAAGACGAGAAAGTGATATTAAATTTGATAGACAAGTAAATGAATTGCGTAAACTTGGCTTTATCAGAGATAACGAGGAAAGTTTTTTTAATGGAAGAAGAACACTTGCGGTATTAGTTGAATACAAATCGGAAGTAAGTGGTTTTGTGCATAATAAAAGTGAAACAGGGAAAACTATTTTTATTGAACCAGGCGCTACTATTAACATTAATAATGATGTATCTGAGTTAGAGATTGATGAACGCAGAGAAATTAATCGGATTTTAAGAGAGCTGACAGATACATTAAGACCTTTTTCTTTTCAATTAAAACAATACAATGATTTATTAATTGAATTAGATTTTTTAAAAGCAAAGGCAAAATTTGCACTACAAATTAATGCTAGTTTGCCTGTTATTTCTCTTAAATCGGAGTTAAAATTAAATAAAGCCTATCATCCCTCTTTGTTTTTACAAAATAAAGAATTGAAAAAAACGACTGTCCCATTAAATATTCATTTGAATGATGAGAGTCATTTAGTAGTGATCTCGGGGCCAAATGCTGGCGGAAAATCCATTACTTTAAAAACAGTAGGCTTATTACAAACAATGCTACAAAGCGGTTTGTTGGTTTCTGTTGCCGAAAATTCAGTCATGAGTTTCTTTAAACATATTTTAATTGATTTTGGAGATACACAAAGTATAGAGCATGAATTAAGTACATACAGCGCACGTTTAAAAAATATGATTGCTATTTTAGAACAAGTCAATTCGCAAACCTTAGTGTTGATGGATGAATTTGGAAGCGGCACAGACCCAGAACTAGGTGGTGCGATGGCAGAAGTTGTTTTGGAAGAATTAGTGAAATCAAAAACTTTTGGGGTGATTACCACGCATTACTCAAATGTAAAATTATTGGCTAATAAATTAAGTGGCGTATCAAACGGAAGTATGTTGTTTGATTTAGAAACTTTAGATCCAAAATATATTTTAACCGTTGGTGAGCCTGGAAGTAGTTACACCTTTGAAGTAGCTGAAAGAGTAGGGTTTCCGAAAGATTTAATTGAAAGAGCTAAACAAAAAATTGATACCGATAAAGTAGATTTAAATGTATTGTTAGCTGAAATTCAGCAGCAAAAAACGAAATTAGTTGAAGCTACAGATAGATTAGAACATCAAGAGTTCGTCAGCAAAATAACGAAAGAAAAGTATGACATACTTCATATAAATTTACAAGAAAAAATAGAACGTGAACGTGAGCGAAAAATTGAGTTGGCTCGCTTAGCAGATTTCGGACAAAAGTATTTACGCTTGTTGGATGATTGGAATAAGAATGAAGATCGTAAAGTAGTAATTAAACGTTTTATTGATGGCATTACTGCCGAAACTAATAAACGCAAGGAACTTGCTAAACAAAACAAGCGTGATGATTTTGTAGAGAAGAAAGTAGCGCGTTTAAAACCATTATTAAAAGTAGGGAGCAAAGTCAAAATTTTGAACAGTACTGAAGTTGGTGTTGTGAACGAAGTGAAAGATGAGAAAGTAAATATCACTTTCGGTATTTTAAAAATGACGGTTAATATTGAAAATTTAGAATTGGTTAAGGATTGATTACGAAAATCAAAATATTAATTTCTTTTTGCTTGTTTTCCATTAATTTTTTTGGACAACTGAAGATGGACACCGTTGGGTTTATTTTACACTGTTCAGAAAATGAAATAGAAGTCGAAGAAAATTTGAACCAACAATTGGATTCGATTTACGAAGCCATTCATTTTAATGATACCACAATACATATTACGTTTTCGCAAGTTGTTGTTTTTGGGCACACCGATAATAAGGGGTCAAAAAAACATAATTTGGAGTTATCTGCAAAGCGAGCTAATTATGTGTATTATACTATCCGTAAGAATGGTGACAGAAAATTTGATATTGTGACGGGATTGGGCGAAGCTTATCCTATAACTGATAATAAAACAGAACAAGGCAGAGCTAAAAATAGACGAGTTGAAGTGACACTTGTATATTATAAAACTAAAATAGTGCGTACTGTCATGCCTGCTATTAAACCACAAGTAAATAATGATACAGCCATCGTGTTTGAGGATAGTACTATTTTACTAATTAATAAAGATGATTATAAGCTTATTAAATCTAATTTAATTTATAATCGAAAAAATAACTTGTTCTCCTTGTTTGAAAATTTACCGCCAAACAATTCGAATGACTTATTTTACAGATTTGATGAAGTAAATTTTACGTGGGCTGATAGTAATAAATGTTTATCTAATCAAGTAACTTTAAGCGTTAAAGTGCCTAATGATGTAGCCAGAGAATCTGCCAAAGAAATTAAAGCGTATTGTAAAAAATTTAAAGGACAAACAGTTAGGTTAACAAAGCATAAGGATAATTGCTGGTATATCGATATTATTACATATTGTCCATGGAGGTCTGGTTGTGCTGGTTTTCACGGAAAATTTAAAGACTACGGGAAATTAAAAAAAGTAAAATATGTGAGTAAAAATGGGTATAAAATGGTTGGGGCATTTTATGATATGGGACAGATGTTTGCCTATAAAAAAGTAGATACTCCAGTTAAAAAAGTGAAATTTAGAGTTACTTGCCCATCCTATCTTCCAAATGTTTCAATCATAGCTGTAAATAGTAAAAACCTGGATACAATTTATTACGCTTCAGGAACGGAGCAGCAGATCAATTATAGAAGACGCTGTTTTAACTGTATAGATAAGGATACTGTTGTAAGACGTATTGTTGGAATTAAATTTTATGAACGGCTACTGCGCAGAAAATATATTTTCAAACCAAAAGATTATAAGCACAGGTTAAACAGAAAAATAAATTATGGAAAGAAGTAAGATTTTATACATACTTCTGTTTTTTTGCTTAAAAAATATAGCTCAAAATCCCATTATCATCGCACACCGTGGCGCAAGTGCTTATGCTCCCGAAAATACGATTTCATCTTTTGAAAAAGCAATTGAAATGGAGGCATTGATTATTGAAACAGATGTTCATCAAACAAAAGATAGCGTTGTAGTTATTATGCACGATTTATCTGTTGATAGAACTACGAATGGTAAAGGCGTAATTAAAGATTTGAATTACGACAAATTCAAACAATTATCAATCAAACAACAAAAAACTGTTCTTACAGAACATCCCCCAACCTTAGAAGAGGCCATCATTGCTATCAACGGTCGATGTAAATTATTAATAGAATTAAAAAAAGGAAACTCCTATTATCCAAATATCGAAAAACATATTGTTGATTTAATTGCTAAATACAATGCGCAAAGCTGGATTTATACGATTCATTCTTTTGATAAGGAAGCATTAATTAATATTGCCAAAAGAGATAGTAATATCAATCTCCAAAAATTAATTGTGTTTAAATTGCCTTTAGTGAGTTTTAATTTTGATAAGCATTTTAATAAAGATGATTACAATAATTGGCAAGGCGTGAATGTGTATTATAAATTTTGCAGTAAACGTTTAATCAAAAAATTACACAAACTCAACAAGACTGTCTATGTTTGGACAGTAAATAAACCTCGAGTGGCTAGAAAAATGGCAAAAAGAGGCGTTGATGGCATTATCAGTAATAAACCAGACATTTTGAAGTTATAAGTTTTGTTACCTACATGTGTTATACTATTTAGGGCTAAGTCTATAAATTTTTGAAAATCATTTTTTACATACTACTTATTTGTATGTTTAGCTCTTGCGCTATACATCATGAATTTCCTTTTATATGTTTTGTTCCGGATTGCGTAAAAGGACAGTTTGATATGAAACCACTAAAAAAGAAAATGCAAATTGCATTAGGCGGTAAAAAACGAAAACTAAAAATGTCATTAACGACTTCTAAAAGCAAAAAGAAACAAGCTTCTTATTCTAAAAGTTATGATCCTAAGAAACCATCAATAACGGCAAGGGATAGTGCTATTATTGATTCTGTTATTGCTGAAGAACTATCTGGCTCGTTTACCGTTTTAGATACGGTTATTAGAATTAACTATCAAGACTTAACAGATAGTGTATTGAATAAACATAAGCTATTTATTAAGGCCTTTATTAAACGGACAGGAACTATGCACATTTCTGAAATATCGTTAACGGATTTTTATGCGGTTGATGGCTATACAACTAAATCTATAAAATCTGATATAGAAGATTATATTATGCATAACGGCGTTTCAAAACACCGCCTATTTTGGCGAAAAAATAAGCGGATAAAGCTTGGAGATTCTTTCAAAAAGCCTAAAAACCTGTTGTATTTGGAGATTCATTTTTATTAGATTCATTGCAATGTTTAATGATTTAATATTTCGTCCCTACGGGACTTTGATCAATTCTTCACATTCTTGGCTACCGATATTTTGTCCCTACGAGACAGGTGTAATAAAAATTAATCATTGATTATGAAACCTACATTTCTATCCATGAATGCCAATATAATAATTAAGATCATTTCGAGAGAATAAAAAAAACATTTAACACGTTCGGTCCAAAATAGAATTGTCCCGTAGGGACAAAATATCTGTAGAATACATAAAGACAAAATTATTCTAGTCCCATAGGGACGAAATATTATTAAAAATTTAGGTAATTTTTTAAATCTGTTACCATAATGTGTTATATATTGTAAGCAGGTTATTATGAGTTTCAGTTCGGAAACATTAAGTAAAATAGTTAATAATAAAGACGAGTTTGTTAAGTGGCTTTATGAAAGGTATGCTAAAAAGCTATTAGCATATACAATCAAAACCTATTTGCCAGATAAGGATGATGCGTGGAGTGTTGTGTACAAAACACTCTATAAAATAGCCGACGTTGCAGCTGAACGAGAATTTGAAAATGAATACAAATTCACGGGTTTTATTTTTAAAACGCATATTAACTATTTACGTAATTTTTTAAGGGATAATAAATCGTTTGAGCATAATCATCAAGAAATTGAATTAACCGAACATTATTCAAGGGATGAGTCAGAACAACAAACGACAGAAAGTATTCACTTAAAAATATTACAACAAGAATTAGATAAACTGGAAGACTGGCAACGAATATTATTATTAATGCGTGCCCAAGATATGCCTTACAGTAAAATCTCAGAATTCGTTAAAAAGCCTGAGAACCAATTAAAAGTCTATTACGGCCGATTGAAGAAACAACTAATGGATAATGTAAATGCCCAATTAGAGAAAATTAAAATACCACAACATGTCAACTAATAATAAGCATAAGGTTTCTGAAAAAGAGCTCGATAACCTGCTGGGTCAAGCCTTTTTAAATTTAGATTTTAATAATCCTAAAAACGAAGAACTTATGGAAACAATTTCAAATCAAATATTGCACACACCTAACGTGGGTGCAACATTTATCAATAAAGCCTTTTTTGCAAAATTAGTAAGTATTATTATCCTTATTGCAACTTCTGTATTCATCTATTTAAATTATTTCAAAAACGATATTACTCAACCAATTAAAAACACGTTTGCGACAACTAGCGCATCAAATCAGGAACAAACTGCAGAAGTTGCAAAACAGGAAACTGTAACTGTTAGCACAACTAATAGTAGTGAAGTGAAACAGGAAATAGCAACTCCAGTTTCTGAAAAAAACCTAAAACAAGTACCGACTATTAATGAACCACATAAACAGCAAACTTCTGCTGCAATTTATTTGGCAGATGAAAAAAGACAGAAAGTAGAAGATACAAGTTATATATTTCCAAAGCTTACTGAAAAAGAAATAAAAGAAACCAAGCGCCAGAAAGAGGTTATGGCTATGATGTTGGTAAAACCTAAAAGTTGGTATCCTATTATTGGTGACAGCAAACAAAATAAATTTGTGTATGGTAAAATTAGTGATACAACTTATATGTTTCATATAGCAAGAACAGAAGTAACAAATCTGGAGTATCGTACCTTTCTGTTCGATTTGCTAATTAGCGGAAGAAAAGAAGAATTCATAAAAGCCAAGCCTCATCAGTATTTGTGGTTAAAGGCACCTGGCCATGCCAAAGCAAAAGACATGAAGGATAATTATTTTTCTGATAAGAAATACAATAGTTATCCCGTAGTAAATATAACTCCGGAAGGTGCTGAGTTGTATTGTAAATGGTTAAGTACTATTGCAGATATTAGTACTGGAAAAATTGAGGTCAGACTTCCTTATGAAAACGAATGGATAAAAGCTGCAAGACATAAAGGAGTTACTCCGGTTTATCCATGGCCCAGTGATTCTATTCAAAATAAAGTTGGTTGTCATCTGGCAAACTTTTGCATTCAAAAGCAATCAGAGAAATTACGGAAGAGCATGAGATGTGTTCCTAAGAATAAGGATGCTTATGCTTCTGCTGAATTTATGTTGGGTGATTCAATGATGACTGCCAAAGTAGATTCTTATAATCCAAACGATAACGGAGCTTATTGTATGGTGGGAAATGTGGCTGAAATCGTTTATACAAATGGGACAAAAATTCCTATTACCAAAGGTGGTAGTTGGAACAGCGACTTCGAACAATGTAAATTATTTAACAAAGAAGAATTAAACGATGTTATAAAAGCTAATCCAATGACAGGTTTCCGACCTATTTTCAGAGTAGTACCTAATTGGATGTTTGGGTCTATTGAAAAAGAAGATCCTGCAACAGGATTATCAACTTTAACATCTTCCGAAATTGTTTCAGCCACAAAAGAAAAGAAAAAAATGATTGATGCTTTAGTGAAATCTAATAAAGATAAGTATGTTCAAATCCCTATGGGTTCATGTACTTATAAACAAGAAACGATTTCTGTTCAATCTTTTTATATAGAAACAACAGAGGTAACCAATTTAGAGTACAAAACCTTTTTATCTGATTTATTAATTCAAAAAAGAAACGATGATTATTTACTTGCAAAACCTAATCAGCAAGCATGGATCACTAAATTTCCCTATAGTTATAATGAACCAATGACCAATATGTATTTTTGGCATCCTGCTTACGATGATTACCCTGTGGTAAATATTTCCCGTAAAGGAGCTCAATTATATTGCGAGTGGTTAACTACTGAAACCAATAAAATTTTATCAGAAAGTAATAAGCCATTAATAAATGATATTCGTATTCCGGATGAATATGAGTGGACTATGGCAGCAAGTAATAAAAAGAATTATGCAAAATATGCCAATGGGAACGAATTTTTAAGAGATAGTAAAGGAAAATATGAAATGAATTATATGTGTTATTCTTTAGAACAGTGTAGATATGACACTATCATGAATTTATATATTCCTAAAAAAGAAATTACAGGTTTAAAAGACAAAGAAGAGAACCCTGGATTTGTTGCTGATGGAGCATTTCATACATCTTACACAAAAGGATATAACCCCAACGCGTATGGATTATATGCTATGGCTGGTAATGCTTCTGAAATGATCATCAATCATAAAACAAAGCTACCTGAAACAAAAGGCGGGAGTTGGTTTAGCTGCGATTACTATTTGCAAATAGATGCAGATGATGAATATAAAAATGAAACCAAAGCATCACCTTTAATTGGCTTCAGACCTGTGTTCACAGCTCCGAAAGTCGGTAAATAGCACTTTATTATGTAATATTTGGCAAAGCAGAATCTGAGAGGTTTCTGCTTTGTTTTTTATATAATTACAAGTACAAATGTTATCTTTGCACAATGCCTCGCTATTTTATTCAGTTAGCTTATAATGGAACCAACTTTAACGGTTGGCAAATTCAGGAAAATACGCCTCATACCATACAGCAAGTTTTGCAGGAAAAATTATCTATGATTTTATCAGAGACAATTGAAGTAGTTGGTTGCGGAAGAACAGATACAGGAGTGCATGCTAAAGATTATTACGCCCATTTCGATTCTACAAAAACAGAGTTGCATTTAACAGACGCCAACTATATTTATAAATTAAATAAAGTATTGCCTTACGAAATAGCTATTAAAAAAATATATTCGGTAAAAGACGAGGCAAGTGCTCGTTTTGATGCAGAGTTTAGAAGCTACGAATATTTATTACATTCCTATAAAGATCCATTTTTAACTTCTAGTTCGTTATTGTTTTACGGCGATTTAAATTTTGAAGCGATGAACGAAGCGGCTGCTTACTTATTAACTGTAACTGATTTCACCAGTTTTAGTAAAGTCAATACGCAAACTAAAACTAATAATTGTAACGTTACTTTTGCTAAATGGACTAAACTAAATGATACGCAATTTGTTTTTAAAATAACAGCTAATCGATTTCTGCAAAACATGGTGCGTGCTATCGTAGGAACATTATTAGAAGTAGGTAAAGGCAAAATAACTTTGGAAGAATTTAAAACAATCGTCAATAATAACAATCGTTCAGGTGCTGGCATGTCGGTATCCGGGCATGCTTTGTATTTAACCGACATACAATACCCAAAATCTATTTTTAATGGCTAAAACAGAATCTAAATCTAAATTCAGTTTTGAGCTTTTAAAACGAATTCTGTCTTACAGTAAGCCTTATAAAAAACTGTTTGCAGCAGCTATTATTTTAACTTTAACGTTATCGTCTTTAACGATCGTTCGTCCTTTATTAATTAAAAAAACATTAAATACCATTGCTATAGTTAATGAAAATGATAAAGGCTTTTTATCTGCTCCTAATAAAATAGATTTTTTAAATCACATGGGTTTATTGCTATTAGGTATTTTATTGATAGAAGCCATGTTACAATTCACTAATATTTATGTGACTAATTTATTGGGACAAAATATTGTGAAGGATTTACGTTTGCAAGTATATCGTCACATCTTAAAATTGAAAAACACCTATTTTGATAATACACCTGTTGGCATGTTGGTTACCAGGGCTATTTCGGATATTGAAAGTTTGAGTGATGTGTTTTCGCAAGGCTTTATTGTAATTTGTGGTGACATATTAACGATTATTATTTTTGTATCAGTGATGCTATATACTAATTGGATGTTGGCTTTAGTAGCTTTAAGCACCTTACCATTATTATTAATTGCAACTAACTTATTTAAAAACGGAGTTAAAAAAACATTTACCGAAGTGCGAAACGCTGTTGCTTCATTAAACACGTTTACTAACGAGCATATAACAGGTATGCGTATTGTTCAATTATTTAATAGAGAAAAAATAGAGTACGAAAAATTTAAGGAAATAAACGAAAAACATAAAGTAGCTAATATCCGATCTATTTGGTACTACTCTGTTTTTTTTCCAGTTGTCGAAATTTTATCGGCTATGTCTATTGCTTTATTTATGTGGTTTGCTGGCTTAAAAGCTAACACTTATAATATTCAATTAGGAGATATTACTTTTTTTATCATGTTGATTAATATGGTATTTCGTCCTATTAGAATGTTAGCCGATAGATTGAACACTTTGCAAATGGGAATAGTAGCGTCTGAGCGTGTATTTAAAGTAATTGACACTAACGAAATTATTTCAGAAACAGGAACAGTGTCTGCCAAAAACATGAAAGGTAAAGTAGAATTTAAAAATGTGTGGTTTGCATATAAAGAGGATAACTATGTCATTAAAGGAATTTCATTTACTATTCATCAAGGCGAAACGGTTGCTATTATTGGCGCTACGGGAGCAGGAAAATCAAGTATTATTAATTTGCTAAGTAGATTCTACGAAATTAACAAAGGACAAATTTTAATTGATGATGTGAATGTTCATGATTATCAATTAAATGAATTACGTGAATCTGTGGGCGTTGTACTGCAAGATGTATTTTTATTTAGCGACAGTATTTTAAATAATATTACCCTTCATAATCCTGAAATTACAGAAGAGCAAGTTGTAGCTGCTGCTAAACGAATTGGTATTCACGAATTTATTGCAGGATTACCAGGCGGCTATCATTACAATGTAAAAGAACGTGGCGCGATGTTATCTGCTGGTCAGCGACAATTAGTAGCATTTGTGAGAGCTTATGTCTATAATCCTCCCATTTTTGTATTAGACGAAGCCACATCTTCTATTGATTTAGAAACCGAAAAATTAATACAAGTAGCTTCATTAGAGTTAGCCAAAAATAGAACCTCCATTATTATTGCCCATCGTTTGTCAACCATTCACCATGCTAACCGCATTATTGTAATGGATAATGGTGAAATTGTTGAACAGGGTGAAACTAAAGTCTTAAAGGATAAGGTTGATGGCGTTTACAAAAAGATGTTGGAGTATAATTAGCATATTTTTATTATTCGTAGATATCACAATAGTCTGAGAATTTTTTAGCCTTAATTTAAATGTGAAACCAACAAAACTGGTTTAAATTTGAGGGGTAAGTACTCTATTTTATAATTTATTTCAAAAAACACGAATTTCTAAAACTGTTTAGAGAAATTTTAACTTTTTAGTGTATCTGTTTTTTCATAGATTTAAAGAAACTAAAACAGTACTATGAAAAAACTACTACTTATTATCGCTTCTATTTTTTCTTTACAATCTTTCTCTAATTCTATTGGAGAACTTTTAATCACTAATCCTTATGACGTAGCATTTCGAAAGGCTTATAGCTTAAACCCTTCTATTCCAAAAGGAGTTTTAGAATCGGTTGCGTTTTCACAAAGTCGTTTTGCGCATTTAGGAGGTAATACTCAAGAATCAAGTTGTATTGGTTATCCAACAGCTTATGGAGTAATGGGTTTAATTGAAAATGGACAAAATTATTTTAGAAATAATTTACTGTATGTGTCTCAGCTATCAGGTTACAGTGTTGGTGATATAAAATCAGATCCTGAAAAAAGTATTTTAGCATACGCAAAAGCATTTTCTGTTTTACAAAATCAATTGTCAATTTCGGGAAATGATTTAAAAGCTTACTTGCCTATTTTTGTTGCCTTAAGCGAATTGCCACTAAACAATGATTTGCAAAATGATTTCGCAATGAACGCTCATTTATATCAATTATATTGGTTTATGTCAAACGGCGAGTCCCAGGATTTTTATGGTTTTCCTGATTATCTAATTAACATGCAAGACGTTTTTGGTGCCAATTATGAAGTATTAAGTTCTTCTTCCGTAATTATTGATCCAATATCTATTACAAATAATTCAGGCGCAGCTTATAAATCGTCGGGAGTTAATGCAGTTACATCTGTAGATTATGGACCAGCATTATCAGATTTTACAACTTGTAACTATAGTTCAAGAGCAGGCACAGCAATTAGCATGGTGGCAATACATTTTGTTCAGGGATCTTATGCAGGATGTATTTCATGGTTTAAAAACTGCAGTGCATCAGCATCAGCTCACTATGTTATCAGAAGTTCGGATGGACAGTGTACTCAAATGGTTTTAGAAAGCAATAAAGCTTGGCATATCGGTTCTGAAAATCCATATACAGTTGGTACTGAACATGAAGGTTATATAAATAATGCATCTTGGTTTACAACTGCCATGTATCAGTCAACGGCTAACTTAACAAGAGATATGTGTACCAGTAATGCTATTAACCCTTTGCGTTGTTATTTTGGCCCGGGTTGCAGCGGCACTACACAACAATGCCAGCAAGGTACCTGTGTGAAGATAAAAGGACATCAGATGTTTCCGAATCAAACACATAGTGACCCAGGTCCGATTTGGGATTGGGAAAGGTTTTATAAACTCATTAATAACACACCAGTTGTAACTACGGTAACAGCAACAAGCGGTACTTTTTACGACAGTGGTTTGGCCGCTGCAAATTATGCAAACGACGAACGTAAATTATGGTTGTTTCAACCCGCTGGAGCAACATCGGTTAGTATGAACTTTACTGCATTTAGTTTGGAAAACAATTACGACTATCTATTTATTTATGATGGAGCTACAGTTAATTCGCCTCTAATTGGAAAATATACGAATACTGTTTCTCCAGGAAATATCAACTCAACGGGGTCTAGTTTATTAGTGGAATTCCGTTCAGATTGTGCTACAACATTAGCAGGTTGGGCGGCAACGTATACAACTAATGGAGTAGGAACACCTACAACTACAGCTGACGTTACTGTTCCTACAACAGCTATTAGTTCAGTTGGCGCATGGAAAACAGCAAATTTTACAGCAACATTTACTGATGCGGATAACGCAGGCGGTTCTGGTTTAGAAAAAAGTTATTATCAAGTCATTGATTATAATGGCTCAGAATGGAGAGGAAATTACACGCACGGATTTTTATCAGATAACTTTGATGTAGCTATTCACCCAGAGTGGACACAAAAAGTGGGAACATGGGGAATTAATACCAATGCTTTAGAACAAACAGATGAAGTTAGTACAGCAGCAGCCAATACTAATATTTATGCAGCTTTAACACAAACCTTATCTAACCGTTATTTATATAATTTTAAAGGGAAAATTGAAGGAGCGGGAACTAACCGTAGGGCAGGTTTACATTTCTTTTCTGATGCGCCAGATAGTGTGAATCGTGGTAACAGTTATTTTGTGTGGTTTAGATTAGATAATCAAGCAGTACAATTATATAAAACATCTTATTCGGGAGGTGTTAATACATTTGGTTCTCCAACTTATACAGCAGCTGTTAATTTAGTAGCTGGGCAGTGGTATGATTTTAAAGTTATTTATGACCGTATTTCAGGAAAGATGGATGTGTATAAAGACAATTCATTAATCGCTTCATGGACAGATCCTTCGCCATTAGCCAGCGGAAGTCACGTGTCATTTAGAAGTGGAAACTGTAAATGGAGTTTAGATGAGATTAAAATTTATCGTTCTCGTCCAACTGCTTCTGTGAGTGTATCTGTGGGTGCAGGAAATGCCAATGATATTCGTTACCAAAATATTAATCCAACAACTTTTGCAGCAAAAGTAAAATCAATTGTAAATGATGTAGCGGGTAATTTATCTTCTATTGATTATCATGATTTGAATATTGATTGGACTAATCCTTCAAATATTACAACTATTAATGATGGAAAAACAAATGACATTAATATAGTTGTTACAAGCGATTCTTTATCTGCCAATTGGTCTTCATCTTCTGACCCTAATTCTGCCATTGAACAATACTGGTATTCAATTGGAACAAGCCCCGGAGCTGTTAATACATTAACATGGACAAGTAATTGGGCGGATACAGCGGTAACTGCTAAAAACTTAGTATTAACTACAGGAACAACGTATTACTTTAATGTAAAATCAGAAAATGGTGCAGGGTTATTTAGTAATGTGATTAGTACTAACGGACAAACCGTAACTATTCCAACAGGCGTTAAAGAATTAACGGAAAGTAATTTGGTAAGCATTTATCCAAATCCGTTCAATACAAATTTTGTGGTATCATTAGATTTACAAAACGATAGCGAAATTAATATGACATTAATTGATGCAGCGGGTAGAGAAATAATTTCATATCAATCAAAAGAAAGCGAAGGGATTTATACTAAAACAATAGATGCCTCTTCTCTTAATTTAAGCCGTGGTATGTATTGGGTTAAGATTCGATACAATAATCAAGAGCTTTGTAAGAAGTTGATTAAGGAATAAATAGAAACAAAAAAGGCTTCGAGAAGCCTTTTTTGTTTTGTATTTGTTTGTATATTTAGTTGATGCAAACGCCACGACATAAAAACAAATACAATTCTTTGTTTTTTTTAGGGTGGATACTCATGTCAATTTATTTATTGCTTAGAGCCTACTATATTGATATTACTGATGACGAGGCTTGGTCTTATTATAATGTTAAAAAGTTTTGGTGGGTAGAAACGCTGTGTTCTGGAAATACGCATTGGTTTAATTTTGGTGCCATAAAAATGGCGTTGCTGTTAGGCTTTGAAAAAGCTTGGCAATTACGTTGGCTAAGTGTATTATCGGGTATTACATTTTTATATATAGTGTATAGTTGGATAAAAACGTTTGAACATTTTTATGTAAGGCTATTTGTGTTTTCGTTTATTGTTTTCAATCCTTTTTTACTGGAATACATGACATTGGCTCGTGGCTATTCTACTGGATTATGTTTTTTAGCTTTGAGTTTATACTTTATCAATCAATCTTTTAAGGATAGCGATCATCAAAGATTGGCGTTATATTCATTAATATTTGCTGGCTTTAGTGCTATTGCCAATTATAGTTTCTTTTATTTTTTTGTAGCGTATTGCCTCTGTTACTTTTATTATTTTTATTTCACAAAAGGATTGCAAATTTTAAAACAGATACGTTTTTATAGAGATGCCATCTATGCTTTAGGAATGATCGCTTTTGTATTAAGAGCTTTACTATTTATTAAAGTATGTTCCAATGATATTGCTGAGTTTGGAGGAGAGGAATTGGTGTCATCTATTTTTGGAAGTTTTATAGATACGCTTCTTTACCATAATATAAGTCTACATCATACACTTAAATGGCTGTTATCTTGCTTATTATGTTTAAGTGTTTTTGCAGCTTCTATTTTTGGTATTATAAAAACAAAAGAGCATGGTAATAAATTATATGTATTTACAAGTTTTATAGTAATGATTGTTTTATTGCTAATGGTAATTAATAATTGGTGCTTTCATGTATTGTATCCAGTAGAACGAATTAGTTTATTCCTTTACCCTTTAATGATAGTAGTATTGACTGGATTTGTAAGTCATATTTATAAAACCAGTGTTATCAAAACCTATTTGATGTATATCGTTAGTTTGTTTTTAGTACTAAATTTTATTATCAATATAAATCTGGTTTCAGGTTACGACCACGACTACTGTATGAAAACCAAACGCTATTTTGATTATTTAAAAAGCATTGATGCCAAAAAAGTGGGGCTACAAATTGAATTATATTTTGTGTATTTAAAGTATTATCATGTCATTGATAACCAGTTTTATGGGGAATCATTAATCAGATACCATTATAATAAACGTTGGGTAAAGGAAAATAAATTAAATGATTTTGATTATTTGTTACTGTTTCCTCCATATGACCTAAGTTATTATAAACGAAATCCAGTTCGATTGAAAGGCGTTTATTTTTTTGAGGACAGTAAGGCTCTTGTTGTAAAAGTTATTCATCCTTAATTTTTTTGTATATTTAAATTTATGCAAAACATCAAAACACGTTTCATCTCCAATATCATCTTCTTTTGTTTGATATATGCTGTGATGTGTTATGTGGCGGTAAGAGCAGTGAGTTTGGTAATGACGCATGATGAAGCTTATTCTTTTTATAATGTAAAACACTTTTGGTATGTAGAAACTTTATGTACGGGCAATACACATTGGTTTAATTTTTTAGCCATTAAGGGCGCTGTATTGTTGGGTTTGGAAAAAGCCAGTCAGTTACGATGGTTTACGGTATTTTCGTCAGGAGTTTTTTTAACGAGTGCTTATTTTTGGATTAAATCCCTAAAAGATATGCCAACAAAGTTTTTTGCATTTGCATTGGCTTTATTAAATCCATTTTTAATTGATTATTTAAGTTTAGCTCGTGGTTATGCAACAGGCTTAATGTTTGAGAGTTTAGCTATATTATGTATTTGCATTGCTATTAAAAATGACAAAAGAAAGATGGCAACACTGTCTTTATTTTTTGCAGGTATGGCAGCCATTGCCAATTTTAATTTCTTTTATTTTTTTGCTGCATTTTGTATGTTGTATTTTTGGAGGTATCACTTAAAAAAAGGATTTGAGTTCTTTAAACAAAAATTATTTTATATTGAGGGTGTATATACTTTAGGAATTACCTGGTTAGTATTAAGAGCTTTAAAATTTATTACACTGTGCTCAAACGATATTGGCGACTACGGCGGAGATACTTTGGTAACCTCTATATTTACAGGGTACATTGATACATTGTTGTACGATGCGATTAATCCTAGCGCTGACACGATGGATGTTTGCGCTTATATTTTATTTACTTGCTTAGTAGTTCTTTCTGTATATGGTGTTTATACTTTCAAAAAACATAAACTAGTTTGGTACAGCTTATCAAGCAGTATTTTATTAATCATTATGGTTTTATTATTCATTAATAAATGGAGTTTTGATGTATTGTATCCTACTTACCGAACAACCTTACTATTTTATCCTTTAATAGCTTTAGTGATTATTGGTTTTATAAGTTCTATCATCACCAAAAAAAAGATAAAGGCTATTTTGCTTTATGCTTGTAGCGCTCTATTTTTTATTCATTTTATAACTACTATAAATTTGAATCGTTCTTTTGATTATTCTCAGCAAATAGATTCTAAATTAAGTTTTGATTATTTAAAAAGTATAGGTGCTAAAAAGGTAGGAATTGACCCTTTTTTATATGGCGTTTACAGAAACTATTATCAGATGACCGAGACCTACAAATACCCTTTTGAAGGAGAAAGTTTAAATACTTTTTTGGTATTGAAAGATAATTACCAAAGTGATAAAATTGCAGAGTACGACTATTTAGTGCTCTATCCTCCTTATAAATTGGATTTCTACAGGCAAAAAGGCATTCGTTTAAAAGGCGTGGCCTATTATAAACGGAGTGGTACTTTGGTGGTGAGGGTT
>JBKJPW010000223.1:0-30807 GCA_046594225.1 Bacteroidia bacterium
GCGGGGAAATTATGCGAGGACGTTATAGAAACAGTTTTGAGAAACCAGAAGCTTTTGAACCGAATAAAGTAACTACTGTAAAATTCGATTTACCAGACATTGCACATACGTTTAAAAAAGGACATCGTTTAATGATACAAGTTCAAAGCACTTGGTTTCCTTTATCAGACAGAAACCCACAGCAGTTTGTAGATATTTATCATTGCGAGGATAAAGATTTTATTAAGTCAGAAATTAAATTATTTCATGATACAACAAATGCATCGAGTGTAATCTTGCCTGTGTTGAAGTAAGTCATACTGAACTTGTTTCAGCATCTCATAAGACACTAAAACAAGTTCAGGGTGACATCAATCTTTATGAGAGGTAGCATGAAAACTACAATTTCTCAAAAGCAATCTCAAAAGCTTTAATTGTTTTATCGATATCTTCTTGGGTATGAGCTTCACTCATAAAACCAACTTCGTATCCTGAAGGGCCAGAATAAATATTATTATCCAATAATGCGTGGTATAAAATTTTAAAATGTTTCATGCTATCTGCATCAATATCTTCCGCACATCTAATGGCTTTTTTATCAGTAAAGGCTAACCAAAAAATAGAACCAATACTAAAAATAGTGAAATTATGCTTGGTATTCTTTTTTAATCCAGCAATTAAAGTTTGAGTTTTAGCTTCTAGGTCTCTATAGAAATTTGGTTTTAAACATTCTGTCAATTGCGCAATGCCAGCCGTCATTGCAACCGGATTTCCACTTAATGTACCAGCTTGGTAAACGTTACCTTCTGGAGAAATAGAAGACATGATTTCTTTGCTCGCTCCATAAGCGCCAACAGGAAATCCGCCACCAATAATTTTACCATAAGTAATAATATCTGGTTTGATATCATAATAACCAGCTGCCCCACAAAAACCAATTCTAAATCCACTAATCACTTCATCAAATAATAATAAAGTTTTGTTGGCCGTGCAGATGTCTCTTAAAAATTGTAAATATTCTTTTTCTTGTAATAATAAACCATTGTTTGCAGGTATTGGCTCAATAATAACACAAGCAATTTCATCTTTAAATTGAGCAAAAGCTTGTGTGACTGCTTCTTTATTATTTAAAGAAACAACAATCGTTTCGTTTACAAAACTTGCTGGTACACCAGCGGAAGAAGTTTCTCCAAAAGTTACTAAACCTGAACCTGCTTTTACTAATAATGAATCTGTATGTCCGTGATAACATCCTTCGAATTTTAAAATCTTATCTCTTCCAGTAAAACCTCTCGCTAAACGAATAGCACTCATCACAGCTTCAGTTCCGCTACTGACGAAACGAATTTTTTCGATGTATGTATTATTCGTTAAAATCAATTCAGCTAATTCATTTTCTAAACGAGTAGGAGCACCAAAGGACGTTCCATTGCGCATGGTTTTTTCCACAGCGTTTAATACAGTATCGTTGGCATGTCCTAAAATTAATGGACCCCAACTTGCGCAGTAATCAATGTATTCATTTCCATCAGCATCCCATACATGTGAACCTTTTCCTTTATCAATAAATATTGGAGTTCCGCCAACGCTTCTAAACGCACGTACTGGAGAGTTTACGCCACCTGGAAAAAAGGCCTTTGCTTTTTCAAATAATTGAGCTGATACTGTATTGTTCATTTTTGGAATTTTGTTTGTAAAGATAAGCGTTTAGAAAAGATAATCAAATGACTACAAAACAAAGAAGGCTACCCATTTGGATAGCCTTCTTAAGATAGTTTTAAAACTAATTAGTGCTTAACAATTTTACCAATTTTAATGGCTTTATTATTATTAATTACTTTATACACATACATACCATCTGTTAATTTAGAAGTATTGATAGTTGTAGTTTCGTTATCTAATGTTTCTTTAACTACTAATTTTCCAAGTGCATCATAAACTTCAATAGAAGTATTACCAGCTAATTCAGAAGAGATAGCAATATTTAAGACGCCATTTGTTGGGTTAGGATATACGTTGATTCCGTTTGATGCAGAAGCAGTTGTATTGATTCCAGTACAAGTTTGAACATCAACAAAAACAGTAGCCATTGCTTCACAAGTTCCGTCATTTACTGTTACGGTATATGTAGTACCAACTGTAGGAGTAACAGAAGTTGTCATTGTGTTAGCTCCATCAGACCACGTGTATGATGTAGCAGAAGTTGCAGCACTTAATATAGCGCTTTCGCCTAAGTTTGCACATACTAATGTATTTGAAGCAGTAGCAGAAACTGTTGGTAAATTATTTACATCTACAGAAACTGTTGCTGTATTAGAACAACCAGATGTTTCACCTGTAACCGTATAAACACTAGTAGCAGTTGGAGTAACAACTTGTGTTGAAGAAGTCCCCGCAGCAGTCCAAGTATAGTTAGTTGCACCACCAGCAGTTAATGTAGCAGAAGAACCTGCACAAACAGCTGTATTAGAAGTCATTGCCATAACTGCAGGAGTTACATTAACAATAGTTGTAGATGTAGTTTTACAAGCTACATTAACATTATTATAAGTTACAGTATAAGTACCAGCTGTTGCAGCACTAAACGATGTTACTGCTGTTGTGCTTGTATTAATTGTAAATACTCCGCCAGTGTTTGTAGCTGTTAATGAAGAACTTCCTGTTGGTATACAGTAGTTAGCTGATAATCCGGTAAAAGAAGCATCGTATGCACCTAAATCTGTAATAATGATGGTTGTTGCATCACCAGATGAAGCTGCTACATAAGTATCTAATTGAATATAATATGTAATTCCAGGAGTTAAGCAAGCAGCACGAACAAATGAAGAGTATTGAGCACCACTGTTTGTTGTGTAATTTGCGTCATCATCATTAGCAGCTATTAAAGTTGCTCCAACTGGAGCCGTTGGGGTTGCTTGCCCAATTAAATTGGCACAGTTTGTTGCACTCCATATAGCTAATTGAGGATCGTTAGCACCTGCATTCATATTTGTTGGTGCTTGAATAGATACGTTACCTGATGTTGGTGCTACAAATGTAAACCACATTGAATTTGTAATAGTACTATTACCCCAACCTGTATTGGTATTAAAGCCAGTTGCTGGAGGAGCTACTTCGCCAGTTTGTGTTGTTGCTCCAAATAAACTGTATAATGGTGATGTTCCTAGAGTTAAAGGAATTGCATCACATACGTTATCACCAGGAAATAATACTGTTACTGGATAAGCTGTATTAGCTGTATCATTTACACAACCGGGATTAGAAGCAATTACTGTTAAAAACACAGTTCCAGACATACTTGCTGTAATGTTTTGACTAGTTGCTACAGTTGCACCAGAAATAGCTGTCCATGGACCAGTTGCAGAAGTTCCTGTATACCATTGAACATTACCTGCAGATGGAGCAATTGTATATGCATTTGTAGAACCTATATTTACAGAATTAGCACCACTTATTACACCAGCAACTGGAGTTAATGTACATGCTGGAGCTGGTTGAACATCTATAGAATAATCTTCAAATGTACCATAAGAACCATTATAACAAGGAACAGCTGGACCATTATCTTGTCCGCCAATTCTTAAACGGTGAACTCCTAATGGAGCTGCTAATGCTAAGTTAAAAGATGCTGCTAAAGTTGTTGGATTTGTAGCTAAAGATGTTCCAGAGTAAACTTCCTCACCTACATCATTAAAATCTAAATCATCATTAAAGTCAATCCAAACTTTTGTATCATAAGTGTAACCAGTAGCGTAAGTAATATTTACTGGCACTGTAGTTCCTTGAAATACGGTTGCTGTTTGAACAGAATAGTTACCATAGTTACCAGCTTCCGCTGCTGTTGTGTTATTAATTCCAGAAGGAATAGTAACGTTTGTAATACCAGAGTTATCAACACTAGAAGGTGCTGGAGTACAGTAGTTAATTGTAACGGTTGATAAAACCCATGCACTTGACATACCACCACAGTTTGCTCTTACATAAACTGAATAGGTGTTGCCAACTGTTAGACCAGTAGCTGTATAAGATGTAGCACTTGTTGTAGCAGTAGGAACTGTAGTGCCAGTTGGATTTGAACCAACAAATACATCCCAAGCTGTTTCAGTACCGCCTGCAGTCCAAGTAAATGTTGCACTTGAAGAAGTAATTCCTGTTGAGTTATACGCAGTTGGTGCTATACAAGATGGAGCAACTTCTACTTTTAAGTCATCAAATGTTAAATACCATGGCGTACCATTACCAATTGCTTTTACAGCTATGTAATATAAACCAGAAGTACTTACACTAAATGTACCTAATAAATTATTGTATGTTGTATTTTGTAATGTGCCAGTTGCAGCAGCAATACTGGTCAAACCAGTTGTTGATTGAGAAGTACCATATAATAATCTAAATTCACTCCAACCAGTTAAACCATCAGTAATATAATCTGCAGTTGCTTGATAATTTACACCAGCAGTTAATTGAATTCCGTTTGAGTAAAAATAATCACCTGCTACATTTGTACCATATCTAAATGAAGCAAATTTTAAACCTGTTTTTGGAATACGATTATATACAGTAGGAGGAGGTGTTGCTGAATATGTTTGGCAAATTGTTGGTAAATTACTAGCCATCCAAGAACAGTTAGGTAATTGGTTATTTGCTGTGATGCCTTCAAATCCTTCAAAATATGGGACTGAATTAGTTGTTGTTCCAGCGGTCATCACCTGAATTGGTGTTGATGCGGCTGTAGCTGAACCACAAGTTAAAACATTTTGGAAGTAAATATTAGATGTAATAGTTTGAGTTGTAGTTGCCAAACTGGCAGTAGGAACTATTGCAGAATATGTAACGCCATTAGGAGATGATTGCCATTGGTAAGTTAATCCTGGAATACTTGATGCGCCAGTTAAACTTAAATTTATTGGTTGATTAGGACAAACCATAGTAGATGTAGCCGCAGTAACTCCTGCATTAGGGGTAGCCCCAAAATTAACAGCAATGGTTGACGATGAAGCCACGTTTGTTCCACAAGCTACAGCGCATTGATAATAAGTTGTAGCAGTTACAGATTGAGTAGTTGCAATTGTTGTTGCAGTTGGAATTGGATTCCAAGAAATGCCATCTGGCGAAGAGAACCATTGATATGACAAACCTGTAACACCTGTTGTTGACCCAGTTAAATTTAAAGTAACATTTGAAGCAGCACACAATACCGTGCTAGTTGCAGTTGCATTTCCAGCAGTTGGAGTTCCAGAACAAGGCAATGGAGGAGCCCAAGAATAAATTAAGCCATTAACCGGCATACCTGGTGTAGTTCCAGTTGTACTAAATGTTTGAACAGAACTATTTGCAGTCCCAGTAGTTGAAGCAACAAAAGAAACTGCAGCAGCGTTTAATCTATTATTAAAATCTGTATTTGTAGCGCCTCTCAATCCTATTTGACGAGTAGCATTAATAGTAGTTGAACCTAATACATACGCATTAGAACCATAAACAACACTTACTTTATTTGTAGTTTCTTCTAAACGAACTTGGAAGTTTAAACCATAAATATTAGTAGTACTTGTACTGTATGAAGGTCTCCAATTGCTATATTGAATCACGATTTCTCTATTTGGAGCAGAACCAACTACTTCAAATCTTATTTCTCCTGTTAAAGAAGAAGTTCCTGCGCTAAACATAGAGTTTAAATCTCCGCCCCAAGCAGCAATTGAGCCGGCAAATAATCCAGCACCACTTATTGGTGTGTAATTAGCTGTACCTGGCGCCGTAGCTCCAAAAGTAATATAACCGTTTGAACTGATGTTACATCCAGTGTATCCTATACCATTATATGTAAAGGTAAATGGAAAAGATGCAGCTGGAAGGTTAAAAACCGCATCATCAATAGTTCCTGCGGCCGAAGTGCTTGTTGCAACTGCAATTACACTTCCGCCAGTAATAGCGGTGTAAGCTCCTGCACTTTGCGTAAAAGCATAAGCAGAAACTTGAGCAGTACTCATGTAGCATGAAGCCAAAAGAGTAAAAGCTGATAGTAATATTTTTTTCATTTTTTATAAATTTTAATAAGTCCGCAAAGGTAAACAATAAAAACCCCGTATGGTTTAATTTCTTCAAAAAAAGTACTGATTATTGTTAATATATTATATTATTTAACAAACTAAATTTTTAGTTATTTTTTAGTAAATTTATTATATGCATTTAGACGAATTAAGAGATTATTGTCTTTTAAAAAAAGGAGTAGAAGAAGGATTTCCTTTTGGAGAAGATACTTTAGTTTTTAAAGTCATGGGAAAAATGTTTTTGTTAACAGGAATTGATTCTCAACCTATTCAATTTAATGCAAAATGTAATCCTGAAAAAGCGATGGAATTAAGAGAAATTTTTCCTTGTGTTATCCCTGGATATCATATGAATAAACAACATTGGAATACCATTATTTGTGATGATTCTGTTGGTAGAAAACAAATTCAGGAATGGATTGATGATAGTTATAATTTAGTAGTAAGTAGTTTAACTAAGAAATTAAAAATAGAACTAGAGCATCTATAGTAAGTTGTTACTCGTCTTTAAAAAAATTGAGTTTGCGTAAATCTATTAACTGAGTTTTTTGATAATAAAAATTAATTACATCCGGACATTTATATCCTAACTTCGCCATGCGCATCGCACCTTCCTGGCACATACCAACTCCGTGGCCAAATCCTCTGCCTTTAAAAATAACTGTATCTCCAACGGATACTACACTAAAAAAAGTTGATTTTAATTGCAAATCAGTTCGTACATTTTTTAGAGGCACTCTCACATTATTAGCTTCTAAATAAGGCTTTCTACTATCCTGTTTAAACGTTAAGGCAAGCCATCTTGCATTTGAATCCTGAATAGGATAATTGTGTTTTAATTTCAAATAGGATAACCAATCTTCTTTTGCCATTTTTCGTTCCCATTTAGCATTCGGCATTTTTGTACTAAACGAATCATTCACACTTCGTAAGTAAGACAATTTACTTCCCCATACATCTTCCGAGTTAGCTGTTTGTCCACCACTATTACTATGAAAAGCCGCATCTATTAAATTTAAATTATCATCTACCACTACTTTACCTCTGGTGTCTGTTACAGCTTTCATGATATCTAGCTCAGTTGTTTTTCCAAAATAAGCTTGGCAATGTGTATGATCACATAAATTAAAATTTTCGACAACATGTTTTTGTAAATGAGATAAGGCAAATGTTCTCGCTAAGATAGCTTGGACTTTATAAAATTCTTGAAATGAACGCCTGCCAGATTCCGCCTGAACTACACCTGCAATATAATTATCCAATGATATTTCATTAATGCACTTTAAATCACCAAGTTCTGTTATAATAGATAAATTATCTTCATAAAATCTTGGTTTTCGATCTGGAGAAATTAATTTCATTCGAAATGATTTTATGAAATCAGGACTCGAAATTTTCACTTTTTTATATTTCCCAATTATATTTTCAAATGTTTTCACTTCAATAGAATCATTAATGTAAGTTAATTTTATTAAAGGCGTTTTTGTAGTGTTGGTTAATTCAACACCATTAGCCCAAACACTATACGCTCCAGCATCTGCACTAAACGTAAATGATTGAACTTTTATTTGAGAAAAAATTTTAATATTGACTATTTCATCAACTGCAATTTTTTTAGTAACGTGTGTTTTTGCTTTTTTAGAAGTGTCTTTTGTTGTGGCAGAAACATGCGTTACATGCCAGGAAGCAAATAACAATAATACACTTATGATGATGATATTATTTTTTAGCATGAATGTGATCGTACATTAAACGAGCTACTTTTTTAGAAGCCCCACTATTTCCCAATAGCTTTATTAAGCCATCGTATTCTTTTAGCATTTCTTCTCGCGCTGGCCCTTCAATTATTTTTATTAATTCTTCTTTTAAATTTTTTGAGGTTAAATCAGTTTGAATTAATTCTTTAACAACAGGTTTATCTAAAATTAAATTTGGCAAACCAATGTATTTAACTCTGCCTCCAACCACCATTTTGGCAATTGAATAAGAAACAGTTCCTCCTTTATAACAAACCACTTGAGGTAATCTAAATAAAGCACTTTCTAACGTTGAGGTACCTGACTTAATAATGCCAGCATGTGCGTTATGCATTAATGCATAGGTTTGACTAAACACGACTTTTAATCCCTTGTCAATTGCCATTTGATAGGCTTCTTTTGGAAGATTAGTCGTTCCTGCAATTACAAATTGATAATTTTTAAAATCATTTACCACATCTAACATAATGGAAAACATGCGTTCTATTTCTTGTTTTCTACTGCCAGGTAATACCGCAATAATGGGACGTTGATCTAAATTATTTTTGGCAATAAAAGTTGCTCTATCTGGTAATGTTGATTTTTCTTGCTCAATAGCATCTAGTAACGGATGTCCAACATAGTCTGCGATATAATTATGTTTTTTATATACGGCTACCTCAAATGGCAATATCACAAACATTTTTTCTACACTGCGTTTGATAATTTCCACACGATCTTCCTTCCATGCCCAAATAGTTGGTGAGATATAATAAAATACTCTGATACCTTGTTGTTTTGCCCAATCAGCAATACGTAAATTAAATCCAGGATAATCAACCAAAATCAAAATTTCGGGTTTGAAATCTAAAATATCTTGTTTACAAAAAGCGATGTTCTTGAAAATAGTACGAATGTTTTTAGCTACTTCTACAAAACCCATAAAAGCTAAATCTTTAATATGCTTTCGTGGTTTTTGATGTGTAACAGCTTCCATCAAATCTCCTCCCCAAAAACGGAATTCAATACTACTATCAAGTAATAGTAATTCTTTCATCATGTTGGATGCGTGTAAATCTCCAGATGGTTCGCCTGCTATAACGTAATATTTCATTTATTTTTTTATAGTAACGAAATATATAATACTAAACCTACATATAAAAACGTGGCAATGATTAAACCTCTTCCAAAATCAAATATTTTTTTATTGAGTGATAAATAAAATATAGCCAAATTTGCTATCACACACACAATAGCGACTTCCTGAAGCATATTTCCGTTTTTAAGGTATCTTACAAATCCATTCGGGAAATTTAATTGATGATGAAAAAATAACCAGTAGCAGAAAAAACAAAATGAAGGGAAAATACTTCCCAGCATAAAGCCGATCCATCTTTTATCTATCTTATCTAACATGTTATAAAGTATTTTTTAAATGATTAATATAATTATGCGCTGTTAAGTCATGCATAATAGGCACAACCGATACATAACCATTTTGTAAAGCCCATTCATCCGTATCTTTAGCTTCAGGCTCAAAATTTACAAACTTACCAGTCAACCAATAATAAGATCGTCCGTAAGGGTCTTTTCGTTCTTCAAAATCTTCTACCCAATTTGCTTTTGCTTGTCTGCAAACTTTAAGTCCACTAATTTCATCGGCTTTTAACTTAGGGAAATTCACATTTAAACAAACGCCTTTTGGAAGCTCATCTTTTAAAACCGAAGCAATTATTTTTTCTATAAAAGAAGTTGTTGCACTAAAGTCAGCATTGATATCATAATCGTTTAAACTAAACCCAATAGCTGAAGTGCCTTCTAATGAACCTTCAATAGCAGCACTCATAGTTCCCGAATAAATAACATTAATAGAACTATTACTACCATGATTAATGCCTGACAATACTAAATCTGGTTTACGAGGTAATAATTTGTTCACTGCCATTTTTACGCAATCTACTGGAGTTCCAGTGCAGCTATATTCTTCAACTGCGCCTTCATGATAATTTGTTTTCTGAATACGTAAAGTAGCATTAATGGTAATGGCATGACCCATCCCTGATTGTGGTTTGTCTGGTGCAATAACATAAACATCGCCAAATTTTTTAGCAATAGATGATAAATGTAAAATTCCAGGAGCACTCACTCCATCATCGTTGGTAACTAGTATTAAAGGTTTTTGTTGCATTGTGGTAAATCTATTGATTTTATAACAGTTTTTTTAGCAAAAAACTCGTTTTTTACTAAAATGACTTTGTTAACTCTCTTATTCTTTTTTTTACTATTTTTGTCTCACTAACTAACATATTTTATGAACTAATCAGGTTTTAATTTTGTACAACATACTCTAAAACAACATGATTATAACCATAATGCAATTAAAAACAATAAACATATTTTATGAAAAAAATCATCAATACAACAAATGCTCCTGCACCAATAGGTCCATATAATCAAGCTGTACAAGTTGGCGACTGTGTTTATGTTTCAGGAACTATTGCTATGGATTTGGCTTCTAAGCAGTTAATTAAAACTAACATCAAAGAAGAAACTAAAATAGTGATGGATTATTTAGGGGCTGTTTTGAAAGAGGCAGGTTTAACCTATGATAATATTGTAAAAACAACCATTTTTTTAGCGGATATGAATAATTTTGTGCACGTAAATGAAGTTTATAGTAGCTATTTTAAAGGAGATTATCCCGCGCGCGCAACTATACAAGCAGATAGATTACCAAAAGATGCTAATGTAGAAATTAGCGTAGAGGCTAAGGTTTTTTAAAAATCACTTCTTTTTGAACATATTTCATGAGATTTTGAGTCAAAACGACTCAAAATCTCATTTTTTTTGCTCGAAACTGTCAGTTTTTCATAATTATAATTTTGATAAAATTAAATTAGAGGACAAAAAAAGGGTTCTTATAGATAAAAAAGTTTTGTTCAACGAAAATTTACTTCATAAAATTGTTGTTTATTAAATTTTTTGTTATAATTTTACTATAACTAAATAAAATTTTACGTTATGAACATTTTTGTAAGCAACATCAGCTTTAAAGTTAGAGAACAGGCACTAAGTGAACTTTTTTCTCAGTATGGCGAGGTAACCTCTGTCAGAATTATTAAAGACAAAGAAACAAAACGAAGTCGTGGATTTGGTTTTGTGGAAATGGCAAGCGACGAAGATGGCCAAAAAGCCATTGACGCATTAAATGGCACGGAGCATTATGAACGTGCTATTGTTGTTTCTCAGGCTAAAGGTAAACCAGAAAACGCAAGCGCATAATTTTTACTATATAAAACAAAAAGTCTCGCTTATGGCGGGACTTTTTGTTTTATATCATGTTCTAGTTTCTAATAGTTAAAGTATTGTTACCGTCAAACACCGCGTTATATAATCTTAAATTTTGAGAAGCTCCAGAAATAAGTCCGCCGTCAAAAATTTGCCATTTTGCACCACTAATGGTATCCTTTAAAGTAAAGTTATCTGATTGAACTTTTACTCTAGCATCCGGATCGTTTGGTAAAGCAGTTGATGTACGTTCTATTGCCACAAAATCAACGGGGGTATTAGTAGTGGTTTTTCTATAAACAATAATACCATTTACACCACCATTAATATACACCCAGCCACCAACAGTTTGTAATTTAAAATATAATGGATCATTTGGATAAATAGTAATATTGACTGTTTGATAAGCAATATTATCCTGAACCGTTTTGTTCTTTTTACAAAAAGAAAAAACAGTAACTAATAAAAATAATATGCTAATTTTTCTAAACATTATTAAACAGTATAGGTTAAACAAATACCTTTGTATACAAATATAAAAAATCCTATGGACTTTGAGCAATCTACACCTCCCAAAAAACACAACGTTTTTTTGCCGATAATATTGTCACTGGTTTTAGTTGTTGGTGTTTGGTTAGGATACTTTTTAAGTAATCGTATTGATAACGGCTCTGTTTTTAGCCAAAACCATCAAGCTTCCACAAACGATAAAATAAATAGTTTATTAGAGTATATTGAATACCAATACGTAGACACGATTAATAAAAAAGAATTGGTTGAAAAAACAGTAACTTCTATGCTACAAAGTTTAGATCCTCATTCTGCTTACATTGCAGCTAGTGAATTTGAATCTGTTAATGAACCCTTGGAAGGAAATTTTGATGGAATAGGCGTAGAGTTTAATATTATTAAAGACACCATTAGGGTTATTGTTCCTATAGAAGGAGGACCTTCTGAGAAAATAGGTATCAAGGCGGGTGACAAATTAATAAAAGTAGAAGGCAAAAATGTAGCGGGCGTTAAAATTACTAACAAAGAAGTTTTCGAAAAATTAAGAGGTAAAAGCGGAACAATTGTAGCAGTTACTATTTTAAGAAATGGTATTAAAAAACCTTTAGAATTTAAAATAACAAGAGATGCCATTCCTTTGTATAGTTTGGATGCGTCCTATATGATAAAGTCAGATATTGGTTATATTAAAATCAGTAAATTTTCGGCAACTACTTATGAGGAATATTTAAAGGCGTTTAACTCATTAAGCAAACAAGGAATGAAGAAAATGATTTTAGATTTACGAGGAAATCCTGGTGGATACTTAAATGCAGCTGTAGATATTTCGGATGAATTTTTGACTGATGCCCTACAAATTGTTTACACTCAAGGCAAGGCTAATCCGAAAAAAATCTATAAAGCAACTAAACACGGTAGTTTTGAGAATAATCCTCTGGTAATATTAATTGACGAAGGCTCTGCAAGTGCTAGCGAGATTGTGGCGGGGGCAATTCAAGATAATGATAGAGGAACTATTATTGGCCGTAGAAGTTTTGGAAAAGGATTGGTACAAGATCAATTACAGTTACCAGACGGTTCGGCAATTAGATTAACCATTGCAAGATATTATACGCCTACAGGACGATGTATTCAAAAACCCTATACCGATGATAAAGATCAATATTACAATGAGGAATACGACCGCTATTCAAATGGTGAATTATTAAATGAGGATAGTATTAAATTAGACAAAACAAAACAATATAAAACTCCCGAAGGGAAAACCGTATATGGCGGCGGCGGAATTATGCCTGATATATTTGTTCCTATAGATACAGCCAGAGCTAATGCGTATTTAAACAAAATCTTTTATTCGGGAGCAATAAACACCTTTGCTTTTGAATATGCTGATAAAAACAGAGAAAAATTGAAAGAATATGGCTCAGCAAAGAACTATATTGATAAATTTGAAATTAGCACGGCTGTTTTAGAGGAATTTTACACCTATTGTGCTAGTAAGGATTTATCCTTGAACATTAAAATGAAAGAAAAGACAAATGAGGCTCTAAAGCCATACCTAAAGGCCTTTATTGGACGAGATGTCTTTGATAAGGATGCTTATTACCCTATTTTGAACCAAAAAGATAAATGTATTTTAAAGGCAACAGAAGTGTTATCTAAATAAAAAAATTGTATTTTTGGTAGATAAATAAAAAATATGACTACCAAATTTTTAACAATTTCACTTATTACACTTTCTTTAATTTTTGTTTCTTGCGGAGGAAACTCAGAAGACGATAAAAATACTGGATCCAATGATGGTTTAGATTCCACTCTGACTTCAGATACTATTTCAGCAGCATACAATGACGATAATGAAGTTTCTTACAATTTGCCATCTGCTTTGCAAATTGCGTATGTTTTCAAAAAATCAGGAGCAAGTTTTGTACCATCTCTTTTAAATGATAAGGCGAGTTCTAATAAGTATAATACCAGCAATTACAAACGTGCCGTTAATTTTGGAATTTATAGCGCCGATTTATCATATTGTTTATTCAACAAAAAATACCAAGAATCAAAAGATTATTTGAAAGCGTGTAAGGATATGGGAACATATTTAGGTTTAAATGCAGCTTTTGAAAGTGATAATATGGCTCAGCGTTTTGATAAAAATATAGCTAACGAAGATTCTGTCATTAAAATTGTTTCAAACGTTCAGTTAAAAACAGATGTGATGTTTGAGCAAAATAAACAAAAACACATTACGGTTATTGCCTTTACTGGCGCATGGACGGAGAGTATGTATATCGCTTTAGAAGTATATGCTAAGGATAAAAACAAAAAAGTATTAGCTAGTTTATTAGAGCAATTATTGTTATCCGAAACTATTGTTAAAGCACTTAAAAGTCATGAAGCGTCTGAAAAAGAAATAGGGACATTAATTTCTTCAGTGGAAAAAATTAATTCTGAATTTAATGCAATTGCTAGTGTGAAAGCTGCTATAGAAAAAGATGAGGAAATGGATTTTAATTCGATGACTGTTACAGAAGGCGAATTAAAAATTATTGCAGAATCAGTAAAATCTTTAAGAACAAGCATGATTGACTAAATATGAAGACTATGACAAAAATTATAAAGCCTGTATTAAGTATCCTTATTGTATTTGTTTTAATGGCATTTCAAGGTGGCGATGTATTATGTAATTCTAAAGAATTAAAGGAAAAGGCAAAGCTTACATTAGAGCCATACAAGTACGATAGTTCAGAGTTAACACGCATTTTATACAAAGCAAAAGAAAGTGTGAAAGAAGTAGAAGTGCCTTTATTTATTGGAGAAAAATATCGCATTGTGTTTGAATTAGAGGCATTGCCAAAGCAGGTTGAAGTTC
The DNA here is from genome assembly GCA_046594225.1 of Bacteroidia bacterium. GTDB lineage: Bacteria > Bacteroidota > Bacteroidia > B-17B0 > Aurantibacillaceae > UBA4416. The sequence goes on from JBKJPW010000223.1 coordinate 14,430, forward strand.
AAATTTACAATAAGGATAAGGAGTCGAAAAACAGAAAATTATTATTTTCGTCAAAAGAGATGGGAGATAAAAAAGAATTTCAATTTGAGATTTCTAAAATGCGCCACGTGTATGTAGATTATGTTGTTCCTCCAACAGAGACAGGATCATATAGCGGATGTGCTGTATTTATGGTGGGCTATAAGTAATAATATTGATAATTTTGAGTAACAAAAAAGCCGCTATTTAGCGGCTTTTTTTATTTTTTTATTTCTACTTCAAATCCTTTTTTCTTCCAGTCGTCAAATCCTTTTTCAAGATTAATAACGTGTGTAAATCCTTCTTTTTTCATTAATTCGGCGCACTCGCCACTACGACCACCGCCTGCACAATAAATTAAATAGGTTTTACTTTTATCTAATTTCGAAATAATCATTTCTGCGTCCTTCTTAAAATAATCAATTTGAGCAGCACCTTTAATAAATCCTTTATTTTTTAATTCATCGTCAGTACGCAAATCAATTAAATAAGATTTTTTCTCGTCAATTAATTTTTTAAAAGTTGCTGCATCTACGTTTTCAATCTTGGTTTGTGCAAAGCTAACTATGGAAGCAAAAAGGGCTAAAGCAGTGATGATTCTTTTCATATTATTGTGTTTATTTAAATAGATATTATTTTTTAAAAGAAAGCAACCAATCAATGGCTTTCTGTTTATCATCAAACATTTTCATTTTCATGGTTTGTTGGTGAGTAAAGTTAATGATAAAATTAATAATGATTCGGTGCGCCAAAGATTTAACAATAACAGCAGTCGCCATAGTCATTTCATTCGATTCAGGCTTTGTAGCAAACTCTCTTGCCTCTTTTGAGATTGATGTATCATTTCCAGGCTCAACTAAAATGATGTGTTTGTTGATACCGTCAAATTTAGACTTTAAAAAAAGATGTTGCTTCTTAGAATCTTCAAATTCAATCTGTATGTTATCTTTTAGTTTAATTAATATAATGTCGTTATCCCAAAATTCAATATTGGAAGCTCGATCAGTATATGATTCGATAATAGAGTATTTTACAGCATCGAGTGTCAATGAATTATAAATATAATTATTTTTTTCGTTTTATCAAAGCCATGTAAAATCCGTCAAAACCTGCACTTGGCTGAATCGTTTCGTCTTTTATTAACTCAAAATTGGCATTATTTGCTAAAAACTCATCCACTTGTTTTCTGTTTTCACTAGGTAAAATACTACAAGTAGAATATACTAATTGTCCACCTATTTTTGTCATAATCGAGTATTCACTCAATATTTTTTGTTGAATGGCTTTTGTTCGATCAATAAACTCTAAGTTTAATTTCCATTTAGCATCAGGATTACGTTTAATAACACCTGTTCCACTGCAAGGTACATCTAATAGCAACCTATCAGCAGTATTTTCTAATCGTTTAATCGTTTTAGTGCCTTCAATCAAGCGAGGCTCAACGTTACTAGCAGTTGCTCTGCGGGCACGTTTTTTTAATTCATCTAATTTCCATTGGGTAATATCCATAGAAATAATACGTCCTTTGTTTTGCATTAAAGCTGCAATGTGCAAGGTTTTGCCGCCACCGCCAGCACAGGCATCAATTACTCGCATGCCAGGCTCAACCCCTAAAAACTCAGAAATGTGTTGCGAGCCAGCGTCTTGTAATTCAAATAAGCCTAGTTTAAATAAGGGGTTTTGAAATAAATTCTGCCTCTTCAATAATAATAAGGCATCATCAAAGTCATCTACAAAATCCACTTCAATTTCTTGTTCTTCTAAATGTTTCTTTAAAATTTCTTTTTTGGTTTTTAAAGTATTCACTCGCAAAACCACCTCTGCTTGTTTATTTAAAGCCTTGGCTTCATTTTCCCAAACTTCTTTTCCTAATTCTCCCTCACATAATTCCCATAACCAATCGGGGTAAGATTGAAGAATTTTCTGATCCTTAATCGCTTTGTATTTATCTAAAATTATTTTTTCATTCAAGTTTTTAAAATCGCGTTCATCGGGCATTGGTAAGTGTCTTATAATAAAGTAAACGCCTAGTATTTCCCAAAAACCATCTTTAGTGTCTGCTAAATAGCCTAATAATCTATAATTGCGAACAATATCATAAGTCGTTTCGGCAATAAAACGGCGGTCTCTGCCACCAAACTTCGGGTTCTCTTTTAAGGTTTTTTCAATGACTTTATCAGCGTATTTATTATCAGTAAATATGGTTGTTAATGCATTCACAACCGCCTGTAATAAAATGCGATGTGGTTTAGCTTGTTTTACTATTTTCTTGCCCATGAACCCTTAAAATTTAAGCCTCTAAGTTACTTTATTTTTTTCATATGTTTTTTTTATTTTACTTTTTACCATATGGAATAATCATTATAAAAGTCAGTTGTGTTTACTCTTTTCAAATGATGATTATTTCTTATATTTACCTATTACCAATCTTACAGAAACTATGACTAAATTTTTTCTTTCGTTTATATTTCTTTCCAGTTTATTAGTTGCGCAAAACAAAAAACGTATTTTATTAAAAAATGCAATGGCACATATCGGAAATGGCCAAGTCATAGATAATAGCTATGTGGCGATTAAAGATGGTAAAATTGATATGGTAGCCGATGCTAGAGTTACTAGAATTGACCCATCTCAATTTGATACAACAATTGATTTATCAGGTAAACATATTTATCCAGGTTTAATTGCTCCTAATTGTATTTTAGGTTTACAGGAAGCTGAGGCAGTTCGTCAAACTAGTGATTATGCTGAGGTAGGCGATTTTAACCCACATATTAGAAGTTTAATTGCCTATAATGCAGAAAGCAAAATTTTAGAAACCGTAAAAGCAAACGGTGTTCTATATACTCAATCTACTCCTCGTTACGGGAGAATAGCAGGGATATCATCCGTTTTGGCAACAGATGGTTGGAATTGGGAAGATGCAGTAATTAAAGCAGATGACGGAGTTCATTTAAATTTTCCAAATACAATACAAAAACATGGCTGGTGGGCAGAGCCAGAGCCAAGCGATAAGAACTCTAAATACACTGAACAAGTTAATGAATTAACTACTTTTTTTGATAATGCCTTTGCCTATTATAATACAGCAAATGTTAAAGAGAAAAATTTACGTTTTGAGGCAATGAAAGGTGTTTTTGATGGCACTAAAAATTTATACATCCGAGCTGATTATGTAAAAGATATTATTGGCGCTATTAATTTTTCTAAAAGATTTAATATTAAAAAAGTGGTTATTATTGGCGGTAAAGATAGTTACAAAATCACTAAGCTATTAAAAGAAAATAATATAGCTGTTATGGTAAATCGTTTGCACGATTTGCCAGACTTGCCAGAAGCAGAAATAGATTTAATGTATAAGTTACCCTATTTGTTGCAAAAAGATTCAGTGGTATTTTGTTTACAAAACCAAGGAGATATGGAAGCGATGAACGCTCGTAATATTGCTTTTTTAGCAGGAACAGCCGCGGCTTATGGTTTAACTAAAGAGCAAGCATTACAAAGTATTACTTTGAGTTCAGCTAAAATATTAGGGATTGATAAATTAGTTGGGAGTATTGAAACTGGAAAGCTAGCTTCTATAATTGTTTCGGAAGGAGATATTTTAGATATGAGAACGAACAAAATTATTTTGGCTTATATCAATGGCAAAAGCATCAAATTGACTAATTTTCAAAATGATTTAAATAAAAAGTATTCTGAGAAGTTAGGAATTAAGGAGTAAAAAAGTCCCGCAGATCTCGCAAATACTCGCAGATTTTTAATTATTATTTATCTGTGTAATCTCCGAAATCAGCGGGCAAAAAATAAAAATGGTAATAAAATCAAATCTTATAGATATCATTTCAAAAGAAATTTATCCTGCTGAGCTAACTATTGAGAATAATAAAATAAGTTCTATAAAACGAATTTCAGAAACTTTACACACCTATATTTTACCCGGCTTTGTAGATGCGCATGTGCATATAGAAAGTAGCATGTTAGTTCCTTCTGAATTTGCTCGTATTGCAGTTACACATGGTACAGTAGGCACCATATCCGACCCACATGAAATCGCCAATGTATTAGGTGTTGCAGGTGTTGATTATATGATTGACAATGCAAAACAAGTTCCTTTTCATTTTTATTTTGGCGCGCCATCTTGTGTGCCTGCTACTAATTTTGAAACAGCTGGTGCAGTAATTGATTCAAATGATATTGATAAATTGTTGTCTCGAAAAGAAATTGTTTATTTGGCGGAGATGATGAATTTTCCAGGAGTAATTTATAAAGACGAAGAAGTTCTAAAAAAATTAGCTTCTGCTAAAAAATACAACAAGCCAATTGATGGTCATGCGCCAGGATTAATGGGAGATGATATGAAGCATTATTTTAATGCTGGTATCACAACCGACCATGAATGTTTTGGTTACATGGAAGCTTTAGAGAAATTACAACATGGTGTTAAAATTTTAATAAGAGAAGGAAGTGCAGCTAAAAATTTTGAAACCTTGATTTCATTATTGAAAGATTATCCTGAACAAATTATGTTTTGTTGCGATGATAAACATCCTGATAATTTAATTGAATCGCATATTAACGATCATGTGAAACGTGCCTTGAAAGAAGGCCATGATTTGTACCATGTATTACGAGCGGCTTCATATAATGTTATTAAACATTATAATTTATCAATAGGTTTATTGCAGGTAGGAGATAATGCTGATTTTATTGAAATTGATAATTTGCAGGATTTTAATGTTCTTAAAACATATATAGGTGGAAACTTGGTTGCAGAAAAAGGAGTATCATTTATAAAATCAGTTGACTCACCAATCGTTAATAATTTTAATTGCAGTTTAAAACAAGCAAGTGATTTTAAATTAAAATGTGAAGGAAGTAAAATAAGAGTTATAGAAGTGCTCGACGGACAATTGATTACTGATGAATTATTTATGGAATCTTTTTCAGTGAATGGTTTTGCTGAATCAAATACTGAAGAAGATATTTTAAAAATAGCGGTTGTTAATCGCTATAGCGATGCACCCATTGCCAAAGCGTTTATTAAAAATATAGGATTAAAAGAAGGAGCTATTGCTAGTTGTGTAGCTCACGATTGCCATAACATTGTGGTTGTTGGCACTAATGATGTAGATATGTGCAAAGCCGTTAATTTAATTATCAACGCAAAAGGGGGCATTTCTTTAGTCAATGGAACTGAAGCAATGGTTTTAGAATTACCTATTGCAGGTATTATGACTAACCAAACTGCCGAAGAAGTTGCAGATGCTTATACTAAACTAGATAAACGAGCTAAAGCATTAGGAAGTAAATTACGCGCACCTTATATGAGTTTATCATTTATGGCTTTGTTAGTTATACCTGAATTAAAACTAAGCGACAAAGGTTTGTTTAATGGAAAAAGCTTTCAGTTTACGGATGTGTTTGTTAGTTAGTAAAATGAAAATAATTTTTAAAATATTCATTACTATTTTTTTGCTTTTTAGTCTTAGCTCGTGGATTTACAATGAAGGAGATAATGGTTACTTTGTGTATTTAAGAGGAAAAAAACAATATGTTGTAATAGAAGGAAAAGGCGAGCCAACGATTGTTTTTTTAACCGGAAAGGGTCGTTCGCAAACTGATTTCAAAAAAATATATGATAAGCTCAAAAAAACGAATCAGATAGTTTCGTATGATAGAGCAGGGCTTGGTCAATCAGAATTGATTAGAAACGATAGAACTATTGACACAATGGCTTTTGAACTTCATGAATTATTAGTTAAAGAAAAAATTAAACCACCGTATATTTTGGTAGGGCATTCAATGGGTGGCTCCATTGCGCGTTGTTTTGTGAATATGTATTCTGATATGGTTTCAGGAATGGTATTTTTAGATCCAGCACACGAAGAAGAATTTAAAAATGGCATGGCTATTAGGAGCGATTCTGATAAAGTAGTTTTTAGAGAACAATTCGAAACATTTTTAAAAGTAAAAACTAAAACCAAAGGACATCATGCCGAATCCAAACAATGTTTTGATTTTGACACTTTAGGGTATTCTACAAACCAAAAAATATTAATGAAAACTATTGTGCCAACTAATATTCCTATTACCATCATACTATCAACAGAAGCAGACGTTGATAATGAGTATATTGATAAAGAGCTAGAATTTAGAAATCAACATTTTAATCAATGGAAAGTTATAAATTCACAAACCAAAATTATTAATGTTCCAAAAACTGGTTATTTTATTCAAAGGGAAGAACCTAAATTGGTTGTTGATGAAATTAATGAGATGATTGAAAAGTTGAAAAAATAATTAAAGCTCATGACCACTTTCAATTTACAGCCAATTCTCCAAAATGAATTTATAAAAATCGAACCACTAAAACTATGTGATTTTGAAAGACTTTATAGTGTTGCTTCAGATGCATTAATTTGGCAACAGCATCCAAACAAAGACCGTTATAAAAGAGAAGTGTTTGAAAATTTCTTTAAAGGAGCTATCGAATCGGGCGGAGCATTTTTAGTGTTTGATAACAAAACAAATGAAGTCATCGGCAGTTCTCGTTTTTATGATTTTGATAAAGAGAAGAATCAGATCTTAATTGGCTATACATTTTTTGCTCGTAATCATTGGGGAAGCATTTACAACCCATCTTTAAAAAACCTCATGATTAATTACGCTTTTCGATATGTTGACTCAGTTATCTTTCACATTGGCGCACAAAACATTCGCTCGCAAAAAGCTATTGAAAGACTGGGCGCTAATAAAATAGAGGAATTGGAGGTTGAGTATTATGGCGAGCCAAGTAAGTTAAATTTTGTTTATGAGATAAAGAAAGAGAATTGGACATTCTAAAAAAATTGTCCATCTTATTGCCATAATTGTCCATTTTAAACCAGATAGAGTTATTGCACCTTTGTGATGTCGATAATGACATAATATTTAAAAAAGGAAATCATGCAAAAAATTGTAGCACTTAACCCAGAAACAACAACAGGAAAATCTAAAGACATGTTTAATGTCATTCAAGGAAAATTAGGAATGGTTCCTAATATGATGCGCACTATGGGAAATTCCCCAGCTGTATTAAATGGTTATTTATCGTTTAGCGGAGCCTTAGGTGAAAGCTCTGTTGGAGCGAAATTAGGAGAATTAATCGCACTAACAGTAGCCAATGCAAATGGTTGCGAATATTGTAATGCAGCACATAGCTTTATTGGAGAAAAATTAGTTGGAATTAATCCGTCTGTTCTTCAATTAGCAAAAGAAGGAAAATCGGAAGATGCTAAAATACAGGCAGCTTTAATATTTTCGAGAACATTACTTGCTAAAAAAGGGAATGTAAGTACTGTTGATGTAGATGCGTTAAAAACAGTTGGTTATAGTGAAGCTGCTATTGCAGAAATTATTGCTCACACTGCACTTAATATATTTACTAATTACTTTAATAATGCAGTTTCTGTTGTTATTGATTTTCCTCAAGTGGAATTAATAGAAACAGCAGTTGTTTAATATTAATCTAAAGGGGTAAATTTCTTTTGCCCCTTTTTTAAATTTTAATTATGGAACAAAAATCACCATTACCTCCATTTACAATAGAAACAGCACTTCAAAAAGTACAAATGGCAGAAGATGCATGGAATACTAAAAATCCTGATGTAATTTGTTTAGCCTATACTATAGATACGCAATGGCGTAATCGAACAGACTTTATAAATGGAAGAGAAGAAGTGAAAGCATTTCTGAAACAAAAATGGGCAAAAGAGTTGAACTATAAACTCAAAAAAGAACTATGGGGCTTTAGAGAAAACAGAATGGCGGTTCGCTTTGAGTATGAATGGTGCGACAGTGAAGGGCAATGGTACAGAAGTTATGGTAACGAGTTGTGGGAATTCAACCCTCAAGGATTGATGCAAAAACGTTTTGCAAGCATTAATGATTTGAAAATAAATGAAATTGAACGTAAATTATAATTATAACTTTGTATGATGACAACTCAAACAGTTTTTACGTTAATTAATCCGCAAAATGGAAACTTAGCGTTTAAGATTTTTTCTTTTGATGATGCTAGTCAGTTTGATCATGTACAACGGTTTCATTATTATTCGATGATAATGATCACAGAAGGAAGCGCCCATTTAAAAGCAGATTTTTCGGATTACGCTGTCGGAAAAAATAATTTGTTGTGCTTTTCACCTTATCAACCATTTATGTTATCTGAATCAAAAAGTGTTAAAGGGTTAGTTATTAATTTTCATCCTGATTTTTTTTGCATTCATAAACATCATGATGAAGTGGCTTGTACAGGTGTGCTTTTTAATAATATATATCAACCACCTTTTGTATTATTTTCTGAAGAAGATTTACATGCCTTTCAAAGCATTGTTGAGCAGATGAAATTAGAAATGCAAAATCCAGCATTAGCTCAATATGAATTATTGATCTCGTATTTGAAAATTTTATTAATTAATGGTTCCCGACTTAAAATAGCGCAACATCCTGAAGCAATAAAAAAAGTGGAGATAGGAACAGAACCGTTTATTTTAAAAAAGCCTAAAGGATGCGATTGAACAGCATTATAAAACAAAACGGACTGCTAGTGATTATGCTGATTTATTGAATATCACACCAAGTGCTTTAGCAAAAATCAGTAAAACATATTTTAATAAAACATTAACTGATTTAATTGCAGAACGCGTTATTATTGAAGCAAAGCGAGAATTATATTTGACTTCAAAAGCAGTAAAGCAAATTGCTTTTGAATTAGGATTTAATGATGAACATTATTTTAGCCGGTATTTCAAGAATAATGCTAATATTTCTCCGCAGATTTACAGAGAGACTGTTGGTTTTGCGAGAGCTGAAGCGTAATTAAATTTTGACATTCGCCTCATTATAGCAATCTCTACACAACGGCTCATAGCTATCCGTTTCGCCTAAGAGCACTAAACTTGTTTCAGCTGTTGTACGATGGGAGATATGAGCCAAACTACCACAGCGCATGCAAATAGCATGTACTTTAGTTACGTATTCTGCTACTGCTAATAAAGCAGGCATTGGCCCAAAAGGTTTTCCTTTAAAATCCATATCCAAACCAGCTACAATAACGCGCACACCGCTATTGGCTAATTGATTACATACATTTACCAATTCCATATCAAAAAATTGTGCTTCATCAATACCTACCACATCTACATCACTAGCTAATAATAAAATATTGGAACTTGATGGAACAGGCGTGCTATGTATCTCGTTACCTTGATGTGAAACCACTTTTACTTCATCGTAACGGGTATCTATTTGTGGTTTAAAAATCTCTACTTTTTGCTTGGCAAATTGTGCTCGTTTTAAACGACGTATCAATTCTTCTGTTTTACCAGAAAACATGGAGCCGCAAACCACCTCAATCCAACCTTTACGGCCTGTGCTATGTTTAATGTTCTCTAAAAACATGTTTATTATATATTGATAACAAAATCTAAAAATAAACTAAGTATCCATAAAATGCAGTATTTTTAATCTTTAATTATTCACATTATGCAAACGGATATTTTACAGAAGCAGCTTCAAACATCATTACAGGAGTTAAGAACTGCTATAGATAAATTTGAAAAACATCCATCCCCAAGTACCCAATATGCTGAACAATTGCATACGGCTATTCATCAAACCAATAAATTGGTGTCCGCTTATTTGGTATTAAAAGAACATAAAGATGTGTCGCCTGATATTAATTTACACATGAAATTAATGAGCGTGCCATCAACTGAGGAAAAAACAGCGATAGTAGAACCTATCAAACAACAAGTAATAGTTGAGTCATTTAAAGAAGAGGTTAAACCGGTTGAAGTGTTTAAAGAGCCTTTTGTTGAAAAAGTGATTGCGCCTATCGAATCAACAAAATCTATTGAAAAAGAATATCCAAAAATGGCCATTAACATTAATGATAAATTTAGATTTATTAATGAATTATTTGCTTCTAACGCTAATGAATATCATATTGCTGTGGAGCAGATGAACTCAGTAAGCACATTAATAGAAATGACTAATTATTTGAAAGGGTTAAAATCTATATATGGCTGGGATGATGATAATGAGGTAGTCAAAAATTTATACGCTTTAGCACAAAAACGTTTTTCTTAATTGTCATGCTGTCCGCCAACTGACGGATCAACACCTCACTATGAAATCTGAAACAATTTCAGGGTGACTAATATAATGTCTATGAAACAACTCACTTTATTTATAATATTCCTCCTTGTCTCAAAGTCTTACGGTCAAGATACAGTTTATGCGCGTCAAATTATTAAAAAATTAACTTCAAAAGAATTATTAGGAAGGGGTTACGTCAATGATGGCGTGAATAAAGCAGCTAGTTTTATTTCTAAAGAATTAAAATCTATTGGACTTTCTAAATTTGGAAAGACATATTCTCAAAATTATTCTTTCCCAGTTAATACATTTCCATCTGCTATGTCGGTAGTTTTAGATGGAAAAACTTTAATTGCAGGAAAGCACTATTTAATTTATCCTTCAGCTAAAACTATCAAAGCAGGATTTCAGTTATTTAAAACAGATAGTGTTACTTATGAAGCTAATGACGGTCAACGCCCCATTCCTATAAAAATTAAGTTAAGAAAAAAACTAACCTACACTGTAGCAACAGAAACGTCAGATAATATAACTATCGAATTATTAAAAGATTCGTTTCCTAATGAATTAAAAAATATAGATATAATTTTTGAAAACAAATTTATTCCTAGTTTTAAATGTCAAAATTTGTGTAGCTATGTTAAAGGAACACAGCAATCCGATAGTTTTATAGTATTTACAGCACATTATGACCATTTAGGAGCTATGGGAAAAGACACTTATTTCCCTGGTGCTAATGATAATGCCAGTGGCGTGAGTGTATTACTAAATTTGGCGAAGTATTATAAAGTACATCCTTCAAAATATTCAATTGCTTTTATTTTCTTTAGTGGCGAGGAAGCGGGCTTGCTTGGTTCTAAATATTATTCGGAGCATCCGATTTTTCCTTTATCAAAAATTAAATTCTTAACCAACTTAGATTTATTAGGTACTGGCGATGATGGTATTATGGTAGTAAATGCAACCGTATTTAAAGATCAGTTTGAAAAATTGAATCAAATTAACGCGGAGAAAAATTATTTAAAACAAATTAAACAACGTGGTAAAGCGGCTAATAGCGATCATTATTGGTTTTCCGAAAAAGGTGTACCAAGTTTTTTTATTTATACCATGGGTGGTATACAAGCATATCATGATATTTATGATATTGAAAAAACCTTACCTCTCACAAAATACTTAGATGTTTGTAAACTCTTAATTGAGTTTAATGAGAAGTTGTGATTACCTTAATTTTTTGAAGGGGTAGTAGGTTAGGCCTGCCATCATCCAAGGAAGCCTGAAGGTAGCAGCATGATTGTACGAAACATAAACACCTAGCGTTTGTTTTTTTAATTGGAATTCATAAGTAAGTCTTGGGCATAATGAAACGGTAGAGTTAATGCCCGAACGTTCTGCACTTACTTTTTCATTATCATAATATTCATTTTCTTCTTTGTATACAGGTCCGCCAGAACTATATTTAGTGGTAGAAATTCCACTGCGTCTTACATCAGAATTTATTATAGCATTAAATGAAACAAGAGGCTCAACATATAGTCCTTTAATTATTTTAAAACGTAAGCCTGTTATAATATTTATAAAATCAATCTTTGAAACATAACTAAAATTTTGAAGATAACTTGTATAGCCACCTTGGGAGTATTTGTAATTATATTCTCCAGTTGAACGTAAATAATTTACACCAATAACATGCTTTATATATGGACTTTTACCTAATAAGAAATTAAAACCTATACTATAATTGAAAATATATTTGTAGTTGGAGACAAAATACTGTTCTGAAGATGTATGTGAGGCAGGTGGTTCTCTTCTCATATAATTTGATGATGAATTTTGTAGCACAATACCTAACTGAACATTAAATTTTATGTAGTTTCCAATACTATCAGGCCTTTTAACACTTCCATTTAGTTGAGTAGGATTTATTAATATCTTATCCCTATCCGTTGATGCGAAAATTTCGTTTGTGCCATTAGAATATACAACATATGACACATCACTTTTACTCATAATGATATCAGGTCCGTCTTGATAATTAAATAATTTGTATTTTAATTCATTAGGTCTAATTTCTAAAACTTTTGCCGCAACTTTAGAGCTATCTTTTTTTACAATAGTATCTTGAGAATATCCAATTAAGCATAAAATAAATAAAAATAGAGAATATGAAAAACGAAAACTCATTTAAAAGATAATTAAAATAAACTATGATATTGTTCTAAAGTCATTAAAGTATCCGGGCCTGTATAGCCTTTTTCTTTAGCTAATTGGAGCAACTTTGTAAAAGAGGAAACATCTTCTTTCTTTTCTGTATCTAAATTATATAATATGTAATGATTAATAATTTTATCAGTACGCGTTGAAGTAACAGCTTGTTCAACTAATAAATAGGTTTTATCAAATGCTATTTTATTAATGTTGCTTAAGCCTGCATACATTTCCCCGTTATCATTTTCATCAAAACGACTTACGTTTAATTCGTTATACAACTCTCCATTATCTTTACTGTCCATGCAATGTATAGAGTAGGGATAACGCAATGGATAACGAAAATAATCTTTGAAACCTAAGTATGTATAAAATTGTTCGGGTTCATTTCCAGAAGTATTTGTTGGCAAGTAACTTTTTAATAATGCAATTTGTGACGAAGTATTACTTGCTTGATGAGTATCAATGCTTTCAATTTTAGATAAGCTATCGCCAAAATTCTCAAATTGACCCATAGCGTTTTCTGTAAAATTTTGTACAGTGTTTACAGCTTTACGTACAAACATAAAAATAGCGAGTACTAATCCTGTAACAGAACACAAAAATGTAGTCAGCCAAATGTATTTACCTTGTTTGTTATTAGCAAATGCAATTACGCCAAAAATTAATGCTATCACTGTCATAATCAGACAGAGAATACCAACAATGATTAATAGTGCCGCTTTTACAAACATGTTTATAAAGGAATGTTACCGTGTTTTTTCTTAGGTAATTTTGCAGCCTTGTTTTCTAACATTTTAAAGGCACGAATTAATTTTTCGCGAGTATCTTCTGGCTTAATGACTTCGTCCACATAACCTCTTTCTGCCGCACGGTATGGATTTGCAAAATGCTCAATGTATTCTTTTTCTTTCTCTGCTAATTTAGCTGCGGGATCTTTAGCTGCTGCAATTTCAGTTTTAAAAATAATTTCAGCAGCACCTTTAGCGCCCATTACAGCAATCTCTGCACTTGGCCATGCGTAATTCATATCAGCGCCAATATGTTTACTGTTCATCACATCATAAGCACCACCATAAGCTTTACGAGTAATAACGGTAATTCTTGGAACAGTTGCTTCGCAAAATGCATATAATAACTTGGCACCATTTGAAATGATACCATGCCATTCTTGGTCAGTACCTGGCAAAAATCCTGGCACATCTTCAAATACTAATAATGGGATATTAAAGCAATCACAAAATCTCACAAAGCGTGCTGCTTTAGTGGAACAGTTGTTATCTAATACACCTGCTAAAAAAGCTGGTTGATTTGCTACAATACCAATACTTTTACCCGCTAAGCGAGCAAAGCCAACAACAATATTTTCTGCATAATTTTTATGAACTTCTAAAAAAGAACCATCATCAATGGTTCCTTCAATTACTTCTCTAATGTCGTAAGGTTGGTTAGCGTTATCTGGTATAATAGAATTTAAGGTTGTACGCTTTTCGTTGCCATTACTTTCGTATGGTATACTAGGCGCATCATCCTCACAATTTTGAGGCATATAGCTTAATAATGCTTTTATGTTATTGATACATTCAATTTCGTTAGCACAAGAAAAATGTGTTACTCCCGATTTCATAGAGTGAGCAGAGGCACCACCTAATTCCTCAGAAGTTACTTCTTCGTGTGTTACTGTTTTTACTACATTGGGTCCGGTTACAAACATGTAGCTTGTATTTTCTACCATCATAATAAAATCTGTAATAGCAGGACTGTAAACAGCACCACCAGCGCATGGCCCCATAATAGCAGATAGCTGCGGAATTACGCCTGATGCCATTGTGTTTTTATAAAAAATATCAGCGTAACCTCCTAAAGAAACAACACCTTCTTGTATTCGAGCTCCGCCGCTATCATTTAACCCAATTAAAGGGGCGCCATTTTGCATAGCTAAATCCATGATACGGCAAATTTTCTCGGCATGTGTTTCGGATAATGAACCACCAAAAACCGTAAAGTCTTGTGAGAAAACATAAATCAATCTTCCATTCACAGTGCCATATCCTGTAACCACACCATCTCCTAAATATTTTTCTCTGTCTAATCCAAACTCCGTTGAACGATGAGTCACAAACATTCCTATTTCTTCAAAACTTCCTTCATCTAATAAAAAATGTAAGCGTTCACGAGCGGTTAATTTCCCTTTTTTATGTTGACTATCAATTCGTTTTTGCCCACCACCTAAAAGTGCCTCGGCTTGTTTTTCTTCTAATAAAGATAATTTTGAGTTCATAGTATCTATGTTTTTAATCTCTAAAACTTCAGAGGAATTATTCATGTTTTTTTATTTAAATATACAATAATTGTAATAATTACAGCTGCAAATATGAGGCTTAAAACTCGAATTTATAACATTATTTTATAACTTTTTTAAACTCAATTATAAACGAACTGAGCGTAGTTTTCTTGTATTCAATTTTACCTTCTAGTTGTTCAGTTAATATGTGAATCAACTCTAAACCTAATGTGCCGCTATTTTTAAAATCTATATTTTCTGGCATACCAGTTCCGTTATCAGAATAAATCAATTGAAAATGCGATTCTATTTGAGTAATGGAAACAGAAATAATATTTTCCTTATCTTTTTCAAAAGCATATTTATAAGAATTTGTAATGAGTTCATTTAATATTAATCCCAAAGGAATCATTGTATCAATATTAAATAAAAGATCCGTTGGTACATTAATGTTTTTAATTGGCGCAATGGTATTTTGTGTTAGCGTACTTTCAACAGAATCAACTAATTGTTCTACATACTCTTTTACTTTAATATGTGATAAGTCTTCTGTTTCATATAATTTTTGATGAACTAAAGCCATTGACTGAATGCGTCGTTTACTTTCGTCGAGTGCCTCAGCTACACTATCATTTTTTTGGTCGTTACGTTGCATATTTAACAAACTCGAAATGATTTGCATATTATTTTTTACGCGATGATGAATTTCTTTTATAAGAGTTTGAATTTTTAAAATACTATTTTCTAATTGTTGATTTTTAAGAGCAATGTCATTATTGGCAGAGGTTAAAAGCGCGTTTAGTTGACTGTTTTTTGAATATTGAAACATGGTTATAAAACTAAAGGCACATAGTAGTATGAACCATGTGTATGTAATTATAGCTAAAGAGTTATTTGGTTTAAGATGATGTTTATAGCCACTTCCAATCTTTAGTTTTAAACCAAAAAAATTAAGTTCTGTATAAATGAAATCTTTTTCTTGGAGTTTGAAATTTTTGTAACATTCAGGGTCTGTTTTTTTGTTATAACTAATGGTATTATCATAGACTACCTCACGGTCAAAATCTACAGTATTATTATAGGAAAAACGGTGTACAAATAAAGAATCATCGCCAGATTTGTACATATAATCCAATAAATATTTTACATTTAAAACAGGGGCAATGTATCCTAAAAGCTCACCTTTTTTATTTTTAGCAGAAAAATTGAAGGGAAAACCAGCCCAACCTTCTTTTAAGTTAATGGGGGCAAATAATCGAATATCATTTTGGTGCATTAATTCGTCTAATTGTTTTATTTCAAAAGCAGGACGAAATGATGCCACATTAATTCCTTTTAAATGAAATGGATCAATTTGAGTAGGTGTAATAAGGTATTTAAAATAATGATTGGTGTCTACCCAAGAAACAACAATAGAATCTTTAAAATCTATGTCTTTTACTAAGTCGTGTAAGAAATGTTGTAATTGTACTTCTGATGGAAAATCTTCAGAATTTTCGATATGCGCTCTGATAGAAGAAATAACAGCCGAATAAATTTTAATGCCTGCTTCTACTCTTAATACAGCATCAGATTGAACTTTTGCCAATCTATCTTTTTGTGTTTGCTGTTCGGATTCGTAAAAAGAATTTAATAATATTTCTAAAACTATAGCGCCTATAGCTAAGCCTATAAATAATACTATATAATATTTATATTTTTTAATCAATATTTTTACACTTTTTT
>JBKJPW010000015.1:0-9688 GCA_046594225.1 Bacteroidia bacterium
CTTTGTCTACCGCAATATTACTGACAAAGTTTCAAAACCCAAACTGAAATTTAGCTCCAAAACGTTAGCGGTAATAGCTTGACAAACAACATAAACTATGGTATACAGAATTTTACTACTTGCATTAACATTTATTGTTTCGTGTCGACCTAAATGTAATTATGAAATTATTAGTGTACGAGAAAACACGCCGACCTTTGTTGCGACAATATATGCATCTGACACAATATGGACAGAAATGGAGATATTTGCAAAATCGTTAGCAAATCAAAAAAAAGACAAGAAATATAAAAGTTACACCATCGGTTTTTATTCTGATAAAAATAAGACACCAAAATTTAATGCAGAAGGTATACCAATCGTAAAATCATATGAAGAGGCGAGTCACGCACAAGACTTTTTAATTGCGACATATGAAATAATGGCTGACGATCCGACAAGTGAAACATTTGAGCATTAAATAACACTAGACAAAGCTACAACCGCTAACAGCACCTATTGGCAAAAAGGGCGGACACCAAAGCATTTGCAAACAAAGTCCCTTCGGGAAAGAAGTTTATTTTGCTTTGCAAATGTCCATTAAGCAATTATCTTTGTTAGTAGCATTTCGGTAGACATTGTTTCAAACCTTTCTGCCAATAGCTCCAAAACGTTATATACAAGCGCTTGACGAGAACCGAAAAACTAACCGCAGACAAGAAAGTTCACTTTGTTTACTTCACATTTCAAATTCGGTGGCGACAATTTAGAAACGAAAGTTATCTAGCAACGTGTTGACCTCACAAAGCGTATAGAACTAACCACAGACAACAAACTTCGTTTGTAAAATTCGGTAGACCTAAACGTAATAAGCTAACGTATCGAACATTGTGCAGAAACCGAACCGTAAAATAACTTCTGTTATTAGTTATTCGTAGAAAAGTTAATATAAATGTAGCATCGTAATAGTTACCTTTTTATCGGCAGACACTTAAACTGTGTGTAAACTAAATAAAGCGCCAGTATATAACACACGCTACTTCACAGTTGCAATTTAATATTCTTCCTCAAATAAATTTAATTGATTTTCGTTTACTATAATTCTGCTATTTTTCAAAATAGATAACTCAGTGTATTTTTCTTTGTATTTATTTAATTCGCTATCTGACACATCCCCAAATAAATTATCCAGAGGCGACATTTTTTGATGCCGTGTATAATTTGCTACATGTAAATACACTAAAGTAGTTTCAATGCGCTCGTGTCCTAGCAACTCTTTTATCGAAATAATATCCAATCCATCTTCTAATAAATGCGTAGCATAACTATGACGTAAGGTATGCAAACACACACCTGTTTTATTTATTCCTGCTCGCTTTATAGCTTGTTTCAACATAAACTGTATTCCCGAATGACTCATCTTTCCATTGTAATTTGGTCCAAAAAATACATATTCGCTTACATTAAACCCAAGCATATAATGCACGAAATCTGCAATAATATTTTTTGCCAATGGAACATACCTATCTCGCCGTCCTTTTGATTGCTTAATATGAATCATCATTCGATTAACGTTAATATCACTCCATCTCAAATTTGTTAATTCTCTAACTCTTAAGCCTGCGCCATAAATAAACATTAATATTAAACGGTGCTTAAAATTTTTAGTCAATTCAATTAACGATAAACATTCTTGTTTACTTAAAACCACAGGTAAATTTTTATCTTCTTTAATTTTAGGTAAGCTCACTGTCATTGGTTTTCCTAACATTTTAAAATAAAAACGCATGCTATAAACCGTATGTTTGAATTCAGTTTTAGAATTACTTTTAGCTTGTTGTATTAAAACGGCTAAATATTTTCTTAATTCATCTTCTGTAATATGTTGAGGCAATTTATTAAAATACAAAGCTAAATCAGTTAACTTTCTGCTATAACAAGATAGTGTAGCTTTGGATAAACCATTTATTAAAACATATTCCTCAAGCATCTGCATTGATTGTAAATATCCAGGAATTTGACTATACGCCAATTGTAATTTAGTTTCGACTTTATTGCTCATGTTATTTTTAAACAAAAATCAAAAAAATAACTCGATGAATTTTTAAAGTGCGCTTAAACTTTTATCTATCAAAATGCTACTACACTTTAATAACTCATAAACAAAAAAGCATCCACTAATAGTGAATGCTTTTTTAAATTTCTTGATTAGAATTAGAACTTCGCTCTAATCTTACGAACTTTACCTCTACGTCTCTTGTTAAAGAAGTGCCCGTAACGTCCTCTATAAAAACTTGACTTACCTCTTAAAACATAACTATAGCTTAGGCTCATAGTCATATAACCATCTTTATGTGTTTTATCACCACGTTTGTTTCCAACTCCTGTTTCAGTATCATAACCAAAGTTCTTAGCAAAAGAAGGGTCTAAATCCGTTAATTCACCTGTACGATTAGATAAAGCAGCACCTTCAGCACTCATATTTGATGGGTCAGCGTAATCTCCACTAATATCATCTAAATAATCAGTAAAAGTTGTTCTATAGTTTAACTCATAACCAATACGGTGTTTTTTGTGTATTGTAAAATAAAAACCGACACCAGCTGGAATACATACGCCAATTGGTGAATATCTGACTCCTTCCGTTTGCAATGGACGAAGTTTTACGCCGCCGTCTAATGTTTTTGGATTAGAATAAAAACCACCAACTCCAGCAAAAAAGTATGCTCTAAATCCATTTCTATATCTGTATGTGTTTCCTAAATCATTATCCTCATAAAAGAATACTTGACCCGTAACTTCTAAGTCAAACATATCATTTCTGAAATTTAAATTGCGCCCATTACGACCAAGGTTAGACGATAATTTGTCATCACCTTCAATACGCAAATAATCTAAAGCTAATTTTACGGAAACCTTTTGATGTACTTTATAACGCGCAAAACCACCTACATTCCAGCGTGTTTTGGCCATTTTCATATCAGCAACAAAATCTCTTCTTGTTTTTTCTTTGCCCCCAATGTCGCCTAAATAATTAGAAACACCAAGCGAAAACCCATAATCCCAAAGCCATTGAGCTTTAGAAACAGTAGTTAAGCATAAAACAAAAATTAAGATAAAAATATTTTTCATTGAACTAAGACATATTTAAAGTATACAAAAATAATAAAATCTTTAACTTTACACCAAAAATAATACCACAATGGATACAATTAAGCAATTATTTAACATAAAATACCCCATTATACAAGCTGGAATGATTTGGTGCAGCGGTTGGGAGTTAGCTTCGGCTGTTTCAAATGCTGGCGGATTAGGCCTTATTGGCTCTGGGAGCATGTATCCTGAAGGTTTGAGAGAGCATATTCAGAAATGTAAACAGGCTACTAACAACCCTTTTGGAGTAAATGTCCCTCTACTCTACCCCAATATTGAGGAACACATCAAAATAATTATTGAGGAAGGTGTTAAAATTGTGTTTACTTCTGCTGGAAATCCCAAAACATGGACTCATCATTTAAAACAGCATGGTATTACTGTTGTTCACGTGGTTTCAAATGTTAAATTCGCTATTAAATGCCAAGAAGCTGGTGTAGATGCCATTGTTGCTGAAGGTTTTGAGGCAGGTGGACATAATGGACGAGAAGAAACAACAACTTTAGTTCTGATTCCACAGGTAAAAAAGGCTATTTCTATTCCTCTCATTGCCGCTGGAGGTATTAGTTCTGGAAAAGCCATGGCTGCGGCATTTGCTCTAGGTGCTCAGGGTGCTCAAATTGGAAGTCGGTTTGTTACAACTCAGGAATCATCGGCACATATTAATTTTAAAAATGCAATTGTTGAGGCTAAAGAAGGTGATACTCAATTATCTTTAAAACAATTAACACCTGTTAGACTCCTAAAAAATTCATTTTTTGAAAAAGTAAATGAATTAGAAAAAAAGGGGGCGAGTGCCGAAGAATTATCAAATTTATTAGGAAGAGGGCGTGCTAAAAAAGGAATGTTTGAAGGTGATTTAACAGAAGGAGAATTGGAAATTGGTCAGGTATCTGGAGATATTGATAAAATACAAACTGCCAAAGAAGTGGTGGACGAATTAATTGCTGAATATAATACTGTCATTAAAAATTTAGAGGGTAGTTATCTGTAAGTTGTTTTGTCAATTCGAGTATGGTACAATATCATAACTTCACTAAATAAAAATGTGTAAGTGAAATTGTATCGCCTTTTAAAAGATGTACGTTGATGTGTTTCTCATACAACTCCTTTACGCTTGATTTTGGAGATAGAAAATAATTTGCTTTAGTTAGTACATCTTTATAGTTTTTTTCGCTCACAAAATAACTGTTTCTATCACACATTAAATTAATGATAAAAGGTTTTCCAAATGCAATTGTTTTTTCTAGGCTCACTATTTTTTTAACTTTTTCTAAATCCTGAATAACTGAAATTTCATAAGGACCTATTTTACTATCCTGGTGATTGATGGCTAAGTAAATGGTTTTGCTATTACTCAATAATATAACACTTAAGCTTGCAACAACAAAAGCGTGTTTATATTTTAATTTCATTATATCTAGCAAAACGTAGGTACCATATATACAGAAATAAATAAGCAAAGGCACGATTGGGATTAAATACTTGATAGTGTCGCCATTGTAAGGATAAAAAAACAAGAACAAAAAGTAAAACATAAATGACAGATGAATAATACCAAATTTATGTTTAACCGAGCTTACAAAACCAATTGCAAAACAACTAAATACCAAACCTGTAATGATGGTGTTCATCCAATAAGGTATCTCTTGCTCAAAAAACAAGATAATGTAACGCGCATACATACTCACATTATCGATAAACTGTCCAAAATTAAATCCTTCAAGCACTAACGTTCCATATAATTTCACTTCCTGGTTATTAATGTTTGTAATAAAAAATTGATTGATACAAAATGTAACTAGTCCGAATATTCCTAAACAGATCATCACGTCTTTTGCTTTTTGTTTCATCATATTTTCTTTTGCAAATAAAATCTGAAATACATAAGCTAATAATAGCGAAAGTCCTATAAATCTTACAGAAAACAATAAAGCCAACAAAACAGGGATAATATATTGTGTCGATTTTTTTTTGCTATGGATTAAAAACAATATCAAGCAAAACAGAGCAATAAATAAAAACTCAGGAACTACTTCCGATTTTAATCTTAAAAATAAAAAATTATAAAACACACAAAGGCTACCTAAAACACTAATTATCAAATTAAAATATTTGGTGAGAAATAAGAAAAAACAAATGGCAGCAAGTATATAACTTATTGAAATTAAATTAACGTACTGTTGTATTTGAAGTGTTGGACTAAGAACAGCTAATGCCACTGAAAAAAAAACACTACGTTTTGGACTACTATACTCACTCACATTAAGTACCTGTTTATATTGTTGTGAGGGAGAATGTATTTGCTGGGCCTGATAAACGTACTGCGCAAAATCATCACCCCAATCGGGGTATTTTTGAGTATGAATAAAATACGTTGGAATAAGGACAATAATGAGCAACAACAAATAAACTATTTGACGATGATGAATTATTTGAGAGAAATAATTTCGCATTATATTTTTTTAAGTTTATAAATTGCCTTAATCGTATTTTTTACGCGACTTCTAATGCCGGGGCTATCTTCGGTTTCGCTTAAATGATTAAAAACAATTAACAATTCGTTCAATAATTCAGGATATGGCTTGGCAATATTAAACACAATTGTAATAGCAAATGCCCTAACGGCAATAGCTTCGGCAGGATTTTTAATATAATCAAAACACTTATCCAAAATAAACGATTCTGTTTTTTTAGGAACTGGGTGTTTTTGAAATAACCTCAATGTGTTTCTAACGACGCCATTATGTAAGTCTTTTTTCTTTAAATTATTAACCAGCTTTATGTGGTATGGTTTAATGGATTGAAAATCTAAATCACTACAGTGTCCCAAAACCCACATCGCTCTGCTGCTTAATAAATGATCTTTTTCAAACGCTAGGGAAACTAACTCAGTGATTTGATTGTTGTGAATGATTTTTTGAGCTAAAGCAGGCGCTTTAAATTCCCTAATATCGGGCAATAATTCATCTTTAATATTAAGTACAATATGCTTCATTCAAATAAAATCAAAAATTATAGTGTACCGTACATTTTTGGATATAAAAAACAATAAAAAATAAATATAAGTAATTTAAAAATAGCTTTGTGTTTTATCAAATTATATGTAAACTCGTATAAATTTACTGAAAAATAATGAGTGCCTTGTTACCTGAAATAGAGACTAAATCATTGGGGGAAATTGAAAAATTTCAAGAAAAAAAATTAGGTGAATTATTATCTTACGTTAACAACCATTCTAAATTTTACCAATCTCGTTTTAAAGAAAATGGTATTGATATTTCAACAATTAAAACACTTTTTGATTTACAGAAAATTCCAGTAACAAGTAAAGATGATTTGTATAACAATAACCCTGATTTTATTTGTGTTAACACAGATAAAATTATTGATTATGTAACTACCAGTGGAACATTAGGCGACCCTTTAACGTTTGTATTAACGGATAAAGATTTAGAAAGATTGGCTTATAACGAACATATTTCTTTAGCTTGTGCGGGAGGGAGTAAGCATGACATTTATCAATTAATGACTACCATTGACAGACGTTTTATGGCGGGTATGGCTTACTTTTTAGGTTTAAAACAAATGGGTGCAGGCATTGTAAGAGTTGGTAATGGCATGCCCGAGTTTCAGTGGGATACAATTAAGCGATTAAACCCAACTGTTGCTATTGCGGTTCCTTCTTTTCTATTAAAATTAATTGAGTTTGCCGAACAAAACAATATTGATTACAAAAATTGCAGTATTAAAAAAGTAGTATGTATTGGCGAACCTATTCGTAACGAAGATTTTTCTTACAATACTTTAGGCAAACGTATTACAGATAAATGGCCATTACAATTATTCAGTACCTACGCATCAACAGAAATGGGGGCTGCATTTACAGAATGTGGGGCAGGAAAAGGCGGACACTATCATCCGGAATTATTAATTGCAGAGTTTTTAGACGATGATAACAAGCCTGTTAAACAAGGAGAGGCAGGAGAATTAACGGTAACCACATTAGGTGTAGAAGGAATGCCTTTAATTAGATTTAAAACTGGAGATATTTGTAAAGCACATTATGATGCCTGTAGTTGCGGAAGAACGACTATGCGTATTAGTCCTATTTTAGGAAGAAAACAGCAGATGATAAAATTTAAAGGAACTAGTTTATATCCGCCATCGTTGTATGATATTTTAAACACAGTACCTTACATTAAAAATTTTATTATTGAAGTGTTTACAAATGATATTGGTACAGATGAAATAGTAATAAATATTGGAGCAGTTAATCCTCCTGATAATTTTGATAAGGATTTAAAAGATCATTTTAGAGCAAAATTAAGAGTAGCCCCAGCTATTGTTTTAGAAACACCAGAAGCTATTAGTAAAAGACAAAATCCAGAAATGAGCAGAAAGCCCATTACATTTATAGATAGAAGAAATAAATAATAATGAAATTATACAAATCAGCGCCGCCAAAATCATATAGCGACTTTGCTAAAGAATTTAATTTTGAATTGCTAAGACCCTATTATGACAATGAATCTGATGGAGTAATGAAGCGTATTGCTCAATACGATTCGTATCATAAAGCCATGGCTTATTTATGGCCAGAAATGACTAAAGAAGAGGTTATTGAAAAAGCATTAACCACAAAATCTCCATACGAATTTCAAACAGGTTATATGAGCGAAGCTATTTGGAAAATAGTGAACTCTACTTCTACGGGTTTAACTTGGAGCGGAATTGAACATTTAGATAGAGATAAGGCTTACTTATACATAGCTAACCACAGAGATATTTTATTAGATAGCGCCATTCTTCAAATTATTTTAGATAGAGAAGAATTTGAAACCTCAGAAATTACTTTTGGTTCTAACTTAATGGATAACGGATTTATTACAGATTTTGGACGAATGAACCGAATGTTTACTGTAAAACGTGAAGGTAATGTAAAAGAATTATATGATATTTCACGACAGTTAAGCGCTTATATACGCCATGTAATTATTGATAAGAACACTAGTGTTTGGATTGCTCAAAGAAACGGCAGAACAAAAGATGGTAACGATTTAACTCAAACAGGGCTACTAAAAATGTTAAACTTAAGTGGTGATACAGATTTCAAAAAAAGTTTTTCTGAATTAAATATAGTGCCGCTTACTATTAGCTTTGAATATGAGCCATGTGATAATTTGAAGGTGCAGGAACTTTATTTATCATCTCTTCACACTAAATATGTAAAAACTCCAGGCGAAGATTTAACTAGTATTTTAACCGGTATTAAGCAACCTAAAGGGAAAATACATGTAGCTTTTGGGAAACCAATTACAACGAATGATTTAGTAGATATTGATAAAGCCCAAAATGAGAATGAAAAAATAAAACAACTAGTAACTTATATTGACAAACAAATTTATCAAAGCTATAAATTGAATGCTGTTAACTATATTGCTTATGATTTATTGAATCAAACCAATGTATTTGAAAATAATTATACGGCAGCAGAAATAGAACTTTTTTTGGGTTATATAGATTCTAAAACAAAAACAATGACGGGCGAAGCAGACGTGTTAAAAAATTTATTTTTAACGCTTTATGCTAATCCTGTAGTTAATAAATTAAAATAAAAGAATACCTACTTTTAAAAACAGATTAAAACGATTTACGCCTCTAATGCGAGCGGCTGATGTTTTTTCGATATAATTACTTGGTGTTAAACCATCGCTCTCTAAAATATTATCATCTGGCGCATCAAATAAAGTAAGGGCCATAGCAAGCAAATTAACGTTATATCCATAATCAACTATAACTCTGTTGGCAATAACTCTGGATCTTCCAAAACCTAATAGAACATCAAATTTTGCATAGGTTTGCTCTCTAGCTCCAAAATTTGAAAAATAAGAATATTTATAATCGCTAATTGGATAATTATAATAGGTGCCAACTTTTACCCTCATATCATTTGGGTCGTATGAAGATTGAAATGTATTTATAGAAGCTCCTAAAATAAAATATCTACCCCAAGGCGCTACATAATTTTGACCAAAAAATTTAAAATACAACATGTAGTTTCGTCCTTTAATATTTGTTGATCCAGAAGGATTATCGTCTATCTGATCTACTGAAGAAGAATTAGTACTATACACAGATACATATCTATTATTACCATAAACGGCATTATAAAAACGAGCTGAAAATCCAACTGAAAATTTCCTTTTCGCCGCTACTTCCAAATAAGCTTCATGCAACATATTAAGAGGTGTTGCTCCACTTGAGCCTATTAATCCTGGGCTAGCATAAAAACCATATCCAACGCTTAATCTTTTACCCATGTAGCCAGAAGATTGGGCCATAAAAGCAATCGCTATAAAAGTAAAGGCTAGTGTTAAAATGCTTTTATTACTAAATTTTATCATATTAAAATAAAAGTATCCCAATTTTTAAAAATACATTAAATCTATTTACCCCTCGAACTCTGTATCCCACCGTTTTCTCAATATAATTATTTTCATTAACTGGTCCTTTTCTATCTATTAAATTGGCAGCTGAACCGCCAACATCAAAT
>JBKJPW010000057.1:0-8839 GCA_046594225.1 Bacteroidia bacterium
TTCTTTTTACAAGAAAATACAATACCACATATTAAAAGTACAGCAAATAATTTTTTCATTTTATTTCTTTTTTGTTTAACGAAGTTATTAAATTTCTGCGATAAATTACAATCCAGATAAAACAAAATAAGCCCTTGTTTCCAAGGGCTTATCAGATTATATTTTACAAAATGATTAAATTATTGGTTGATCATTTTGAGGAAGTAGACTTGCCGCTAATTCATTCGCTTTTTCTTCGGCAATGTCTTTTTCAAAAGGACGCTTTCCGAAAATACTTTCTAAATCTTCTTTAAAAATTACTTCTTTCTCTAATAATTTTTCAGCCAATTGAGTCAGTTTATCTTTATTAGCTAATAAAATAGCTTTAGTACGAGCATAAGCAATATCAATCATTTTCTTTACCTCTTCATCAATTGTTTTTGCTGTGCTTTCGCTATACGGTTTATTGAAACTATATTCGCTTTGTCCTGAGCTATCGTAATAACTTACATTACCGATTTTATCATTTAAGCCATAATAAACAATACTTGCATAAGCTTGGCGAGTAATTTTTTCTAAATCGCTTAACGCTCCTGTTGAAATTTTTCCAAAAATAATTTCTTCTGCGGCTCTTCCACCCAGGGTTGCGCACATTTCATCTACAATTTGCTCGGTAGTTGTAATTTGTCTTTCTTCAGGTAAATACCAAGCAGCTCCCAACGAACGGCCACGAGGCACAATAGTCACTTTAATTAACGGAGACGCATGTTCACACATCCAACTTACTGTAGCGTGTCCAGCTTCGTGAAAAGCGATCACACGTTTTTCAGAAGGAGTAATGATTTTATTTTTCTTTTCTAAACCTGCAATAATTCTATCTACAGCATCTAAAAAATCTTGTTTTGTAACTTGTTTTTTGTTAGCACGTGCAGCAATTAAAGCGGCTTCGTTACAAATATTAGCAATATCAGCACCACTAAATCCAGGCGTTTGTTTTGCTAGAAAATCAACATCAACAGAGGTGTCTATTTTAATTTTCTTTAAATGAACTTGAAATATTTCTTTACGTTCTACCACATCTGGCATATCCACATAAATTTGACGATCAAAACGACCGGCACGCATTAAGGCTCTATCTAAAATATCAGCGCGGTTAGTAGCTGCTAAGATAATAACACCGCTATTTGTGCCAAACCCATCCATCTCCGTTAATAACTGATTTAAGGTGTTTTCGCGTTCATCGTTTCCTCCAGCTGCAGCGTTTTTGCCACGAGCTCTACCAATAGCGTCAATCTCATCAATAAAAATAATACACGGCGCTTTTTCTTTAGCTTGTTTAAATAAATCACGTACACGAGATGCACCAACTCCCACAAACATTTCCACAAAATCAGAACCTGATAAAGAGAAGAAAGGCACTTTAGCTTCGCCTGCAACGGCTTTAGCTAATAAAGTTTTACCAGTGCCTGGAGGGCCAACTAATAATGCTCCTTTTGGAATTTTTGCTCCTAAGTCGGTATATTTTTTTGGATTCTTGAGGAAATCTACAATTTCCATAATTTCAACTTTTGCACCATCTAATCCAGCAACATCATTAAATGTTACGTTTACATTGGAGTCTTTATCAAATAATACTGCTTTTGATTTTCCAATATTAAATATTTGTCCGGCTCCACCGCTTCCGCCACCGCCCATTCTGCGCATCATTACAATCCATAAAATAACCATGATGGCAATTGGTAACATCCAACCCATGTGATCACTCCAATTAGTTCTTTCTTCACTTGATGGAGAAATACGTTTGTTAACAGGAATATTAGCAGTTGCCTGAATTAAACGAACCTGCTCCAAGAAATCTTTCACGTCGGGCATCGATACTTTAAAGTGTGGGCCATGAGCTGCTTTTGGATCTGGAAACAGGGGCACTGATTTACCAGTTTTGTCTGGTGCATTATAGCGAGTTAGTTTTAAACTATCTTGAATAATTGTAATCTCTGCAAATTTTTCGTTTACAATTACAATCTCTTTTACATCACCTTTGGCGAGCATATTTTGCTCAAATTGAGTTTGGTCAATTTCGTATAGACGACTTTCAAAGTCTTGGCCAAAGAACACAAATCCTAAAAGACCTACAATTACTAAACCGTAAATCCAGTAAAAGCTATTGCCTCCATTTCCTCCGCTACCAGAGCCACCAAATGGGTTAGATGGTTTTTTTCCAAAACGATCTTTCATTTTTTCGAATTGTTTTTTTCGCTCTTCTTCAGGTCCGTTTAAAGGAGTAGGGTTATCGTTTTTTGGTATATTTTCTTGCTCGTCGCTCATAATAAAATTATATAACGTATTATTTTATGTTTTGTTTAGTCAGCAATGTTGGTTATTTCTCCATCTGCCCATAGCCCTTCGATATTGTAAAACTCTCTTGTTTCGCGCAAAAATACGTGAGCAACAATATTTACATAATCTACTAAAATCCATTCAGAATTTTGACGACCTTCAGTATGATATGGTTTTTCTCCAGTTTTTTTAATAGCAGATTCTTCTAAGGCATCAGCAATTGCGCTAACATGTGTATTACTATCAGCATCACAAACAACAAAGTAATCGGCCACACGATGCTCTAATCCAATAAGATTTATAACAGTTATGTTTTTTGCTTTTTTATCTTGCATACCTAGTACTATAGCATCTAACAAACTTGTTGTTTGTTCCTTGGTTGCATCTTTTTTAGGACGCTTTGCACCACTAGCAACTTTCTTTTTATTTTCGGTATTAGCAATGCGATTAGCTTCTTTCTGAGCTTCTTCTTTCTCTGTTAAAGGTTTTTTTACAACCTTTTTTGCTGCTGCTTTTTTTGCCGCTGATTTCTTAGGAGCTGCTTTTTTTGTAGCTGTTTTTTTTACTGGTATTTTTGCCATAATATTTTGTTGCTAATGCTATTCCGTTTTATACTTTTGTTTTGTAATAAGCAACAAATTTAACCTTTTTGACTTACTTAATGAAAACATTGTTTATTGGAAAGAACTTGCTTTTTTTACACGAGGTAGAAAGTACCAATACTTATGCCATGAACTTGTTAAGAAACGTTAACACTATTGAGGGAACGGTGATTTACACAGATAGTCAAACCAAAGGGAAAGGACAGCGAGGAGCTCTGTGGAATAGTGAAATAGCCCAAAACATTACCACCTCCATTATTTTAAAGCCCCAATTTTTAGGGATAGAAAACGCTTTTTTTTTAAGTAAAATAAGTGCTTTAGCGGTTTATGACGTATTGGCTGATATTTTGTCCGATAGTCAATATGACATTAAAATTAAGTGGCCCAATGACATATTAGTAAATCGAAAGAAAATTGCTGGAATTTTAATTGAGAATAATTTCAACCATACAACTATTCAACATTCTATTATTGGAATTGGATTAAATGTTAATCAAACTGAATTTAGTAAGTTTTACACGATGGCAACATCACTTAACATGCTCACCAATACTATTTATGATAGAAATACTCTTTTAGAGAAGCTATGCGAAAAGTTAGAGAAATGGTATTTGAGACTAAAAGAACAAAAATTAGATTTTATTGATGAAGCTTATTTAAATTGTTTGTTTGGATTAAACCATACATTGTCGTTTATTGATTTAAAAGAAAATGTGTTTGACGCTAAGATATTAGGAGTTAGTTTTAACGGTAAGTTGATAGTTGAGTTACCAGACAATTCTATAAAAGAATATGATATTAAAGACGTTAAATTTATATTATAAACGATATGTTTAATAAAGATTGATAAATCCTTTCTGTTTTTACAGAAAGGATTTATTATTTTAGTGTCATGAAATTTTTATTCAGTATATTGTTTATTACAACACTTAATCTTTCTTTTAGCCAAACCGCCTACACCTCTTATTTTATTGGTGATGTTAATGATGTTACAACTATATCACAATACGGGATATGTTTAATGGGAGGTGCCACAGAAGATGATAATGCTATGAGTTGGTTTTTAAATAAAAGTGGGGGCGGAGACATTGTTGTAATCAGAAGCACGGGTACAAATGGATATAATTCTTACCTTTTTTCTGGGCTTGGCGTCACTGTAAATTCGGTTGAAACAATTGTCATCAATAGTTTGGCGGCAGCTAATGATCCCTACGTAAGACAACAATTAAGAAATGCAGAAGCTGTTTTTATTGCTGGTGGAAACCAGTTTGATTATATCTCATATTGGAAGAATACAGCCGTTGATAGCGCTTTAAATTATTTAATAAATGTAAAACATTGCCCCATTGGAGGCACAAGTGCTGGCATGGCTATTCAAGGACAAGCTTATTTTTCGGCAGCCGTATCTTCTATAACAAGTGCTACAGCATTATCAAACCCTTACAACGCGGCAGTTACTATAGGTAATAATGATTTTATTCACCATTCAATTTTAAACAGAGTGATAACAGATACTCATTTTGATAACCCAGACAGACGAGGACGAATTACTACGTTTTTAGCAAGACTTTTTCAGGATAGCGCGGTAGCGTTTTATGGAATTGCTTGCGATGAATACACAGCAATTTGTATTGATGACCAAGGTATAGCAAAAGTATTTGGCGGATTTCCAACGTATGATGATAACGCTTATTTTATTCAAGCAAATTGTATGTTGCCAAATGCACCAGAAGTTTGCACCGCATCAACTCCATTAACGTGGAATAGAAATAATGCCGCTTTAAAAGTTTATAATATTAAAGGTGATAGTAATGGTGCAAATTCTTTCGATTTAAATAATTGGACTAATGGCACAGGTGGTTCCTGGCAAAATTGGTCAGCCAACTCAGGCACTATGACCTATAGTTTAAATACTACTGCTATCAATTGCTTATCAACTGGTGTAAAAAATAATACTATCAATACTAATACTATCAATTGTTATCCAAATCCTTCAAATAATATTATAAATATTGAGTCTGAAACAATATTAAAATCGATTAAAGTATTTAATCAATTAGGCGAATTAGTTTTAGAAGAAATAGGCGACAAAAAAAGTATAGATTGTTCAGCTTTTAATCAGGGAATTTATTCTATTGTAATTGAAAACGATACTCAATTGCCATCAGTTTTTAAAATAGTTATTCAACATTAGGATAAAGTAAAATGAAACAATATCACGATTTAATGCGACATGTTTTAGAGCATGGAGTGAAAAAAGAAGACAGAACGGGAACAGGAACAGTTAGTGTATTTGGCTATCAAATGCGTTATAATTTAGCAGAGGGCTTTCCGTTATTAACTACCAAAAAATTACATACTAAATCTATTATTCATGAATTGTTATGGTTTTTAAAAGGCGACACCAATATCAAATATTTAAAAGATAATGGGGTTCGTATTTGGGACGAGTGGGCAGATGCGGATGGAAATTTAGGCCCTGTTTACGGTTATCAATGGCGCAACTGGCCAACACCCGATGGGAAACATATTGATCAAATTACGCAAGTAATTGATATGATAAAAAATAATCCTGATTCTCGCCGTTTAATTGTAAGCGCTTGGAATGTAGCTGATATCAATAATATGAAATTACCACCGTGTCATGCATTTTTTCAATTTTATGTGGCCAATGGTAAATTAAGTTGTCAGTTGTACCAACGTAGTGCGGATATATTTTTAGGAGTACCTTTTAATATTGCTTCTTATGCCGTATTAATGATGATGGTGGCGCAGGTATGTGATTTACAGTTGGGAGATTTTGTGCATACACTAGGAGACGCACATTTATATTCAAATCACATTGAACAAGCGAACCTACAATTAACAAGAGATTTGAGGCCTTTACCTACTATGAAAATTAATCCTAATGTAAAATCTATTTTCGATTTTACGATTGATGATTTTACTTTAGAGAATTATGATCCACATCCACATATTAAAGCTGAGGTAGCAGTATAATTTTAAATAAAAATTTCATCAATCATTATAATACAATAACTTTACACAAATTTTTTTATGAGCGATATTAAAACAATATTAGAAAGTGCTAAAACTCAAATGGAGAAAACAATCACCCATTTAGAAGCTGATTTAGCAAAAATTAGAGCAGGTAAAGCAAATCCTAGCATGTTAGATAATGTATTTGTAGATTACTATGGTGCAAAAACTACTTTAGGAAATGTAGCCAGTGTAAATACTCAAGATTCAAGAACTATTTTAGTTCAACCCTGGGAAAAATCGATGTTAACACCTATCGAAAAAGCTATACAAGCAGCTAACTTAGGGTTTAATCCGCAAAATGATGGCATCTTAATTCGTATTGTTGTGCCACCATTAACTGAAGAGCGTCGTAAAGATTTAGTGAAAACTTCTAAATCATGTGGCGAAGATGCTAAAGTGAGTTTAAGAAACATCAGAAAAGAATCTATTGATAAAATTAAAGCTTTACAAAAAGCAGGTTTGCCTGAAGATGAAGCTAAAGGTGGAGAAACAAAGATGCAAGGTTTAGTAGATGAATTTTCGATTAAATGCGAAAAACACTTAGAACAAAAAGAGAAAGAAATTTTAACTGTTTAAGTTTTTTTTAACGCAGGTATTTTAAATTGCTAAATAAAAAACCCGATTATAAGTCGGGTTTTTTGTTGAATGAAGTTTTAGTGGAATGTAATTTATTCAACGCGTTTAATAGTACAACCTATAGATTTTGTTTCTTGTGTTTTAGGAATTTCATTTTTAGCTAAAGCATCAATTGCATCTTTTAAATAATGAGCTTTTGCAGCCGTTGCATCTTTTACATTATCGTCGATAGCACCTTTATAAACTAAGCCTTTAGCATTAAATAAAAAACATTGAGGAGTACGAGTTGCTCCAAAAGCATCTGCTAATTTTGAATTAGCATCTACCACATAAGGGCATGTTAATTTTTGCGCAGTAGCATATTTTACCATGGCATCAAAACTATCTTCATCAGCACGTTGCGCTTCGTTACTATTGATAATAATACAGCCAATACCTTGTTTTGCACAATCATCTGATAATTCTTTAATACGTGTTTCGCTTAGTTTAACATAAGGACAAGTATTACAAGAGAAGATAACTAATAAGCCTTTTGTTGTTTTAGAAGTATTTAAAGAAACCTCTTTCCCGCTCACATCCTTCATTTTATCATCGGCCATTGGCATAGGAGCATTTAATCCAAGCTCTGCACCTGCGGTTGTATTAATAAATGATAATAAAAAACCGCACGCAACTAGTAGTACAAAAAATATAAAACCTTTTTTCATGATATGAATTTAATAATAAGCTAAATTAGCAAAACGATTTAGTTGAGATTACCGTTTCCTCTAAAAAATAGTAACATTCGTCTAAAGAATCAAATTTTACAGATTTTCTACACAATCGTTTGATTTTTAACAATTTGTTAATGAAAAAGAAATACACAATAAATGTTTATTAACTATCTTTACTATGTAAAAGTGAACACCCTACAGGAATTCTATAATTGATTACCCATCAGTTTTTAGATTGTCCAAAACCGCTTTAAGATAGTTTTAAAAAGCGAACACCCTAAAGGAGTTTAATTGTTTTAATATAATTAAACAAATCCGAAACCGCTTTAATTAAGTTTTAATAATTTATTTAAATGTTAGGTGGCAACCAAAATACATTTCCCAAAAATCTTCACGTAAAAGTTTTATGTGTTTTATTACTATTTTCTTTTGCAAAGAGTTGGGGGCAGAATATATTTAATGAAGGGTTTTCGGCGGGAACAACTCCACCAGCAGGTTGGACATTCACCTCAATAGGCGGCACTTATACTACAGCTGGAAACTTTGGATCGTCGTCTCCAGCATTAACTCTAGATGCCACTGGAGACAGGGTTGTTACTCCATCTTTTGCATGTGGTGATCAATTGTCTTTTTGGATAAAAGGTCAAGGTACTAATGCAACCTCTTCATTTTTAGTGGAAGGGTTTGATGGAACTTCTTGGTCTACAATAATTAATTTATCAAATTTGCCAACCACAGGTACCGTTTATACTTACGCTATATCAACAAGTTTTACTCAAATTCGGTTCACATACACCAAAAGTGCTGGTAATTTAGCATTTGATGATGTAATTGTTCGTCAAGGCACTTGTTGCACGGCTCCTTCTACAACAATTACGCCAACTACTCAAACTGTTTGTGCTGGTACTATTACTAGTTTTACAGTAACGGATAATGCAACTTCTGCTCCAACAGCTCCCTCATATCAATGGCAAATGAGTGCTAATGGAACAACAGGCTGGGCGAATGTTACAAATGGAACACCAACAGGAGCAAGTTATTCTGGAGCAACTACAAATTCACTTGCAATAACTGCAGGCGCTACATATTATTATAAATGTTTAGTAACTGATAATAATACTCCATGTACTGCAACATCAGGTACATCAACGTTAGTAGTTAATACTAATCCAACAATTACAACACAACCAATTAACAAAACTATTTGTTCTGGCTCTAACGTCTCTTTTACGGTTGCTGCAAGTGGTTCACCCTTAGCTTACCAATGGCAAGTTAATGATGGTCTTGGAGGCGGTTTTGTTAATCTTTCAAATTCAGCGCCGTATAGTAATGTAACAAATTCTGTAATGACTGTAACCGGCGCCTCAAGCAGTATAAATTCTTATTCTTATCAATGTGTAGTTTCTGTTTCGCTATGTTCAAGTGTTACAACTACGGCAGTTGTATTAACTGTAAATACTACCCCTACAACCCCTCCTGTACCTGTGCCAGTTTCAAATCCTGCTTGTTCAACAGGTACTTTTTCCGCATTAACCAGTTCTGTTTCTGGCGTTAATTGGTATTGGCAAACAACTTCTGGAGGTGTCTCAA
>JBKJPW010000067.1:0-12269 GCA_046594225.1 Bacteroidia bacterium
TGACAATGATACAATGCTTTTTAGACATTTGCAAAGCGAAAATAATTGTCTTTCGCGGGAGCGACCGCTTTTGCAAATGCCTTATACTTCCGCCCAAATTGAATAAACCGTGTGTTATAAGCCGTTTATTTTTTTTCAAGTTGTTTAATTATTGCATCTCGGTCAGATTTGTCCCAATATTCTTGGAAGTCTAGGTCGACCTTTAACACTTTAATATTTGCATTTTTATTTGCATAAGCATAGTCTTCCCAAATTTTTACGTGGTCTTTATTCAATTTCCCTGTCCACACACTCCAATAAATTAAAATATAAAAGTTGGCAGTTGTAAGTGATTGTAGTTTGTTTCCATTTAGGTCGCGTAATTTATTTATTTCTGTTTGCAAATTGGTCTTGCCGGTTTTCTTATATTTTGCATTTCTATTAAGGTCTGGGATAAATTTAAAAAGTCCTGCATTACATGAAGTGTCTGTCTGTCTATATTCGACATATGCCCCACTACTATCAAATATGTCAGCCTCTGGAATTCCCCTAGTTTTTAATGTTGTCAAAAAGTCGCTTGAATTCACTGTTACAATATTGTCTATGCGAAGTTGTTTTTTTTCTGCAAATTTTAATATTGACTTTTCATTTTCTGTCTCAGGATTTTTAATACCATACATTTTCATTATTACAAGTTTGCAACCCGATAATGTCAAGATGAAAAACAAAATAATAAGTGGCAATCGCTGTCTCATTGTGTTTTTCATAAATGGCTTATAACGTTTTCGCGGTTTATTTCAGTTTGGGATTTGAAACTATTTCTACCGAAATATTACTGACAATGATACAATGTTTTTTAGACATTTGCAAAGCGAAAATAATTGTCTTTCGCCCTTAGGCGGCCGCTTTTGCAAATGCCTTATACTTCCGCCCAAATTGAATAAACCGTGTGTTATGTGTTCGGTGGTTGTATTTAGTTGTATATAGTTTAAGTGTCCGCATACACAGAAACAAATTATGTTGAACTTTTTTTTCTTAATAAACTTGGTTTGATGTCGCCACAAAACTTAAACGTTTGCACGCAGTTTTTGTCTGCGGTTAGGTCGATACGTTTTGTGAGTTCTGCGTTTTGGTCAACCGAGTTTAGTGAGGTCAACACGATACAAAATAATTTGATTGTGTAATTGTCGCCACCGAATTTGAAATGTAAAGTAAAAGAACGTGAACATTGTTGTCAAAGTTAAGTTTCTCGGTTCTCGTCAACCACTGACACATAACGTTTTGCAGCTTTGCCTTCGGTGGTATTTGAAACTTTGTCTACCGAAATGCTACTAACAATGATACAATGTTTAATAGACATTTGCAAAGCAAAAATAAATTTCTTTCCCGAAGGGACTGCTTTTGCAAATGCTTATACGTCTGCACCACTGAGGCAAAGGTGCTGTTAGGTTTTAGGTTGCCCCACACTGCTAAAAGATGTTGCTATTGTTTCCACGCCGTTTTAATTTGAAAATGAATTTGTTTGTTTGAAACACACTGTTGTCTTTTTAGGTTTAGTGAGTTACCGAATGGTAAAATTGGAACACAGTTTTTAATTGTTTGTAGAGGGATAGCAAAAAGCAGTTTGGAAAACTGCCAGTTCTGATAGCACGTTTAGGTGGGGAGGAGATTTTGCAAGCTTATTTGTCGCAAAAAAATAAATTACTTCCTTTAAAAAGAAGCGAACAAATGGGCTTGCAAAATGTGCGGCTGATTACACACAGGTCGACAAGATATTTAGCAGTTTAGTAGTCAAAAATGTGATTTCTGCTTAAAATTAATTACACTTAGCTTAAATGGTATTTAGCTGATTGTCAAGCTGTTTTGGAGTTGCAGTAAGGAGTTATATACTTGCAGTAGCTAGTTCTGAACCCGCAGTAAGGAGTTTTGTTAACGCAGTTAACACATATGTTAAAGCAGTAAACACTTCTGACATTGCAGTAAAGAAATTGGAACTAGCAGTAAAGAGATTTGTTAAAGCAGTAAAGACTTTTGTTAATGTCAAAAGAACATTGGTAATAGCAGTAAAGAATTTTGTAATTGATGTAGGAAGATTTACTCTTCCTCTGCCATTTTTTGAATTTCTTCTTTGGAGAACCCTAATCGAATCCAATGGTTTGTTAAATCAACTTTATTATTTACGCAAGACACTACAAACGCTTCGTACTCATCAACCCTTTTTTTACAATCCATTGCAGTCTCTTGTACTTTATCGATCAAATCTTGATGAATCTCAAAACCTTCCTCTAGTTCTGCTTCGTACTCATCATCATAAAATTTGTGTATTTTATATGCTTCATCGCAAATATCTCTGAGCTTTTGTAATTGCTCATCTATGTTATCGTAAAGCACCATAAAGAAATGTGAATATACAAAAATCCCCACTTCTGAGTGAAGTGGGGATAGAAAAAAATTAAGGTTTTACAGTCTTAAATGGAATACCACTTATTTGTTTGTATTGCGGACTAGTAGCACCGAATAAGGATTTAACATACATTTTAACTTCTTTTGCGGTTTCGCAAAGTCCATTTGTTGTATTGTACAAAGATTGGTCGCGAGCGACACGAGCATTACTAACAGTTGTATAAGCATTGATAACGCCTGTGTTTGTGTTTTTTAAATTAGTTAATAATGTATTTAAAGTAACAACCTTTAAATCGTTTTCGTTTGGAATATAGGTTGGCTCTGTAGAAAGTATAGTTATAATTGTTGCCATGTGTTCAATTAAACTAGAGTAAGATTGTTGAGACGAAGAAATTGTTTTTGGAGTTTCAACAACTGGCGCATTTGGGTCGATTAATTTTGCAGTTTTGCCAGAATCTGCTTTAGTTAATTTAGATCCCTGTACTTTTGCATTGACTGTTTTTAAATCTTTTACAATTTGAATAGTTGCGCCTGTTGCATCTAAAGCATTTACCAAACGAGTTGATAATTTCTTCAAACCGAAGAAAGCAATGATGCGTGCGTTGACTGCATTATTAAAAGCAACGCTTGTTGATGTGACGGATGCAATGTTTGCTTTGCAACTTGTTAATTGGGATTGTAGCCCTGGGACTTTTAGATTTACTTTACTTGGATTGTAGGTTAAGCCGTATCCGATACAAAATGATACTAAGCTTTCGAAGTTTGCCACATTTTTTGCGTGGCCTGTTTCTGACGTTGATGCCATGATTTCTGTTTTTTATAAGGTTAAATTTTATGGGGATGATGCCTATAAAACGCAACAAACGATAATATGTTACATTAAAAAAAGTTTAAATTGTTAACTGCTGTTAAAAATTTAGATAACTATATAATCTATTAATTGCGTATATTATATGTAACAATCATTTGTTATTTATCGTTATAAGACAAAATAAAGTTTAAAGGTTATGGAAAACGAAGAAGAAACAGACGCATTTTTTAATGCACTAGATAAAGAATTAGAAGATGAAATAAAAAGGCAAACCGCTTTTATAAAAGAGTTAGAACATGAATTAATAGAACTAAGTTTTAAGTGTTATCCCGAACATGAAAAAATTAGAATAGACATTATTGAAGAACTGAAACTTGAAGCACACGAAAGTGCGGTGATGATGTCGGAACTATTAGAGTTTTTAGTTTATATGCCGTCTGATGATAGTAATGAAAACCCTGAACAATACACTATACAAAAACCTAAAATAGAAGATGATAGTTTTTTACAAAGAAAATCTGATTTCAAATTTAGTTGTCATGAAAAAGTAAAAGAGATGGTTACAAAACATTTTCCTGAACTAGCAGATTTATCAGGAAATTCCATTAGAAATATAAATCATTCTGCTTACTGTGAGATTTTAAACTTTGTGACTGCGTTTATTTATTTGACAAATGATGAAGATTGATAAATTCATTCCCTCACCCCAACCCTCGCCCGAAGGAGAGGGAGAAAAGCCGAGCTGCCGCAGGCGAGTGCCGTGTGTGAGCGGAGCGAGTGGCACAGAAAACACAAGGGTTGTTGCGAGAGCAATAACTTTTGTGACCTTGCTGTAAAGTGAAAGCGGATAAATAAAATGCCGTGATTTTATGAACGCATTTTGTTTATTGGCTGAAACTTTATGAATGCGTAAAGGATTGTAACGTAAATCCTTTTTATAGAAAGGATAGGGCAGAGAATAAAAAGATTGGAGTGGAAAGCCTGACAAATAAAACAAGATGTTTTATCTGATACGCCCAAGAAATTATTGTTTGATTACTTTTTTAGCTACGACCATGCCATTTGAGTAGCTAACTTTTATAAAGTAAATACCCTCTGCAAAGGCACTTAAATTTAATTGATGATTTTTTGAAGATGTTTGTTCAGATAACAAAAATTGACCTGCAATATTTATTACTTCTATTTTCTGCATTTCAAATCTACTATTTATATTTATTAACCCATTAGTAGGATTTGGTTGCATTGTAATTACATTACTTATATTTAATTCATTAATACCAACTGGGCTAACCGTTATAGTAATAATATCACTCGTAATACTCTTACATTGTGTTTTTGTAACTGTATAGGTTATATTTACTGTTGGGCTTGCTTTGGGGTTTGGGCAATTGGTGCAACTTAGCCCTGCTGTGGGTTGCCAACTAAATAATGCAGCTTCACTATTATTTGCTCCAACAACAACACTATCTCCTTGGTATATTAATGTATCATTTTTTGCTTTAGCAATTTCTACTACTTCTACGCTCACATCATCAATATAATACTCTGCTAAACCATTACAATTTGGATAAGAGTTTTTAATGTAATGTTGACTTTTTAAAAAGAAGTCTCCTAAAGTTAAATAAGCTTCATTACCCACAGCTGTAAAACTTCCACTAATTTCCATCCAATTTAAAGTGTCTTCTAAAGCGAGGCTTGGTGTACTTACAACTTGCGGCGTGTATTGCCCTGCAATAGACGGGAACACAGTTCCTCCACCAACTGAACATGGAAAAGGCGTAGGCGTTAACAATGCTCCAAGTTTATCAAAACTATATTTAGCATTATTCCACATACTAATGTAATAGGTTACGCAATATATCTTTCCAGCTTCCAAAGTATCAATTAGTTTTACCATTGGGCGTGAACCTTCTTGTTGCGAAGTACTTATACTCATACCAAACTCTGCATATGCAATACCACTATGAGGTATTTGATAACTTTTAAAGCAATTGTCTAAATATTGAAGTGGGACTTGAGTGTATGTATCAGAATGACAAGGATGTAAGTGGGCACAATTAGCCACTTGATTAGCTGCTGTACACCAGCCATTCGCGCTATTAATTAAAATATTTGTACAACTATTATATGTTTCAAAACTAGGGTTAGGTACAAGATTTTGTGATTTTGTTTTTAAAACAAAACAAAACGAAACAAGACAAAATAAAATAAAACGTTTCATAGTTTAAATATACAAAAAAAGCGACAACATTGTTGCCGCTTTTTAATGCTTATTTTTGAATCACTAATTTATCAGTCCACAACAATTTTGTGTCATCCGATAATTGAATAAAATAAATGCCATTATTCAAATTCAAAGTATTGATAGCTATTCTATTTTCTAAATTATCAATTGATTTAATATACACCAATTTACCACTAATGTCATAAATACTTACTTTGGCTTCGTTTAAGGTTTTTAAATCATAAGCTAATGTAAACGTACCGTTATTAGGATTAGGATATAACTTAGCTTGTACACCTTCTGCTACGCTTACACTCGTTGGTTCATCATCTAACCACAGGCTTTTTCGCACTTTAGAGTTATCACAACTATCGGCATATACTTTGCCAACATAAGTTATGCTCTGTAATAAAGCACGAGCCTGATATACGGCGTTGCCGTATAGTTGTGGGCATAAATCGGCTATAGCTGCTAAATTATCTAAATCGCTCTGATTATTGATACCATTAATATAAAGGGTATTGTAAGTGTTTTGAGTTTGAGTAATATCATTAGTTTGCGATGCTTGAGCATTTTTGGAAGTAGCTGCATTTATATTTCCGTTTGCTAATAAACTATCAATTTCATGATACACATCTACCGATGTGTTTTGCTGTTGATTATAAAAAGCTAACAATGTATTATCAGTACTAGGATTTTGAGTTAAGTCATCAAACATATATTGCTTTAGCATAAATTTATCTTGTGGCGTTATAGCGGTATTGCTTGCTGGCAATAAATTAGTAATGTAATCTATAAAATCGGCATCACGTTCCACGCCACTATTATTACCTGATTGAGCTACTTTTAAAGCAGTTAAAGTAGTTGGACAAGTAGCATAATTACCTGTTCCTGCTGTAACAGAAAACATTGTTGTTCCTAATAAATATCTTTGTGTAGCGAATGACGGAGAAGTAATGTAATTATCATCTGGTAGTTCATTACCATTGTTTTGTACATATAGCCAACTATTAGCTGCATCACTTGCGCTCCCCCCTGATAAAGTCCCGCCCACAGATGTTTTGTTAGGGTCGGCAGTGTTTACTGCGGGCCAAGCACTAGTTCCATTAATCCATTGATTGGCGCTTGCTCCGCTGCTGCTACCTTGTGTACCAATAATGCCACCATTGGTTATAAATAAACCACGGCGTATTGGGTATTGTAAAGTGTTACCAAAAAAACCATCTCCGCTACTACTGTTTCCGCCTCTGTATTCAATACCAATACCAACATTTTTAATGGTATTACATTTTACTTTACAACCAGCGCTATTTTCTAATAACATACCGTGGTTATTTACATTGAAAGCCGCAACATTGGTACTAGTTAATGAACCATAAATGGTATTATTATCTACTGTTACCGTATTACTGCCTGACATATAAATTCCTTTAGGATTTGTGCCGCTTGGATGTAGCGTAAATGTATTACTACTAATACGTAAGCCAATACTTGTGGCAGTTACTTTTACACCAATAGTTACATTGCTAAACGTGTTTGCAGCAATTCGCATATTACTTGCTGTTGGTGTAAATGTGAGCGCAGAGTTGAACGTTACACCTTCTTTTACACCGTTTACGTTAGTTGTGCTTATGGTATTTTGTGAAATACTCATGGTATTTGTACTACTTGGTGCAACGGTGTAATTTGCTGTAACAGGATAGTAGTTATTAGTAAATGTGTTATTATTTAAACGTAATACATCGCGTGCATTGGTTGCAAAAACACCATTTAATCCGTAACCCGCAGTCATAACATTACCGCCCCAAATATAGGCGTTGGCACCAGAGCCCCAAGCTGGGTCAGTAGTGTAGGATTGTATAGATGAAGTGTGAATGGTATTTTGTACGTCAACCGTATAAGTACCATTGGTTATAATACTATAACCCATATTACTAAATGTGGTAGTAGCACCAACCGTTGGTGTAGTAGCCGGTTTTACATTTAAGTATTTTGAGTTTTTACTGTAAATACCAACGCCCGCAGGAGTAGGAGCAAAATTTAAAGAATAACTATAAGCTACGCCTACAGCATTATTAAAGTTTACGTTGTTTACATTCGCATCAGTGGTATTAAAGGTCATGCCATAATCTTTGTTTTGTATTTCAGGATTTACGCCAACGCCACCACCATTAGGTGCGGTAAATGTTATAACTCCTGCATCTTTACACTGTAAGCCAATATAACTACGCGATTTTACAGTAGGAGTATAAGAGCTACTGCATTTTAAATTGCCACCTGGTGAGTTTGCACTTGATTTACTGTACATACCTTTTGCACTAAAGGTAAATGTATAGACACTTGAAGGCGCATTAGAATTTTGAATTTTTATATCAATGTAATTTTTATTGAATTGAGTACTTGCTCCATTTATGTTAATGTTGTGCATGGTAGATAAAGTGCTTGTGCCTGCGCTAATGGCAATGTAGGCATCTTCGATAATAGCATCATCTAATATATTGACACCTGCTGCATTTGACATATCGGCTTGTAATTCAATTCCATTCCATATACCATCGCAACTATAAATTCTCAATCCTGCATTACTTAATAATATTGCTCTTGGACTTACAATAATTTTAGAGTTAGTTGCCATCATAAATGTTTTATTAGAAACGTCTATAGCGCCAGTTAAACTAAATGTTAAAGTCCCCGTTACTTTATAAACACTAGCAGTAATTTGAGAAGTTGAAGTGACAACTGCATTATTTAAAACTGGTAGCGTTGTATTAGAACAAGCTGC
Source organism: Bacteroidia bacterium (assembly GCA_046594225.1). Classification (GTDB taxonomy): domain Bacteria; phylum Bacteroidota; class Bacteroidia; order B-17B0; family Aurantibacillaceae; genus UBA4416. The sequence goes on from JBKJPW010000067.1 coordinate 8,200, forward strand.
TGCTACATAATTGACACATATACTTTGTGTGCTTGTACCACAATAAGGATTACTAACTGTAAGGTTAATAATTTCGGGTTGCGTTAAATTAAAATTTGTAGTTGGTGTTGTGGCGCTATTGCTCCAAGCAAAGGTTAAGCCTGTTGTATTTGTAATATTACTTAATAATACAATGGTGTTAGTTCCTGTTCCGTTATTAATAACCGGGGAAGGAGGATTTGTACTAATACTAAATGCAGGAATTGTGTTTGTAGTAACGGCTACTGTTGCAATGGCAGTGTTTGTACAACCCGCGGCACTTGTTCCTGTAACTGTATAGCTTGTTGTAATAGTTGGCGTTACAGTAATTGAAGAGCCTGTTGCACTTGTGCTCCAACTATAAGTACTAGCACCACTGGCAGTTAATGTAGCCGTGCCACCTATACAAATAGTTTTTGAAGCAACAGTTACTGTTGGTTTTGGGTTGACAGTTATGGAAATTGTTTTTGTATTGCTACAAATATCATTTGCGCCTGTTAATGTATAAATAGTAGTAGTTGTTGGTGTAACCACAACCGTTGAGCCTGTTAACGCGCCTGGATTCCACGAATAAGTACTTGCGCCTGATGCTGATAATGTAACACTGTTACCTGAACAAATAACTGTAGACGAAGGAGTAATAGTTAAGGATGGTGGTGGTGTAACACTTACTGTTACTACTGTGGTGGCTGTGCCACCACAAGTATAAGTACCAACAACTGTATAAGATGTTGTAACCGTAGGGCTAACAACTACCGAACTGGTGGTTGCTCCGCTTGGTGTCCATGTATAATTACTGCCACCAGTTGCAGTTAAAGTAGTTGATTGTCCGCCTGAACAAAGTAATGTATTACCAGTTACAGATATAGCATTGGATGCTGTGAGGACGGTGATGGTTGTTGTTGGATAATAAACACAACCGTTTGGACTAGATAATTTTACAGTATAAGTTGTAGTAACACTTGGAGTTACTGTTATGCTAGAGCTAACACAACTTGCAGGAACGCATGGACTTGGAGTCCAAATATTCATGATTGGATTATAGCCCGAACCATTAACAGATAAAGTAACTGCCGCACCTGGACAAATTGTAGAACTGCTAGGAACAATAGTACCAGTTGGTGCAGGTAAAATATTTACTGTATAAGGAATTGCTGTTTTTAAACATCCAGAAGGACTAGTGCTTTGAACAGAATAAACAGATGTTACAGTTGGTGAAACAACAATTGTGTTGCTTACTATACCCCCAGGTTGCCAGGTATATGTACTACCCGCTAAGTTGCCACTTGCAGACAATGTATAAGTTGCTATGTTATTACTGCAATTTGGGTGATTTTGAGTTGGAGTGATACCAATGGGAGTAATATCAATTATGGATATATCATCGAGGGTAATATATAGTGTTTTATTACTAGTATGATTAATCCATCCAGAACTTAAATTCATATTCATGTTTGGACCAACTAACAAACTTGTTTGCATGGCACCAGAATAAGTAAATGTATGTGTATAAGATGTCCATGTATTAATGGGAACTACAGAAAAACTTACCAATGAATTTGCTCCAGTAGGAAAAACTGAATTAGTTGTCATATTAAGAGATGGTGAAGATACTAATCCGACAGCGGTTGCAAATGTCACCCAACAAGGTACACCAGCACCATTAGCAGTGTTAGATGAAAGATACGATCCAGAATAATTATAAATCCAACAAGTTAAACTATAGGTTCTACCCGATATAAGTGGGTCTACTAAAAGAGATTGTATCGACTCCGAATAATAATAATTGGAGTTTTTTGCAATTGTCACCTTACTTTCTTGACCAATAATAGTATTGTTAGGACTTGGGCTATGACTATTTAAAATTGGATTAGTGTTTTGTGTACTTACACCCAAGTTAAACCAAGTACCCGCTCCACAGTTTCTTCTAAACACTTCTGTATTATTTTCATATGACACCCAACAATCAGAACCTTGAGTAATATCTCCTCCACACCCGGGTGCTAGAATACTTTCAAAACCACCATTTTTAACAATATCACAAGGTGTAACTGGTGCGCAGCCAGCCATTATGTTCTCAACGTTTAATTGAATAATCGGATTATTAACGGCGCAAGATGTGCAAGAACCACTAGCATTTAATACTTTGATGTAAAGTTCAGTATTAGGAGAAATGTAACCCGCATATAAATTCAAGGTACTGTCTCCAGTTTCAAATAATGTATCTCTATATGCTAAAACTAAAGTGCCACTATTTACAGTGTACAGTTCCGCTTCTGCCAACTGGTAATTAATGCCGTGTTGATTTAATTTAATGCCAATATGAGCAACTCCTGTATCACCAAACCAACGATACCATTTATAACTACCTGTTACGGTATCATTTTCTAAGGTTTGGTCACCAGTGTTTATGTTTGTATAAACACTTGGTGGCGCTTGCGCCACAACCGTTTTTGTAATCACTGTTCCTATTAATATGAAAAGTGCATAGAGCCATGTTTTGTTTAATTTCATTTCTAATAAATTTTAAGTGACTAAGTACAATCAAATAAAACGTAATGTCAAATTTTTATCGATTGTATTTCACAACCAAAATAAGTTGCATCTATTCCCTTTTATCTCTACATTAGACGCGAGAAAACAAAGAATTATGATAGAAGATAAAAGTGCTATTTATGCGGAAAAATTAAAACACCTTAGAATTAATCAGTTCATTTCACAGCAAGAAATGGCAATTAAATTTAAAATAACTCAACAAGCATATAGTAAATTAGAAAAAGGCGATACTAAGTTTAACACTAAAAAAATTGAAAAAATATGTAAATTTTTTAAAGTGCCAGTTGCTGAATTTATAACCATTAATATTGCTAAGACGAAAAACAAAAAGAGTAAGAGTTTGGATAGTTATAATATCAAAGTTTTAAAACAGTATTATGAAAGACTGTTATTGGAAAAAGACATACGGATTGGAAAATTAGAAATAGAACTGATGCACCATAAACCAATAATAAAGCCCACGAAAAAATTTAAAGAGATTCGCGTCATGGCATAACCTACAGTTATTTACTTACGCTTTGCTTTCTTGATAGTTTTATATACTTTAGAATCAGAACCATAATATTTGGATTCATTTTGCTGAACCATTATTTTTTTCAAAAACAAATCATATCCAAGTTTAATGCATTCTTTTAATAGGTCTTCGTTCCATGGCTTAGTTAAGTATTTAAATATTTGCCCATTATTTATGGCATCAATAACAGCTTCAATATCTGTATAACCAGTTAAAAGAATTCTACTTTGGTTTGGGTATTTAGTAACGACATCAGCTAACAATTCAGTACCTAATGTATCGGGCATTCGTTGGTCTGTAATTAAGACATGAATATTATGAGTGGCAAGAATAGCATCTGATTCTTTTGCGGATATTGCTGTGAACACATTAAAATCCTTTCTAAATGAGGCATGAAATGAATTTAAATTATTTTGTTCATCATCTACATATAGTACGTTAATAGTTTTTTCGTTCATACAATACTAATTTATAATAAAAAAACAAAACCATGCTGCCGCAGGCGAGGCGCTTTTGACCGAACGGATGTGAGATGCGCAATATTGTGCTGAAAGCACACCTACTTGAAAAGGGTAGGATTTAGCTTTTTTGTTTTTTGCAAGCCTTTTTGAAAAAAACAAATGTGCTAAATTTGGGATAGCCAATACGGTTTTACTAAAACCGAAAAAAGCGGAGGAAAACAAACAATTAGAAACCGTTTTCAATTTTGAACCAATGTTCCAATGAAACCCTGTCCTTAAATTAGAATGTAAGTTTATTGTATTCATTTCGTTAGTGTCTACTTATTTTTATGTTTTAAGTAGTTAAATTCAAATGCTTGTGTCTACCGTTAATTTGTCTACGGAGAAAAATGGGCAACTTGAACCTAACGTTTTGGAGCTAAATTTCAGTTTGGGTTTTGAAACATTGTCTACCGAAATATTACTGACAAAGCTAAATATTTAATGGACATTTGCAAAGCGAAAATAATTGTCTTTCGCGG
>JBKJPW010000170.1:0-29006 GCA_046594225.1 Bacteroidia bacterium
TTCTAATTCGTTTTTAATAGTAACGCCTTTATCAAAATAAGAAGCTGTTGAATCAATTGATAATAATTGCTGAATTTCTTTCTCCATTTTATGAGATTCTTCTTCTGTAATATCTCCTGCTAAAACCGCATTTAAAATTACATCCTCCACATCATCTTTGGTTTTTATTTTAGATAAAATATAATGTACCAATATACCATATTCGCGCGCTTTGGTTACTTCTTCGTTAGCGCTGTATGATGAAGCGCCTTTTATCTGAATCACATCAGGATTTTGGTTAAAAGCTAATGTGCTAATTTGTAATTGCTCTAAGCCTATTTTTTGATGGGCGTTTTTTTGTTTTTTTGTTAATGAACCAAATTCTAATAGATGATTAGCTTCATTAAATGTTTCTTGTGTCTTTGCAAAATCAACTAACCAGGTATGACAATTTTTAGCACTTTTCTTTTTTAAATCTGGCGATATAATGTATAATCTATCAACGGCTCTGGTAAAATCAACATACAACATATTTAAACTATCTAATGTTTGTTGCTGCCGCTCTCTTTCAGCTAATGGTTTATAAACTGTATCGTCAGCTGCCTTGGTTGTATTAATTAATGCTACTGGCAAATCAATTCCTTCTTCGTCAATATCTACCCAAATAGATTGTGTTTTTTCAATATCCCAAGCTAAAAAAGGAGTAATCACAACAGGGAACTCCAAACCTTTAGAGGCATGAATCGTCATAATGTTTACTGCGTTAATTCCTTCCGGGATAATAACAGACGCTTTCTCTCCTCTCCTTTGCCACCAATCTAAAAACAAAGTGGTATTAGACGTATTACCTTGTAAAAAACCTAAGACTTCATCTAAAAAAAAGCGAACGTACTGCGGATTACCTGCGTTTAATTTTAAGGTACTAACAATTTCAATACAACTATCAAATAAATTTGAGGCCGTTAATTTTAATATATCTACTCTTAATCCGCAAGCATTTAAAATATCAAATAATGTTTTGGTTTTAGAAGTATTGAGTTCTCTTAAAAAAGTAACATACTGCGCTTCGCTACAAAATTGTTGTTCATACACATAATTTACAATAACAGAAGCTGACACTAAATCTTTTTGATTAGAAATGTATTTTAAAAATGATAGTATGACTGTTACTTCCTTAGCATGACTCAATAATAAAGAATCAGCCGATACAACAGGAATGCCGTTTTCTATTAAAAAATTAGCAACGGTGTTTCCGTGTCGGTTTTGGCGAATGATAACACACACGTCGCTGTAATTGTATCCATCGCTAATAGCTTGCTGAATATGTTTTAAAATAAAACGCGTATTTACAGTATCTGTATCGTCTTTTCCTAATAAAGGAAAGTCCATACTCACATATCCAAGCTCTGTAGTTTTATGTAATTGCTTTTGTTGATCGTATATTTTTTTTAAATCTTCATTTAATACCGTGTTTGATAAATAATCAAACAAGCTATTATTAAATTTCACAATAGCACTCTCACTTCTAAAATTGGTATCTAAAACTCTACCTTCAAAATTTCTGATTAATGAATCTTCTCTTTCTAGCAACAAGTCATTTTTATCAGCAACATTAACATGAGGTAAGTTTACAAATTGTTCTACATCAGCATTACGCCAACGGTAAATGGATTGTTTGCCATCGCCTACAATTAAATTTAAATTTCCATTTCCTAATGAGTTATCTATTAATGGCAACATATTTTGCCATTGCATAGCCGATGTATCCTGAAATTCATCTAATAAAAAATGCTTGTATTTATCGCCCAATCTTTCAAAAATAAAAGGGGTTGGTTCATTATTTACGACTTCCGAAATGCGTTCATTGAACTCAGAAATAAATAAAATATTTTCATCGTTTTTATATTCATTAGTGAGTTTAGCTAATTCGTTAACCAAACCCATGGCGTAAATATTTTTATAAATTAAGCTAAAGGCATTGTAGCGCTGCTCATTTTTATGAAGATAATCCAATACTTCATGAGCAATTTTTGCTAATTCTAATTTAATACTATCAATCGCTGCTTTTTCATCAGCACTTGCTTTGCCGCCATACCATTTATCATCGTTTAGTGTTTTTAAAACATTAGCTCCAAACAATTCTTTTTCTGAAGTTTCTTTTAAGTTAGCTAGTTTTACAAAAAAATTATAAATACCGGCACCGCCACTAGCAAAAGCACTTGCAGTTAATTGTTTATCGTTAATTAGTTTTAAAGCCTTATCTCCATTCGATTTTAAAAAGTCTTCGTGCGTTTTAGTAACTGATTTTAATTGTTTTTTAATGACTTCAAAATCAGAAATCGTTTTATCGTTTAATTGATTAATTAAATCACTTACTCCTTCTTTATTGATTTCTTTAATAAAATCAGTTAAGGTTTGTTCTGGATCCCAATGTTTATTGTCTTCAATTTGTGCTAAAGAAAACTGAACTAGATAATCTGTTATTAATTTGTCTTTACCCAAATTATTAATCAGTGTAGAAATTACTTTTTTAAATACAGCATCCGAGTCGGTTTCAATTTGAAAATTGATGGGCAATTTTAAATCCAACGCAAAAGTTCTGATAATTCGGTGAGTGAAACTATCAATGGTACCAATAGAAAAATCAGAGTAATTGTGTAAAATATCAGTTAGTACAATTTCTGCTCTTGATTTTAAATCTTCTTTTGAAATTGAAAGTTCCTTGGCTATTAAAGAACTTAGCATGTCATTCGACTCTAAACTAATTTCTTTTAGCGCTTTTATAATTCGCCACTTCATTTCTGAAGCAGCTTTATTAGTAAAGGTAATAGCTAAAATTCCTTTATAGGCTTTGGCTAGGTTATGCTTATCAACTAATGCTAGTTTTAAATATTCTTTAACTAGGGTAAACGTTTTACCGCTTCCAGCAGAAGATTTATAAACTATAAAATTATTTAAAGTAGTAACAGGCATATCAATCGAAGGTAACTATTATCAAATTAAAAAACAGATTGAAGCTTTGTTTTTATACTATTTTTTAAACCATAAAAGGCACAAAAGTTTTTTTTGATAACAATACATACTTTCTTTATGAACTTTTATGACTTTTATGGTAAAATATACCTCAACCATAATTTGTAGTTCCAAATGCTATTACTTTATTTGTAACTTATTACATAAACTCAATTATAACAAGCATATGAAGTTCAAACTATTTTTTATCATAGCCTCTCTCTTTTTTATTTCTTGTCGAGAGGCTAAAGAAATAAAAGTAACTAGTGTGGAAGGATTTTACTTGAATAAATTGACTATTGAAAATATTGATGCAGATATTAAATTGAAAATAGATAATCCAAATAAAATGGGGTTTTCTATTTATCCATCCGAATTTGAAGTAATTTTTAATGGAATACGTCTTGGACAAGCAAAAATGAATAAGCGTGTTCACTTAAGTGCCAAATCAGAAAAAGTATATACTTTTAAATTAAACTCTAAATTATCAGATTTGAACCCTATGGATATTTTGAGGTTACTGAATTTAGAAAACTTAGGTAAAATTGAAGTAAATGGTGATTTAAAAGTGGGAAAACTCTTTGTTAAGAAGAAATTTCCAGTTAGCTACACCGATAAAGTGAAAATATTTAATTAAAATGTAACTATTTGTTCATTAATTGTGTATAAATTAGCGATAAACCTAATTTATGTCCCAAGCTGAACTCATATCGGCATGCCTTAAAAACGATAAAACTGCTAAAAAACAGTTTTTCGAAACATATTTTAGCAAATTAGGCTACATTTCTCTAAGATATTCTAAAAATTCAACGCAATCAGAACAGATATTACTTCAAGGTTTTACTCATGTATTATCAATAATTGGTCAGTTTAAATCACAAAATGCTTTATCTTTTGATGAATTTGTGAAAAAAGAGTTCATTTCATTTGTAGTGAATTACATTAAAAACATCCGAAACGAATATTATGTAGCCAGTACCGTAAAAGCAGTTGAGTATAAAGAAAAAACCTACGATTTATTTTTAGATAGTAAATTCATCGATTTAAAGAATGTGGATGAATCCGTTTTATTAAAATCTATACAAGAATTAGTTCCTTCTCAAAGATTAGTATTTAATTTACATGTGATTGATAATTATTCATTATCAGATGCATCTGAGTTATTAGATACAAGTGAACAAAGTGTGAAAGCAAATTTGGAGAAAGCCAGATTTAACTTACAAAAATCGATAGAAAAAACTTTAAAAATGAGTAACGATGAGCAGCCAGTTTAGCTACGAATTAGACGAACGTCAAATCAGATTAATGATGCAAGATGCTGAGTTAGATTATAACGAAGCCTTGTGGCATAAATTTGATGAAATGTCGTTAGCGCAAGTAAGATCTGGCTCAAGCATAATAAGTTATATACCCACTATTAATTTTGGTATTAGTCGTTCAGTTATTGTTCCTGTTATTTTCATTGTTTTAATTGGCGGATTGTCTGCTATGCTATTTAGCTTTGTTGACTTTAAGAAAAAAGAATCGATTCAAAACGAAATTCCTTATGTAGCAAAGGCAGAACCTACTGCCATTCCAGAAGCAAAAGCCAAAACAGTAATTAAAACAAAAACAACTGAAACTCCAATTCTAAAAGCTGCAACTACAGTTATTGACACTACTATCAAATTAGCAACAACTAATTCGATTGTTCCCATTCCTGAAGTAAAAAAAGAAGAGCCCGCTAAAATTGCAGAATCGAAACCAATTATCAATCCTCCAATAACTTTAGCGTCCAACCAAAAAACAATAAACAAGGAATCTACAACTACTCATAAGAAAACAAAGCGGAAAATTAAAACAGAAGTATTACCTATTATTAATGCTGCTACTGTTCCAAATTTAAATGAAGGCGTTAGCGAACCTGAATTAGATTTGAAGTAATATTATTTCCAATTATTATTTAGCATATCTCCAATGCGTTTATCAATAACAAACGTAAAATCATTTTCAGAAATTTTAGTTAAATCTATCCATCTTAAAGATTGCGCTCCATCTACTTTTTTAGCGAAAGCAAATGAATTAATAGCTATTGGAAAATCCATTACACTAACTGCTTTTACGGTGTAATAAATACTAATTACCTGGTTATTGTTGCTAAAGGCAGAGTTTACAAAAAAATCGGTTGTGTAATAATGTGATTCAACTTCAATATCTAAGTTTAACTCTTCTTTAAATTCTCGGATCACACATTCAATTGTTCCTTCGCCATACTCTAATCCGCCACCAGGTAGTTTGGTAATATTCAGGCCTTTGATATGTTCGTCGGAAACTAATACTTGATTATTATGTATTAAAATTCCATATACACGAACATTGAATCCCTTCATATCACAAAATTACGGTAATTAGTTGAGAGATTTTAGAAATAAACAGCTTTAACTACTTTTTATTAAAGTCGCCAAAGTTTGTTGTAATGCCAATGGTATGAGCGTTACCGGTTAAAGCATATTTAGAGTAAGCATAATCTAAATGGAATTTATATACTTTAAACCCGAATCCTAAAGACAAGCCGTTAGCTTTTTTAACATCAGGCAAAGCCATTTCTTTTCCTCTTCTAAAATTATAAGCCAATCTAATCATAAAGTTTTTTCCTATCAGTACTTCAGTACCTAATATTAAATGGCGACCAAATTTGTCTATGCCAGTTTTAACTTTATCATTACGGATTTGTTTTTTTGTCTTTACAACAGGTTTATTAGTAAAGGGGTCAATATCTGAATTAGCAGTTTGAGGATTAACATAAGTTAAATCCCATTTTAATAATTGATCATATTGAGCAATAATTCTAAATGGTGCTTTAGCTACCTTTTTACTGATTCCAATCACTACATTTTGCGGTAAGGTTTCTATTGGTCCATTTTCGGAAAAAGCTTTCCATTGTTTACCATAATTTTTAGCCAAAAGGGAAACTACTAGTTGTTTTTTGTTATGATAGGTTAATCCAACATCAACTGCATTACCATATGAAGAATATATATCATAATGAGAATATAGTGTTTTTAAAGCAACACCCAATGAAAGCGTACTATCCTTATTGATGGTTTTGGCAAATGATAAGTTGAGGGAATAATCGGCAGCTTTAATATTTCCTAATTCAACATCATATTCACTTCTTCCATCAAATTTTCCATAGTTAAAATATTGTAAACCTGCGGCAAACGTACCATATTTTTTAAATTGATGGGCATACATAAAATTTCCGTAGTTTAAATCGGCTACAAAGTTTGTATAGTTAAATCCTAATTGTTTCGAACAACTTGGGTTCAATAAAGCTGGATTGCTATAGCCTAAATTTACATCTTTATCCCAAATAGCAGTTGTAGCGCCACCTAAAGCATTTGACCGAGCGGGAATTGGTAAGTCTAAAAAACTAAAGGTTTTCGTTCCTCCAATTTGAGAAAAGCCTGCTACAGTTAATAAAACTAAGAAATATGATAGTGTTTTTTTCAATATGATTATAAACGCTTAAATATATAATTTATTGTGTGATGAAAAATTTATTAGCAGGTGTTGACTTTGCACTGCCCGGTAAATATTATTTTGCAGCTCTAAAAACGTTGGTTTCTACCCATCCTTTGCCCCAATCTTCATGTTCTTGGGCTGTCCAAATTTCGGGATAAAAAATACGCTTTTGAAAACGAGGAGGTAAATACTTTTGCCAATTGGTTCCTCCTGTTGCAGCAATATCTTCGGTGTTTTGTTGTAAATAACGCACTGCACTTTTATAATGCATCAATGGCCAGTTAATATTTACGTTTACATCCAATTCTTTTAAGGCATTAATTAGTTTAGGATTTTGCTGCTCTTCTTCCGACAAGGATTTGTATTTTGCCCAAATATTTTTGGTTTGATACTCTTTAGCTAAAGCAATAAAATCGGTACCATATTTTTTTTCGAACTGATTTAGGGTTAATGTTTTTTTGCCTGTAGCTAATTCGGTTGCTCCTTTATTCCAATAAATATTTTGAAACATTTCTTCAATGCTAGGGTTTTTGCCCGCTAAACTTGGTCTAACATCTTTATCTACCAAATTAAAGAAATCAGTAGCGCAGATTTCTATTTTACGGTATTGGGCACTTTGAAATCCGCTTGCTGGCAACAAAGCCATACGGTAACGTAAAAACTGTTCTTTTTCCATCCCATCTACCATAATCTCAAAAGATTTGGTTAAGGACTCGAAATAACGATTGATACGAGTAACACGTTCTGCAAAAAAGTTGGCATCTATTTTTTCTTTCCAACCAAGATTATTTCCGTTAGGTAAAATATGTGGGCCATTAAACCCAATTTGTTCCATCTCATGTAATGAGAGTTTAAAATATAATTCTGTGATTTGGTGATACATGATGAAAATTTTTTCATCCGGAAAATCAGTTTTAGGATTTTGCAAGGTTAATAATGTATCAACTTGAATATAATCCCAATAAGTTAAATAGTTTGACAATAAAAGTCCATCTAAATACCCTTCCAAACTTTGACCCATTTGGCTATATTTTTCTTCAAGTTGATTAACTCTATCAACAATTTCTTTTTTTAATTCCATTCTGTTTTTAATATTTAGAGTGCTAAGCTACCAAAAATAAAAAAAGGATATGGATTTACACCATATCCTTTTAAAAAATTTGAAATCTTAATTACTTAACTTCAGACGTTGGGTTAGCAAGATTTTTTACGCTAACAATATCTAATTTTATGGAACCTACCATTAATTTAGCTTGAGCCCTTAAGGGAACGTGATTTTTATCGTCTGTTAACCATACATTTAAATCATCTTCATGCTTAAAAATACGCCCTTTTTGAACTATAGGTCTAAATTTCACACAGTTAAAGGTTCCAATATCGCACGTAATTTTTTCCTTGCCGACATATCTAATTTTTAAAGGCCATATTTCCTTATCAACAATACTATTAATGGTAAACACATCACCTTCTTTGGCATTGGTTAAATCTAAGTTACGAGCCGAATAAAAAGCTGAAATCATATCTTGAGTACCTTCAGGCACATCTACTTTTTCTCCTGCTCCAACATCAACTTTGTTTGTATAATGATTAAACGTGTAATCTTGATTAATAGTAACACCTCCTTCATATACGCGGCGAACAAACATCCAAGGCAACATGGCATCTTTATCAATAAATGTCTCGTACCTATCTCTCACTTTAAAAAACCAATCAAAGGTTCCTTTAGAATAACCATTACCTACCACATGATATACTTTACGACCTGCAACCTCCATTATTTCGGGTTTTACTTCCATTAAAATAACTCCGGCATCCATAGCGCCATAATGCAAACGATAAGATAAAATTTCACCTTCTTTAAAAGCTTCATTTGGTTTTAATGGCAATTCTTTACTAGGGAAATTTGTTGGAATAATTTGTTCTAATTTTTCTTCGGAAGAGATATAGTAGCCAGCTGAACATAAAGCCACGGTAGCTGTAACAGCAGAAACAAGAATTGCAATATGTTTAATGGTTTTCATTTTATTTAGTTTGGCTATGTAAATTCAAATCCTATGCCAAGATAAAGTTACGCAATTAATGCGTGTTAAAAGATGTAAAATAAAAATAAGAGTGCTTATGAAGTTTATATTTGCAAAACCTCTTTACCAGCGTTTCATCAACAAGAAAGCTTAATTCATCTAATTAAATTCGATACAACCAATGAAAAAATACAGAAAAGTTTCCAATATAATTATTATTTGCTCTTCATTTCTAATAGGCTGTTCTTATAAACAAGCTGACAAAGTGGCTCCTTTAAAAAATGAAGTAAATAAAAACGACAAATTTAGGATTTCGCTGCCCGAAAATCATACAACTGGTTATATGTGGCAAATAAACAATACGTTTAACGATAAGATTTTAGATTATTACGGCTCTGTGTTTAGAGGAAATGAAAAAGGTGTAGATTTTAATTTTACTGCTATAGAAAAAGGGAAAGTAACTCTAAATTTTGCCTTAATTAAATATCATGATACAACAGAAGTAAAACAATTTATTATTGAAGTTAAATAACTTAATTCGCTTTCTCTTTCTTTTTAAACTTTGAAATGTAACGGCGATATAACTCGCTTAAGTTTTCGTATTCCTCTCTGTAAAATATACCAACGCCTTGAGAGAAAGGACCACCGCTAATAGCTGCATCTGTATTATCATTACTTCGATTAAACGCTTTTACTCTGTATTTACCTGATTCTGATAATTTATATTCTAAAGACACATCACCAATTAAGTTACTGGAGTTATTACTTTTTGAAGTAGTAGTAGTTGTGGTTGAATTATTATTAGAAACACCAAAATTACCATCAATCACTAATCGATTATTAAACAATTGTTTTGATAAGGCTAAATCTAATTCGTCGCTACTTAGCGCTCCTCCTGGTCGGTAGTTAACTCCAATATCAATATCTTTTGTAACACCATTTAACCAATTACTCATTTTGTTACTCAACATTTCGGAGCCAGTTGCCGCTGCCGCTCCACCTGCACTAATTCCGCCACCACCAGAAACAGAAATGGGAGTAATAAAGCTTCTTAATAATAACAAGGCAAATACCTGTCTGTTCATTTCATTTTCGTCACTTAAAATACTTTTGATAGCAGAACGCGTTGTTTCATCAATTGTAGGCAACTCAATTCCAAATGTAATATTTGGTGACGTTAATTTATCTTTCATAAACAATTTACAATCTACTGGAAAGCGTTTGTTGTAGTTATTTACTGAATCATTAGGGAATAATGGTTTGATAGAGGCGCGTTGCTTATAGTTGGCCACGATATCAATATTAGCTTTATATACATTTCCGTTCCACCTAATTGAACTACCTCTTTGAATCTCAAATTTTTTGGTAACAAAGTCTTCTAAAGTAAATAAGTAATCTCCGCTTGAGAGAACATAATCTCCAAGCATATCAAACTTACCTTTAGAGTTTATTTTCATATTCAAATTTCCATCACCCCTGGCTTTAATTACATCACCCGATTTTTCGTCAAATATCAATTGAACCTCAGCATCTCTTGTTGCTTCTAAATTAAAATCTAATGAAAAATTTGACTTATTATTTTTTACAAGTGTTTTGACTGTATCCTTGGTAACAAATTTTATAAAATCATTATTTCCAATTTCCGAAGGACCATCTAATGGTATATAGAAATAAGTGCCTCCATTAGTTTTTAAATTTAATTCCATTTTAATGTCATCTAAAAAACCATAAATACCAGCATTGCCAGAAGCATAGGCAGTGCCGTAGTAACTTGGATTATTGGCAGCTGTTGTATTTAACACCATTAATTTATTAGTATTGATGTCAAAGTCAATACGCATATCCTTAAAGTTATCATGAAATATGTTTCCGTAAACACTACCGGAATTACCCATTTTATCACGTACTTCAAGATTTTCGAAATTAATTTGTTTAGGCATTATATCCACATCTCCACTCACACTATATTGAACATTTAAAAAATCGACAATCATGATGCACTTAAAAAATTTAAGTTTAGCATTGATTTGAGGATTATCTAAAGTACCAGTAACTGTTCCATTGCCTTTTAAAAAACCAACTTTAAAAGTTAAAATATCTTTTAAATAAGGCTGAATTAAGGATAAATCAAATGGTTCGGCGCTGAACGTTATATCAATATTTTCTTCTTTTTTCTTGGGATAATAGTATCCCTTAAAAACGATGTTTTTCATTAAATTTCCATCAAAATCTTTTGCAAAGGCAGAGAAACCATTGATACTTACAAACTCTTTTTCGGGATTGTATTCGCTTTTTACTTCTCCATAGCCAATTAATTTATTATTTAATTTAAGACCTTGAAAACTAATGTCGCTTGATATTAATGGTTTTCCGAACAATCCATAAATGCTTGTATTGCCCGTTAAACTTCCGTCAATTGTAACCTTAGCATCCTTTAAAAATGGGTTTAATTGCGATAATCTGAAATTTTGAATAAAAATATCAAACTTATCTTCACTATTTTTAGATAGTTTGCCATCAAAGGTTATCAATTGATTTTGATTATAAAACGTGAGTGGTTTTATATTAATTGTGAATGCTGTATCAATGGTTATTGGATTTGCTTTTACAATTTGCCAAACACTATCCTCAATGGTATATTTAATTTTATCAAAAAGAATCGTAGCTTGTCTATTATCAAACTGAACCATTCCAGAAAGAACGCCTGCATTTTTTGGACTCATCATATTGTCCCAATTTAAATCAAAATCTGAAATTTTATCATTGGCACTAAAAGTTAATGTAGGATTTCGAAAAGCAAGACTATCAGTAATGTTAATAGCTCTCGCATTATAAATTAACTTCACGCCATTTGTTAATGAATTAACATTGATGTTGTTATTTTTAAACTTAACGCCCGAATAATTTATTAATTCACTAGTTGCTATAATATTTAAATAATTAATGGAGGCGTCGAAATTACAATTAACAAGGGTATTAGGACTTATCATTAAACTTTTCACAAACAACTCATTAACAATAGCGAAATTTTTTATTTTAATATTTAAATCTGCTTTATCATTATATATATATCGTGTTTTTGTTTTTACAAATGTGGGGAAATATTCATTTAGGTATTGCTTAAAGGCATCTGGCAATGTGCTTAGATTATACCTGCCATTTAATTCAACATTAGCGATACTTGAAACTAATTTAATATTTTTAACTGAAGTTGATTGCTCTAATTCTAAATTAAAGCTACTCAGCTTATATGTTTTCTCTGAATTTTTGTAAATCGTATTATCAAAATTTATTAATCCACTTAAATTATCAATACTGTTTCCGTTTAAATTAATTAATATTTGTGACGACACTCTGCCATTTAATTGTGGTATTGAAAAGTGAGTTTTATCTAAATCAAAATTATTGATGGTAGAAATGAAATCCATTTTAGGAACCTTGTTATTAAAATCAATTGAACCATTAAAATCAAAGTTAGCATTGGTATCTCTACTAACAACATTACCTGTAAAAATTTGTTTTTTAAATGAACCATCAATTTTAATATTATCGTACTTATAATTGTTATACGTTATCGACTGAATCAATCCATCAAAAGTTGCATCCAACTCTTTTTGAGATAAACCTTTACCCTTTATTTTAGTTGACAGCGACATGGCTCCAACAGATTTAACATTAGGAAACAATTTTGATAAATTAAAATTTGTGGTAGTTATCGCTCCTGAGTACTCAATGATTTTGGATTTATTATTTGAATTTAAACGAAGGTCTGTTTTTACATTTCCAACATCTGTTTTAAATGTACCGTAAGTTGCAAAATCATTTAAAAATCCATCGAACTTTCCTTTGTAGGAGACAACACCTAATTTTCCTACTTCCGAGGGTAAATTTAAATAGGTGGGATTATTAAATGGAGGGATTGGGAATTTTTCTAAATCTATTTTTGAGGTGGATAATTTTTCGGCATCGAAGTGGATAAATGATTTATCAATATCCGGTAAACCTGTAATGCTCATATCGCCAATAAATTGTGTGTTGGCTCTATAACTTACTACCATATTAGTTCCACTTAAATCATTTACAAAGCCTCTTACTTTTCCTTTTACAACCAGTACTTCTTTAAAGCCATTTAAATCTTCGGTGAAATAAGCAATGTCTTTAAAATTAACATAAGTACTATCTTTTAAATTTCCTTTGATATAAACTTTATTAATAAAATCTGTATAATCTTCCCAATGGTCATATTTAAAACTCAATTTACCTTTCACTAAGCTATTAGCCGTTTTTAAATAGATACTATCACAATTTAATTCGGTTGATGAAACGTATGCCTTAGTAGTTAAATTTTTAAGTTCAATACCACAATGTTCTTTAGCGCTTAAATTTGTTATTTGAGCTTTAATAGTATCTCCATTAAACCCAATCTCTGTTAAAGTACCAAAAGCATTGTAAACATGAATATGATTATAATTCATGTTTTGAACTACTCTATCTGTATCTCGCAATAAATGATACGTGAAATCAACATTATTTAATTTTAAAGCGCCATACTTAATTTTCCAAGGAGAAGGAGTTGTGTCGTTTGGTAATGAATCAGTAGACGCAAAATAATCGGCTAGATATTGAAAGTTCCAATCATCTTCATTTTTGTATTTCAATAACTTCACTTTCACATCTGTTAACTTAGCTTCATCAAGACTAAGTCTTTTGTTTCTGAAACTAAAGTCACTTACATTTATGGTTATACTTTTACCATACACTAAAGTATCCTGATGTTTATCACTTACAAAAACACCTTCTAAAGTTACATTACTTACAAACGAAACTTTAAGGCGTTTAATTTCAATTTTCGTATTTAATTCTTTGCTTAGGTAATTAGTTACTTTTTGAGCTGCCCAAGTTTGGAAACTTTCGGTTTGGACAGCAAAAAAAAGAATCCCAAGAAAAACAACAATAAGTAACATAGAAAACAATACTGTTTTCCATATTATTCTTGTAATTTTACCCAATTTACTCATAGTGTATAAAAATAGCGAAATAACCCAAACACATAACGTTAATAATGATTAAGATTTAGGGTTATTTACCTTAATAAATATAATGGCTCCAGAACAAAATCACACAAAAGATATTTATATTTTAGGCATCGAATCCAGCTGCGATGATACATCTTGTGCGGTTCTTAAAAACGAAACCTTATTATCAAATGTTACTGCTAATCAAAGTATTCATCAACAATACGGAGGTGTTATTCCCGAATTGGCAAGCAGAGATCATCAAAAAAACATAGTTCCTGTAGTAGATGCGGCTCTGAAAAAAGCAGGAATTACATTATCACAATTAAGTGCTATTGCTGTAACTCGTGGCCCAGGATTAAGCGGTAGTTTATTAGTTGGTTTATCATTTGCTAAATCCTTATCGCTTGCCTTACAGATTCCTTTGATTGAAGTAAATCATATGCAAGGGCACATTTTAGCGCACTTTGTTAGAGAAATTTCGGATTCAGAGTTTCTAGTTTCTAGTTCAAACAACTTGAAACCAGAAACCAGAAACATCCACCCAAAGTTCCCTTTTTTATGTTTAACTGTAAGTGGTGGTCATACTCAAATCATTAAAATAACTAATCATTTAAGTTTTGAATTATTAGCCGAAACCGAAGATGATGCTGTTGGCGAAGCCTTTGATAAAGCCGCTAAAATACTAGGACTACCCTACCCTGGCGGACCATTAATTGATAAATATGCGCAGTTAGGCGATGCTACAAAATATAAATTTCCAATGCCGCATTTGAAAAACAATAACTATAGTTTTAGTGGCGTTAAAACAGCTTTTTTATATTTTATTCAAGATCAAACAAAACTAAATTCAAATTTTGTTGAAGAAAATCTAAATGATATTTGTGCTTCCTACCAGGCACATTTAATAAATTATTTATTAAAAAATTTATTAGCAGTAAGCAAAGAAACTGGTATTAAACAAATAGCAATTGCTGGCGGGGTATCTGCAAATTCAGGCTTAAGAAAAGAATTAGAATTATTAGGTAAAAAACACCAATGGAAAACCTATATTCCCAAATTTGAATATTGCACTGATAACGCTGCTATGATTACTATTACTGGCTATTATAAATTTTTGAATAAAGAGTTTTGTGGATTGGAAGTTACTCCTTTAGCCAGATACAGTATTTAGGAGTAAGTTATAAGGAGTAAGGTTGTTGTTTTACCTTAATACTTAAGCCTTATACCTTACCACTTACACCTTACTTCGTATTAAACTCATTCATACATCTTGCTAAACCAATAAATGCAAAAGCTTTGATAGCATCTGCTGCAATTTTAACTCTATCGTTTAATGTTTTTTTCTCTTCGTCGTTCCACTTACCAAGCACATAATTTACTTGTGCGCCTTTATTAAATTCACTACTAATACCAAAACGCAATCGAGGATAATTATTGGTTGCTAAAATTTCTTGAATATTTTTTAAACCATTATGTCCGCCATCACTACCCTTAGGCCCTAATCGAATTTTACCAAATGGCAACGCTAATTCGTCAACAATAACCAATACATTTTCTAAAGGAATTTTTTCGGCTTGCATCCAATAATTTAGGGCTTTTCCACTTAAATTCATATAAGTAGTAGGCTTAATTAAAATGAGTTGTTTTCCTTTATATTTTAATTCGACCACATCAGCTAATCTATCCGATTTAAATTTTAAATCATTTTCTTTAGCCAAATAGTCTAAAACTTCAAAGCCAATATTGTGTCTCGTATGGGCATATTCATCACCAATATTTCCTAAACCAACTATTAAAAACTTACTCATACAACAAAGATATTTTATTTAGCAAAATGAGTACTCATTGGGAAGTAAAATTATTTTTTTAATTTATTTTGTAATATAAAATTAATGCTTATACTTGTATCATCGTAATAATTATTGCATTATCTTGTAGTAAGAAAATCACAAATATTAAAATAACAAAAACTCTTTTTTAATTATTATTCCCCTTATTAAGCATAACTATGTTTGAAGCATTAGATTTAAGTAGCAGAGCTTTGCCTCAGCTAAAGGACATTTGTAAACAATTTGGTATTGACTCAAAAGGATTACTTAAGGCTGATATGGTTTTAAAAATCATTGATGCACAAGCTTCCGATAAAGAATTAGCTGCTAAAATCGCGAGCCAATTTTCTAAAAAACCAGCTATTAAAGAGGTGGTGAACCCTGAAGCAAAAGTTAAAAAACCTCGTATTCAAAAACCAGTTGAAGTGGAAACTAAAGTTGAGAAAACACTTTTTGAATCTGTTGAAGAAAAACCAACAGTAACAAATACCGCAATAGTTAGAGACGAAAAACCAAAATTTGAAAAAAGAGAAGAGCCAATAAGAAAAGTACCTGTTCATAATCATAAACCTCAACAACATCATAATAACCCAATTGTATCGGAAAATACCGAATCAAAGCCTGTTGTAAATAATGATTTAGCTATTAATATTGAAGCTGAAGAAAAGCCTCAAACACCAGATGGCATGGAAATGCATGAGGTGAAAGATGCTAAAGAAAACGAGCATAAACATTTGCCAAAACCAGAACGTGTTTACTATAATTTTGATGGTATTGCTATTGGTGAAGGTGTTTTAGAAATGATGCCTGATGGTTATGGTTTTTTAAGAAGTTCGGATTATAATTATTTAAGTTCTCCTGATGATATTTATGTATCGCAAGCACAAGTAAAATTATTTGGATTAAAAACAGGAGACGTTGTACGTGGCGGAATTCGTCCTCCAAAAGATGGAGAGAAATTTTTCCCATTAGTTAAAGTTGAAGAAATTAATGGCAGAGAGCCATCTTATATTAGAGATAGAGTTCCCTTTGATTATTTAACGCCATTATTCCCAACAGAAAAATTAAAATTAACTGGACACCCTCAACAAAATAACAGCACTCGTATTATTGATATGTTTGCGCCTATTGGTAAAGGACAGCGTGGTTTAATTGTAGCCCAACCTAAAACCGGTAAAACAGTTTTATTAAAAGATATTGCAAACGCTATTGCTTATAACCATCCCGAAGTTTATTTAATTATTTTATTAATTGATGAACGTCCAGAAGAGGTTACAGATATGGCTCGTAGCGTAAAGGCAGAAGTTGTATCATCAACCTTTGATGAGCCAGCAGAGAAACATGTAAAAATTGCCAACATTGTTTTAGAAAAAGCAAAACGTATGGTAGAATGTGGGCATGATGTAGTTATTTTATTAGATAGTATTACACGTATGGCTCGTGCCTATAATACGGTTGCGCCAAGTAGCGGAAAAGTATTATCAGGTGGTGTGGAGGCAAATGCTTTGCAAAAACCAAAACGTTTTTTTGGAGCAGCTCGTAAAATTGAAGATGGTGGCTCATTAACTATTATTGCTACAGCATTAACAGAAACGGGCTCTAAAATGGACGAGGTGATTTTTGAAGAGTTTAAAGGAACTGGTAATATGGAATTACAATTAGATAGAAAAATTGCTAATCGTCGTGTGTTCCCTGCTGTTGATTTATCTTCTTCTTCAACTCGTAGAGATGATTTATTATTAGACAAGGAAACATTACAACGCTTATGGGTTTTAAGAAAACATTTATCTGATATGAATCCAGTGGAAGCAATGGAGTTTTTATTAAATCAATTAAGCAAAACACGTTCTAATGAGGAGTTCTTAATTGGCATGAACAGATAGTAATTTGACAATTCGATGATGAGTCGATTTGACAATTATTAAAATACATGAACTAAAATCTGAATTGCATGAATGCTAAAACCTTTATATTTCCAGCTATATATAGCGCCCTTTTAATTTCCGCAACTTGTATTGCATTTTACGGTGGCTTTAGTCAAAAAATAAATACCGTAACAATTATTGGATGGTTACTGATTATTCCGTTTTGTGTATTTGCTATGATATATAGTAAAAAAGTTATTTATAAAGGAAATATTGGCGGTAAGGATGCTGTAAAAGAAGGATTAAAGTTTATCATTTTCAGTACAATTATTTTGGTGATTTTTCAAGCCATTTTTTTTGAATTAGACTTTAAAGCCTACAAAATTAATTTTATGCAAACTCAAGGTTTTGAATTGGCAAAAGCTCAAATTAAAGCTGGAAATTTAAAAATTACTGAGGCCAAAATTCCTGATTTAATAAATAAAGAAATTGCAGAGGTTACACTTTTTAAAGAATGCACCAGTATTGTTTTTAAAAACTTATTCTTAGGCCTTATTACGGCTGTAATTACTGCTGTTACTATGAGAGCTAAATTGAGATAATTGTCCTGTAGTATTTTTAAAAATCTAGTTAGGAATTAATCTTTAGTTCCTGATAAGTTTTTGTTTAGATATTATTTCGTTTATATCATTCTTGATTTCTACAAAATAAATTCCTGATTGTAGAGATGATATATCAACTGAGTAAACTTTTACGCCTACTTTTATATCTTCAGTCTGATTAACAGCTACTTTACCAATAACATCATATATTAATATATTTGCACGTGTATTTATCTTTGAATTTAAACGAATATTTATTTCTGTGTTACTTGGATTAGGATAAATTGGCCAAGTAGACAGTAGTTCGTCATCAGATTCGGAAATAGAAATAATTTTAGTAGTAGTTGCCTCACTATTTTTTTCCACTGCTCTAATTCTATAGTAATTGATCATACCTACCATACTTTCAAAATCCTTATATGTATATGAAGAAGGTGTGTTTTTTGCCATTACTTTTCCAATATCTATAAAATTGATACCGTCATTAGATCTTTCAATTATAAAATAATCCATATTTTCTTCGGTGGCTGTAGACCAAAATAAAGTATTAACATGATCTATTCTATCCCCATAAAAATCTTTAAAACCAATTGGTAAAACAGTCAAACATGAACCTGAGCTACTACATGAAGTTGTAAACTTATAAGCCGTATTTGTCATGGTCCAATCTGTTGGAAAATTATGAGCCGTTGCATTAACAGGGGGTACATATAAAGTACCATTATAATTGTGTAACCCTAAAATAGCATCGCCTCCATTCCATGTAGAACAGACTTGTTTATTTTTAATATGTATTTCTATCGAACCATCAAATTCAAATATTTTTACCTGGCTTGAAGCTCTTGAAGCATTAACAGTCTCGCATGCACCTGAATACATTGGTATGTTTTCCCAACTAATTACTGCTTTTCTATTAGGAGAAGTTCCTGTAACCTGATATTGAATTTTAGAAGCAGCAACAGTTGCGGAGGATGCAGGATTAATATCGTGCCATGGGGCTAAAATTGCATTTCTTGGCACTGATGTACCATTTAAGGGTGCAGCTCCAGAAATAGTATAACCTGTAGAAACACCTCCTGCGGCATAAGTAGTAGTTTGTATATTAGGAAAACAAGGCACTGCATCAAAAACAAATGAAGAGTTTGAAGCCACATAACCACCTGTGTACTGTGTACCATCAAAGCAAAATGGGAAACCTAAGGAAATATAGGCGTTAAATAAAACATCATCGGTTGTGGGAAGGGAAGTTCCGGTAAAATTTTCAAAGCTATATGTTGTTGAAGCTGCGGTATAATTTAAATTACATGGGGCTACTGTAGATGATGAAATTGGAGTAGTTCCGATTGCCAAATCATATGGATTACATGCTGGAGCTGCGTATGAATCTAGAACTAAAAAATATGTAGTACCCGCAGTAACAGTAGCAGATGTTGCGCATGTACCAGAAGGTGCGGATAAAGTTTTAGTACCAGTAGAGCTTTGATTATTTGCTACGCAAACGCCTGTTCCTGTTGGGCATCCATTATATAACATTAAACCAGTGTAAGAACCTGTTGATGTTACAGTTGCATTAAATATAGCCGTAGTAGTAGGTGTAAAAACATAAACAACATCTTCTCCTGTGTAATAACTACTGCTACCACAAATATTCGCAACATTTGAAGAGGTAATATCATTGCCAGAGCCACAAGTAGTTTGACCAGTAATAGAATAAGGTAATGCTACTGAATAACTACCTACACCAGCATTTGTTGGACTAACTAAAGCCATTATAGCGCTTGTAGTGGCTGATGATGCGCCGCATGTTACAACTCCCTTAAAATACGTTGTACCTGTAACTACAAAAGTTTGTGTTGAAGTGCTACTGGAAGCAGAAATAGCAGTATAAGTTCCCGCAGCAGCATTTGAATAAAACCATTGGTAAGTTAAACCACAACCGCTTGTTGAACCTGTTAAAGACAGGGTTGTTGTAAAACTGGCGCAATTAATGGATGGAGATGCAACAGCTGTTCCAGCGGTAGGCATACCCGAACATCCATTCATGCTTAAATTAAGAGCATAGGTTGGGTGACAAGTAGGAGATGGAAACGCATCTACAATTAAATAATACGTTAAACCGGCTGTTAATACATTAGTACAGCTTGTAATACTTTGGTTACCTGAGGAACTTTGAGCGTAATCCACACATACACCTGTGCTTGTTGGACAGCCTTGATATAAGGTCATACCAACCCACGAACTACTGGAAGTTAAACTGCCACTAAAAGCTGTAGTAACGGTTGGCGAAAATATATACACTGCATCTTCTCCTCCTAAATAACTTGTACTACCGCAAGTAGCAGAAACGTTAGTAGATGTAATGTCATCTCCTGCGCCACAATTAGTAAGACCAGTTGCTGAATATGGTAATGTAACCGAATAAGAACCTACACCAGCGCTTAAAGGATCAATATTTGCTGATATTACAGATGTTGTTGATGAAGAGGCGCCACAAAGTATAACGCATTTAAAATATGTTGTTGCAGAGACTACATAGGTTTGAGTAGAAGTTGAACTGATTGAACCAACTGCTGTATAAGTGCCAGCTGAAGCATTAGATTGATACCATTGATAGGTAATTCCGCAACCAGCTGAAGCCCCTGTTAAAGAGAGTGTTGTAGTAAATGTGCCACATTGGGCTGTGGGTGAAGCCGCTGCCGTACCAGCGGTAGGAGAGCCAGAACATGCATTAGCACAGGAAACTGTAGCAGTCCAACCAGCGTTTTGAACAGAACCATCCGAGGTAAATACAAATGTTAATGAAGTACCTGAAGCTGTAAAATTGGGTGGCAAGGTGGTTCCTGCATAAGTTCCAACCAAAGGGCTTGCTGAAGATGCCCCATCATATACTGATAATCTATCACAACAGCTTTCCGTATTAAAAGCGTTAAATGTATAGGATACACAACTACCGGCAGATGCAGTAAATGTTTTAGTAAATGTTTCACTTGCAGAATAAGTGCCTCCACTCCCACCACTATCATAAAATAATAATGAAGTAGGACAGGTAAGAGATACATTTGTATTATTCATATTTGTTGATGGTGGTGGTGGTGGTGCACAAGCTGAACAAGCAATAGTAGCAACCCATCCAGTATTTACTACAGAACCATCCGAATGAAATACAAATGTTAAACTACCTGCAGTGGAAGTTGCATTTGGAGGCACTGTTGTACCAGCATATGTACCAAATAATGTGCCTCCAGTTCCAACTCCGTTATAAATTTTTAAATTATCACAGCAACTTTCAGTACTAAATGAAGTGAAACTAACGGTCAAACATTGCCCTGCTGTTCCTGCGGTAACCGTTAGAGTATAATCTTTGGAGTTTGTATAACTTCCTGCATTGCCACCATCATCATAAAAATTAACAGGACCAGGGCAAGAAATAGTACGTGAAGCAGTACTAATATTACCACCAGCCCATATTTGAGCAAAAGTTTTATTGGATAAAAAAAACAGTGAAAACAGACTAAGAATAATTATTTTATATTTTTTCATGGTTATTAAATGCTTAACATTTTTAAGAAATTATTTATCTAAAGCTTTTTTTACGGCATCATAATCACCTTCATTTTCGTATTCACAAAAATTCATAATATCTTCTATCCTACCTTCTTTTAATAACAATTCAGCAGAATTTGTGGAAATTACTAATTGATTAAAAAAATCTGTTTTATCTGTATAAAAATTTTTATCAGCGTACAGTAAAAATAAACCGTGATTTTGGCAATATCCAACATATTTTGTATTGGGCATCGCTATGATTTTTTCCTTGATTATACTTAATTGTTTATAAGATTTAATTGTATTACCAATTAATATTTGTAATGTATCTGAAGAAATTTGAGCTTTACACTCCGCCGTTCCGATAATTAAACTAATAATAATAATTAATATGTTGTAATATGCCGTTTTCATTTAATAACAGTTTAGTATTGTTAAATTTACAAATACGATTAAAAAAATTCAATGATTTTACCCATAAATGAGTGAATATTTTTTAACTAGAACTCAATATATTGAAATTATTTACAATTAATCTACAAAATCATATGTTTAATCTGCCTTAATGAAAGATTAATGGATTTTTAATAAGTTAATGGTATTATCTTAAATATAGGTAAATGAAGCTCTCATTGAGTAAATGAATACTATACCGCCTAAATGTTTAGATTTTTATCGACTACAAACGACTACAATTACTTATATGCGAATCTAATTGACTAATAACCGAATAAACTTTTAGCCTCCACTTACCTTTGTGTTGTCGAAATGATGAAGCGCTTCAAAAAATCAAAACGACTTAATTTATAGAAACTATTAATAATTTAAAAAACAAAAAACATGATGAACACATTAAGAAACCGCGTACAGTTAATTGGTAATTTAGGAACTACTCCAGAAGTAAAAACTTTAGCAGGAGGAAAAAAAGTAGCAAAATTAGTCATCGCTACAAATGAAACGTACAAAAATCAAAAAGGAGAAAAGGTAACGGAAACCACTTGGCATAACTTAACTGCCTGGGGTGCAAATGCAGACATTGCCGAAAAGTATTTACAAAAAGGAAGTGAAATTGCCATCGACGGTAAATTAAAAAACAATAATTACACAGATAAAGATGGTGTAAAACGTTATGTAACCGATATTGAAGTAAATGAATTTATTATGCTTGGTAAGAAAGCATAAGCAATAATTTTAAAAAACAAAAAAATGCCCTCGCTACATAGTGAGGGCATTTTTTGTTTTTGTCACTTCGAGCGGAGTCGAGAAGCTTTTCCTGTCTAGTTCTCGATACGTTTTTTGCGAAGAGGCGGCAAAAAATACTCGAACTGACAACTTATGATTCCGCTATTGATCAATAATTACTTAACCACCATAATGCCATTCGCTAAAAAACGAATTTCTTGTTTGGGTTCTTTTATAGCATCAATTTCTGCCTGAGATTTTTTACCATCTTCTGCATAATGTTTTAATTCGGCTACAGTCGTTGTTTTAATAAACGCAATACCATCTAGTACAACATTTTTATCAGCAATAGCCGTCGGTACAAAAAATTCGTAATCTTTCATTTTCACAAAAGCTGTATTTTTTTCATCAATTTGTAAATTCATCCAGCAGCCTTTGCTAGCGCATGAACTAACTGCTTTTGCTTTAATTTTAACCGCTACGGTATCTTTTCCTTTTAATAAATTTGGTAACTCAGTAATAGATATAGCTCCTTCTTCTGTTATTTTTGCGCCATAGGTATCTCCAACTTTTGCTTTACCAGCTGGTGGTTGTGCGTTTATAAAATAAAAGGATAAAATGAGTCCAAGTATTAATGTTAGTTTTTTCATGCGATTTTTATTTATAGTTTAAGTTAATTAATCTTCGTGTCCTTTGGCATTTTTAATTTTTTGTTCTAAATATAATTGTTCTTCAATAGCCATTTGTTTCTTTAGCGAATCACTCACATCTTTTTGTCCTAACTTTTCTAAATTAGGCTTACCGGCATTTACCCATGCTGTATACCACAAACTTCCAACCATAGTAATACTTTCGCGCATACGTCGCTCTACTTGTCCCTTAATCATTAAATCATAACGGTTTGTGTACTCTAAAGAATACACTTTTAACATTAAATTTCCTCTATTTTCATAAGCGTATTTTCTATCAGTTGGAAAATCCTTATTCAACATTGCTTCAAATTTCAAGACACTATCTACTGCCATGTGGCTATCATACACTACTTTCCATGCAGACTTTAGCGGCGAATCAATATATTTTGCTCTGCCAACAAAGTAATCATAGTCTTCGGCTTTCAACTCTGGGATGCGACTTTCCCAAAAACCATGTATGCCTCGTTGACCAGTCATTTGTCCGTTATAATTTTCGGTTGTATGTAAAGGCACGTGCGCATCGGCAATGTAATGTCCTAAGTCTGCGCTATAACTTAATATTCTATCTAAATTTTCATCTTTAAAAGCATTCAGTAATTTATAGTAATGTTTTTCAATTTGCCAAGGCACAATACCATAAGCCATTAATGTATCTTCTGTATACTTTGCTATTGCAGCTTTCCAAAATTTAGGTACACTATCAAAAGCATGCTCGCCATAATGGTCAATATCAATATAATGACGAGGAGCCTCTCCCTCTACACCATATCTTCTTTTATCAGGGTCAACGGCATGGTTAGTTACAAACTCAATATGTTGTTTGTAAAATGTAACCATTTCAGGAGGCAAGGTAAAAACCGCCATACGGTTAATACGTTTATGTCCGTAAAATCCCCATGATTGGGAAGACTCTTTAGGAAGAAATAAAATAAATCCTAAAGAGATGAAAACAATTACTATAATTCTTTTTTTCATTTTTTAAATCTTAATTCCAATCATTAAAACATCATCTACTTGCTCGTATGATTTTTTCCAATCATTAAAAGCAGTCGCAATTTTATCCTCTTGTTCTTTACTTGATAATTCAGAAATAGAAACTAATAAGTCTTTTAAATTTTTTGACATGAATTTTTTTCCTGTATCACCACCAAATTGATCAGCGTATCCGTCTGTAAATATATAAATAGAATCGTTTTTATGTAAAGTAATTTTAGTGGAAGTGAATTGCTGCTCATTAGATGTAAATCCTGCAATTGCCATTTTATCTGCTTTATACTCTATAATAATTTTATCACGAATGATAATTAATGATCTGTTGGCTCCAGAAAATTCTACTTCTGTTAGTGTTTGATTAAATTTCAACAAGGCTAAATCCATACCATCCATCTGTTTAGAGGCGTCAGAATGTTGTTTTAATACTTGTTTAATTTGTTTATTTAAAAAAGACAATATCATTCCGGGGTTTGATATTTTTTTTTCGAAGATAGCTTGAACTATTTTATCAATACCAATAATACTCATTAGCGCTCCTGGAACACCATGGCCTGTACAATCTGCAGCAATACAATAAAAATCTTCTTCTACTTTACTAAACCAATAAAAATCTCCGCTCACTACATCCTTAGGTTTATAATATACAAAGCTTTGTGGAAATCGAACAGTAAGTTCTTGAACATTAGGCAAAATAGCTTGCTGAATTCCTTTAGCATATTGTATACTATTATCAATCTCTTGTTTCTTTTCTGCTATGATATGGTTTTGTTCCTTTAACTGGATATTTGTTTGATGTTTTTGTTTGTTTTGTTTAAATAATAAACCAGCCACTACAATCACAATTAAAGCAACGCCTAATAAACCAAAAATAAAATAAATGTTTTTTTTGTTTTTTAATTCTTGTATTTCGTTTGTTTGTGTCAGTTGCTGTACATTAGCTTCCGATTTTTCTAATGAATAACTACTTTGTAAATTACTAATGTTTATTGAGTAGGCTTCTTTATCCAATTGATCCTTAAGTGTTACATATTTATCATGATAGTCATAAGCCAACTTATAATTGCCAGTTTCATAATACGCGATTGATATTCCTTGTACTGCTTTTAATTGAATATCTTTGATATCATGCCTTGAGGTAAAACTGATCACATCCTTGAATTTAGGAATTGATTCTTTTATTTGATTCGTCTTTAAATCACACAAACCCATATTTACTAAACAAATCATCATACTAGAGGAGTCTTGTGTTTTTTCTTTAATTTCAAATCCTTTATTGTTATAGAAATTAGCTGATTTGAAATCGTTTTGAATGTAAAACAACTCTCCCATATTACCGTAAATGGTTCCTAATTCAACTTCTAATTTTGCACTTCTAGCAACTTCAATTCCTTTATTAAAATAAGTAATTGCCGAATCGGAATATTGTTTTAAATTTTCGGCAGTGAATCTGTCTACATAATAGCTCGATAATCCCCCATAAATACGAAGTAAGCCAAGTGTATCTTTTAACCGTTCATATATACTCCACGATCTGTATAAATAACTGCTCTCGGCATAATTATGTTGCTGAATGCAAATAATCCAACCGATATTATATAAACAATGAGCAATAGCTCTTTCATTATGAATAGAATCACTTATTCTATAGGCTTTAAAATAATATTCTTGCGCCTTTTCATAATCAGCATGATACCAATACGAATCAGCAATACTGTTATACACTCTGATTTCACCCAATGTATAGTTTAATTTTTTTGCTAACGAAAATGCATCATAAGCACTTGCCAGAGCATTTTTAAAATCGTTTCTACTAAGTTTTAAGGTAAGGCTAATTAGTTTTTTTACTTTGGTGGTGTCTTCTTTACAAACAGCTATTTCCTCTCTGAGTTTTTCAATAGCCTTGTTATCTTGTGCAATAACCAAAGAATTGATAAAAAAAAGAAATAAAAAAAATATGATATTAGTCTTAAACATAATTTAAGTACTAAATATACATAAAAAACGATTTACAAAATCGTTATTTAATCATCAGTGCTATTTTAAAAATCCATTAAAATTCATTATCTTTATATAACAAGTAATGAATTTATATTTCAAAATAGTTTTTCTGATAATTCTATATATAGGAACTTTAAATACCTATTCACAGTCTCGCGTTCAAGAATTAACAGCAACTCAGTATAATAAAAATATTATCATCAACTATCTTATTAGTGCTGGAAATACTTGTTCAGGCTATCAAATACTCAAATCTAATGACTCTTTAAACTTTAGCGTTATTTACGATTATTCAGGGATTTGTGGAGAATCATCAAAAGCTCAAAACATTATATTTAACGATGAATATCCGGAAAAAAATAAAAAAAATTATTATAAAGTTTTAATTCAACCTTCCGACTACTCTCATGTTATTTCTTTATTTTATACTGATTTTGCAGAAAAAGGATATTTACTAATACAAAATCCAATCACTAATAATCTGTCGATATTAAGTGAGTTAAATAATAGTGTTTTGAATATTTATAATCAAGCAGGAAATTTAACCCTAACCCTTACTCCTAACCAACAAGGATTATATTATGAAGATATCACTTGGTTAGCAAATGGGATATATTATTTTACAATAGAAAATGCTAAGGGTAAGCCTTTGCACGGAAAATTTGTTAAAGAGTAAAGTTTAAACTAATAAACTAAGCACCTCCTAATAATAATAATATTTTTTTCATTTACTTAAACTGTTTTAGGTTAATAATAACGTAAAAGTAAATGATATATAAAATAAAAAATAGAGGGTCAGCCCCTCAAATTTAAAGTCAAAAGCCTCATCTGCTATTACAGATGAGGCTTTATAATAATAATCAATAAACTTAAACTTTTGTTTCTTGTGCTTTTTTGATGATAGCTTTAATGTTTTCAGTAGTTGTAGAGTTAGGGCGCTCAATGGCAGAGCCAGTTGCTCTATCCCACACTAAACTTGCTAGTACACCTAGTGCACGTGAAACGCCAAATAACACAGTATAAAAATCATATTCATGCATACCATAATGCGACAATAAAGCTCCAGAATGAGCATCGACATTAGGCCAAGGGTTTTTAATTTTACCAGTAGACTCTAAAATTGGAGGCGCTACTTCATAAACCATTTGTACGATTTCACAAATATCATCATGCTTTATATAAGTTCTATAGAAATCTTGCTGCGCAGTAAAACGAGGGTCTGTTTTACGCAACACCGCATGTCCATATCCTGGAACTACTTTGCCTTCAGCTAATGTTTGTTTAATGTATTCCGCAATTTGTTCTTTAGTTGGCAAACCACCACCTAAATTTTCTTTCAATTCCATAATCCAACTTAATACTTCTTGATTTGCTAAACCATGTAATGGCCCAGCTAAACCATTCATACCAGCAGCAAAAGATAAATAAGGATCAGATAATGCAGAGCCGACTAAATGCGTAGCATGTGCAGATACATTTCCACCTTCATGATCTACGTGGATAGTTAAATATAAACGCATTAAACGTTTCATATCAAACTCTTCGTAACCTAACATGTGCGCGAAATTTGCTGCCCAATCTAATTTATGATCTGGCTCAATATGAACACCGTTTTTATATTTACGACGATAGATATAAGATGCTATTCGTGGTAAACGTGCAATTAGATTCATTGAATCTTCATACACATAATCCCAATAATCTTTTTTATTTACTCCTTTTGCATAAGCCTTTGCAAAAACACTTTCAGTTTGCATAGCCATGATACCAACAACAAATTGTGTCATTGGATGTGTATCTGTTGGTAATTTTTCAATTACATCAAATACATGTTTTGGAACGTTACTACGTTTTTGCCATTCTCCAGTGATGAAACTAACATCTTCTTGAGTTGGCAACTCACCTACTAACATTAAATAAAATATACCTTCAGGTAATGGCTCTGTACCTCCTGGAGCTTTTGGTAAATGCTTGCGTAATTCAGGGATTGAATAACCTCTAAAACGGATTCCTTCTTCCGCATCTAATTTAGATGTTTCTGTAACCATACCAACCATACCTTTCATTCCTTGGTACACTTGAGCTACAGTAATTTCACCTAATTTTAAATCACCATGATTTTTGATAATATCCTTAATATCGGCCGCTAACGGCACTGCTTTTTCGCGAAACTTATCTTTTAACCTATCCATTTTTTTATTTGTTTAATAACCTCGTAAATTTAGGCAGTGTATTGATTTAAACAAATTTAATTTGCATTATTTTTCAGGAAATTTGAAAATAATTGCATAAAAATCTACAACTTCTTTTTAGATAATTTCTTTACATAAAGTCGAAATCTAATAACCTATTTCAAGAGATACTAACCCAACTAAAAATGTGAGGTTTATATTTTTATTTAAATAAAAATTCTATAGAAGTAAAACAAAAAAAGAGGAGTTAATAAAAGGAAAGTTATTTTTAAAACTAAAATTTGAAAGTCTCTGGAAGCTCTGATGTTTAGATACTTAAGTTTTAAAAATGTCATAAATTGCTATTTAACTTAACTAAATAATTAAGTCGTAAACATAAAAAAAATCTTAAAAAATATATAGAGAGCTGGCACTCTATTTTTTAACCAAAAATGCTACTTAACTATAGTCACATGTCCAATGTATTGGTGTTTTTTACCGAGTACATCGGTTAGTTTAACTTTCCATACATACACATCTTGTTTACCCTCTTGTTCCTTACCCTGAACCTTACCATTCCATCCCTTATGAATA
>JBKJPW010000032.1:0-4677 GCA_046594225.1 Bacteroidia bacterium
TCTCTTCAACCAACAAGTGATATTCTGTTGCTAGTGTTAAAGCACTTTGATAATATTCTTGTGCTTTTTCTAAATTACCTAATTTTTGATAACATTCGCCAATATGTGTAATGCCTGTTATTTCGCTATCTAACATTTTATATTGATGAGCAATTGCTACTGCTTTTTCGTAATGCGCTAGAGCTTCAGTAATTTTGCTTTGATTAAAATAAATGAGGCCATAATTCACTTCAATATAAAATTCGTTACTGGTTTTTGGTAGATTTAATTTTTGATGCTCTGCTAAGGTATTTAATGCGTTTTGGTACTTCCCCAAATCATTATAAGAATTAGCTAGATTTGGTAAGACATTAGATAAGCCCTCTTTGTCGTCTAAGGATAAATAGATGTTTTTTGCTTTAATTAAATAATCTAATTCTTCTTCCTTTTTGGATAAACGTCCTAAAGCAATAGACTTTAATGAATAGGCTTTTCCTAGTCCTTTTAATTCTTTTTGCTTTTCAAAAATAGAAATGGCTTTATTTAACTTTTCAATGGTAGCTTTAATATCTCCTTTTAAAAGCAAATATCGGCATTCGCAATGTAACGAATAGGCTAATTGAATTTCTAAATTGTATTTTTTACTAATTTTTTCTGCTTCTTCACAATAATCAATGGATGAATCAGGAATTGAATTATAAATACTTTTCGCAATGTCTATTAATAATATAGCTCTTTTTTCTGGAATGGTTGTCTTTGGTAAAAATTGCTTTAAACTATCAAATTTAGTTTGTTGCGCAAATACATTCACGCAAATGAATACGCTAATAAAAACTAAGAAAATGAATTTATGTTTTATAGCCAATTTTACCACTTTTCTAAAGTAATAAAATTATTGATTCACTTTGGTTTTTGAGCAAAAATTGACAGAAAAGTATAGAAGACAGGCTTAATGCGGGAACATTTTTTTGACCTCAGGTAAGATTATGCTTTCCCAGATGGCATATTCTTTGGCAGAAGGATGCAAGCCATCAGCCGCAACCAAGTCCTTACTGCCTTTCATTAACTGAGACACTGTGAAAATATCCACGCAAGTTAAACCTCTTTTTGTGGCTTCTGATTTTATGATGGAATTAAATTCTTGAATACCTTTTGAAATATCTCTACCACTCCCATATTGCGCACCTTGTGGTGTAACTCCAAAATCTGGAATAGTAATTAGCACTAAGTGTTTTTTGTTACTTAATTTTTTTTGAATCTCACCGATGATAAAAACTAAATTTTTTTGATAGGTTTCTTTGTCTGTTTGTCTAACCCAATCATTAACGCCAATTAAAAGAGTAGCAAAATCTATGCTATTAGTTTTTAATAATGGTAACTCGTTATTGATTAGATTTTGTGAGCTATAACCATTACGAGAAGGATTAAACGTTAATTCGGTTGTAATACCCGCTTCGTTTAAATGTTTGGCAAGTATATTTGGCCAATGTTCCGCTTCAGTATTAGTGCCTGTGCAAATGGTATAAGAGTCGCCAAAGGCAATGTATTTAAGAGCCTTTTTTGGTTCCTGGTGCTTCTGAGTAAATATCATCAGTAAAGAGGTTGTGACAATTAAAAGTTTCATATATACCAATTTACGATTTAGTTGTTAAATCGGATTTACCTAATTCCTTTTTTTTAGGACACTTATAATATCGTTTAATGTAAAATTCTTTGCCTGTAATAAAATTAAATAGTGAAATAGTAAATCAGCTGCTTCATCTTTAAATAACTCATCATTATTGTCTTTTGCTTCTATAACAACTTCTACAGCTTCTTCACCTACTTTTTGAGCAATTTTATTAATCCCTTTTTTGAACAAAGATGCCACGTACGAAACATCGGTTGGGTTATTTTTTCTATCTCTAATAATAGTTTCTAATTCAGTTAAAAAATTAACCGATGTATTTGTTTCATTAAAACAAGTATCGGCTCCAGTATGACAAGTTGGGCCGGCTGGCGTTGCTTTTACAAGAATTGTATCGTTATCGCAATCAATTAAAAGTGAATTGACATTTAAAAAATTCCCACTCTCTTCGCCTTTTGTCCATAAGCGATTTTTGGAACGTGAGAAAAATGTCACACGTTTTTCTTGTTGCGTTTTATCAAGGGCTTCTTGGTTCATATATCCCAACATTAATACCACGTTGGTGATGTTATCTTGAATAATAACTGGAATTAATCCATCTACTGATTTTGTAAAGTCTGGTTTCATGGGTTTAGTTTTATTTTAGACCCGAAAGGTTTTATAAACCTTTCGGGTCTTTGTAAGGGATTTATATTCTAATTTCTATATTATTTAATTTTAAGTATGCCTTTAATTCAGGTATGCTTATTTCTTTATAGTGAAATACACTAGCGGCTAAAGCTGCATCTGCTTTTCCGTTTTTAAATATTTCAGTAAAGTGTTCCATTGTTCCAGCTCCGCCACTTGCTATCACAGGTACATTTACGGCTTCTGAAATTTGTTTGGTAATGTCAACCGCAAAACCATCTTTTGTGCCATCATTATTCATGGAGGTTAATAATATTTCTCCAGCACCTAATGCAACAGCTTGTTTTGCCCAATCCAAAGTTTTAAAATCTGTTTTTACTCTTCCACCATTTAAATATACAAACCAATCGCCATTTTCAAATTTTGTATCGATGGCTAATACCACACACTGACTACCAAACTGATTTGCTAACTCTTTTATCAGTTGTGGATTTTTGACAGCTGAGGTATTCACCGAAATTTTATCAGCTCCTGCGTTTAGTAAAACAGAAACATCTTCAATAGAACTTATACCGCCACCAACTGTAAACGGAATATTAATATGTTTTGCAATACGTGTTACTAATTCTGATAAAGTTTTTCGTTTTTCGTTAGTTGCTGTAATATCTAAAAATACTAATTCATCTGCGCCTTGTTTGGCATATTCAATCGCTAATTCAACAGGGTCGCCTGCATCTTTAATGTTTTCAAAGTTAATGCCTTTTACAGTACGACCATCTTTGATGTCTAAGCAAGGAATTATTCTCTTTGTTATCATTTGATAAATTGCTTTAACTCGTTGATAGAAATTTTGTTTTCATAAATCGCTTTCCCGACGATAGCTCCACTGCAACCAATCCCCTTTAATTCTTCTAAATCACTTAATTGAGAAACGCCACCACTTGCTGTTAAATTTAATTTAGGGAATTTAGCAATCATATTTTTATAGAGCTCAATGGATGGACCTTGCAATAACCCATCTTTTGAAATATCTGTACAAAACACTTGACTGACACCTTCTTTTAAATTTTCTTCAATAAAATCATATATAGATACGTTTGTAGTTTCTAGCCAACCGCCAATAGCAATTTTTTCATTTTTCACATCAGCGCCTAAAAATATTTTTTCAGCGCCATATTTTTTTATCCACGTAAAAAATAGTTCTTTATTTTTTACGGCAATGCTTCCAACAGTTGCTAAATCAGCACCGTAATTGAAAACTGTATCCATGTCATCATTGGTTTTGATTCCGCCGCCAAAGTCAATTGTAAGTTTAGTCTTACTGGCTATATTTTCTAATACTTTATAATTAACAATCTTACCCAGTTTAGCGCCATCTAAATCTACTAAGTGCAAACGAGTAATACCAATACTTTCAAACTCTTGTGCAACTTCTAAAGGATTTTCATTATAAATTGTTTTTTGGGAATAATCGCCTTGCGTTAAACGAACACATTTGCCATCTATAATGTCTATTGCCGGAATAATTTCGAAAGACGATTTTGGATTGACGATTTTCGAATTGTGAATGTAGAGAGAGGAATTGCGATTTTCGAATTCTTCATTTAAGTTATTTATATTTTCATTAGTCATATTTGATTAATCTTTTTTATTTATCATTTCCAAAATCTTAATTCGTACTTCTCACTTCGTCGCTCGTAAATCCTAATTCGTAATTCGTCAATCGTACTTCTTACCTCGTACTTCGTAAATCCTAATTCGTACTTCGAATAAAATTTTCTAATATTACTTGTCCAGCATCACTTGATTTTTCAGGATGAAATTGAACGCCGTAAAAGTTGTTTTTTTGTAATGACGAACTGTATTCTAATGCGTGTGTTGTTTTAGCAATAGTATGTTCGCTTATTTCAGCATAGTAACTATGAACAAAATACATGTGTTCATTTTCTTTAATGCCTTTATATAAAGTGGTTTTCAAATCGTGAATAGTATTCCATCCCATTTGAGGAACTTTGACATCTCCTTTGAACAGTTTGATAGTATTATTAAAGATGCCTAAACATTTT
The DNA here is from genome assembly GCA_046594225.1 of Bacteroidia bacterium. Lineage (GTDB taxonomy): Bacteria > Bacteroidota > Bacteroidia > B-17B0 > Aurantibacillaceae > UBA4416. Next base: position 4,300 of record JBKJPW010000032.1, read on the forward strand.
GTATTTCCTTCTTCAGAAGAGTGACACATTAATTGCATGCCTAAACAGATACCTAATACGGGCTGTTTTAAATTAATAATCACTTCATCTAAGTTTTTTTCCTTTAGATATTGCATAGCCGAACTTGCTTCGCCAACTCCTGGAAAAATGACTTTGTCTGAAGTTTTTAATTGTTCAACATTATCTGTTACAATAGCATTAATGCCAATTCGTTCTAATGCGAATAAAACAGATTGTATGTTTCCTGCGTTGTATTTTATAATGGATACGTTCATGGTAAGTATAAGTTGTAAGTTTTAAGGAGAAAGGCTATGTGTAATACACTTAAATTTTATTTACTGATACCGATTTAGAATATCCATTTATTAAACGACCAAC
>JBKJPW010000110.1:0-12739 GCA_046594225.1 Bacteroidia bacterium
AAAAAAGTCCTACTCAAAATTGAATAGGACTTTTATGTTTGCATTTAAAAATTAAGATCTAGTAGCTTGCACATGTTTTATTTCAGGCACTGCTCTCATAATAGTTTCCTCAACGCCTGCTTTCATCGTCATGTGACTCATGCTGCAAGTACTGCAAGCCCCTTTTAATTCAAGCATAGCAGTATTTCCGTCAACTATTTCGAGCAACTCCACATCACCACCATCTGCCTCTAAATAAGGGCGAATGGTTTTTAAGGCATTCTCTACTCTATCGAATAATTCTTGATTCATTTTGAAGTTATAAAGTTTAGAAAGCTATTTAGTTTGAAAGTTTAGATGCTTTTAAAAAACTTTCTAAACCTTCTTAACTTTTCAACTTTCTAGACTATTGTTATTTACCTAATTTCTTTTTCAAGTTAGAATCAATTGCATCTAAAAATTCTTCAGTATATAAATAATGTTCGCCATGATTTACTTTATTACCATGCGTACAAACTGCTAAGTCTTTAGTCATTTTACCAGATTCAACAGTCTCCACACAAACTTGTTCTAAAGCCTGACAGAAATTAATTAACTCTTGATTATTATCTAATTTACCACGAAACTCTAAACCACGTGTCCAAGCAAAAATACTGGCGATTGGATTTGTAGATGTTGGTTTACCATTTTGGTGATCACGGAAGTGACGAGTCACCGTACCATGAGCTGCTTCAGCTTCCATAATAGTTCCATCAGGAGTAATTAATACAGAAGTCATTAAACCTAAAGATCCAAATCCTTGAGCTACTGAATCAGACTGAACGTCACCATCATAATTTTTACAAGCCCAAACAAAATTTCCATTCCATTTTAAAGCAGATGCAACCATATCATCAATTAAACGGTGTTCGTATACGATACCAGCTGCTTCGTATTTTGCTTTGTAATCTGCTTGATAAATTTCTTCGAAAATATCTTTAAAACGACCATCGTATTTTTTTAAGATGGTATTTTTAGTAGATAAATATAAAGGCCATTTTTTGTTTAATGCTACGTTAAAACAAGAGTGAGCAAATCCACGGATTGACTCTTCTACGTTATACATACCCATTGCAACGCCTGCGCCTTTAAATTGGAAAATTTCGTGTTCAATTACTTTTCCATCCTCACCTTCAAACTTCATGGTTAATTTTCCTTTTCCAGGCACTATGAAATCTGTTGCTTTGTATTGATCACCAAATGCATGACGACCAACAATAATTGGAGCTGTCCAGTTAGAAACTAAACGAGGAACGTTTTTGCAAACAATTGGCTCACGAAATACAGTACCATCTAGGATGTTACGAATAGTTCCGTTAGGTGATTTCCACATTTGCTTTAAATTAAACTCTTTTACACGAGCTTCATCAGGCGTAATAGTAGCACATTTAATACCAACACCATATTTTTTGATTGCTTCAGCAGCATCAATCGTTACTTGATCATTTGTTTCATCACGATACTCCATACCTAAGTCATAGTATTTAATATCTACATCTAAATAAGGAACAATTAATTTATCTTTAATAAATTTCCAAATGATGCGAGTCATTTCGTCACCATCTAATTCCACAACTGGGTTTGCTACTTTTATTTTGCTCATAATACGGGTTTTGAATAGTTTTAAAAAAAGTTAGCCAAATTTATAAATATAATACCGCTAGGCAAACATTTGTGGCAAAAAAACACGACTTTGTTACGAATAATTTAATTATCTTTATTATATTAATACTCTAGCTCTATTTATTATGAAGAAAATTCTTATTTGTTTACTATTCTGTATTTCAACTACTGGTTATTCCCAAGACCAATTATTTAAAAAAGACAATTCCAAAGTAGATGTTAAAATTTTAGAAATCAATCCAACTGAAATAAAATATAAACTTTTTACTTATCAGGATGGGCCAACGATAACTGTTTCAAAAAAAGATATTGCGCTTATCATTTACCAAAATGGCGTGCATGAAGTAATTACAACTACTGAAGTTGCTCCTGTAACTCCTGGCGAAACTCCATTTGTAGTTTATAATAATTATACTCCTTCGCCAAGAATTAATAGAGATAGCATTGAAAAAGCCGCTTTTGACGATCTAGTATCAAGCAAGAATTTAATTTCCTTCAATATCATGGAGCCTTTAAATGGGTCGTTAAGTATTAATTATATTCGTGAGTTTGCTAAAAATTATTTACATGTTTACGTGCCAGTATCTGTTGGGTTTTCAGCGCCTTACTTTACACAAAGTGTTAATACTATTTTTTCAGGTAATAATTACTACTACTACAATCAATCGGCTTACTCCGTAACAATTTCAAATTTCAAATATGTAAATAAAACTTATGAGGTTGGGTTAGGTATTCATTTTCAAACAAGTGGTCGTCGTGCAGTAACACATTTTGTAGGGCCATACATCGGCTCTTCGCAATTTACAGGTACATACGACAAAAGTGAAAGTTTTTATGACGCTAATACTGGGTATTCTGGCAGTATCAATACAACAGATAATAAATTTACTATTCAAAGAACCAATATTATGTTAGATAATGGGGTTTTATTTAGAGTAACGAAGAATTTTAACATAATGATGTTAGCCGCCGTTGGATATCGTCTTGACACCTACAAAACAGCCGATGATTTTACAAAAGCAACAAATTATAATAAAAATACATTTCCTTTAAACGCCTTTAAATTTGGGTTAAATTTTGGATATAGGTTTTAATCCAATAATATCTTTATAGGCCTTTTTTAAATTGTAGTATATGGTTACATTTGTAACCTATTATATTATTATATGAAATATTCATGTTACAACAATCTAAACTATTGCAGGTATAACATGAATAAACCATAAGCCAATTAAAAAACAATAAGATCTACTTATGAAAATTACCGAACATCTTAAATCTGCGAAAGACACTTTATTCTCCATTGAAATACTTCCACCTTTAAAAGGGAAAAGTATTCAATCTATTTTTGACGGCATTGATCCTTTAATGGAATTTAAGCCAGCCTTTGTTGATGTTACTTATCATCGCGAGGAATACATTTATAAAAAACGTGACGGAGGCTACTTAGAAAAAGTAAGTATTCGTAAGCGACCAGGTACAGTTGGTATTTGTGCGGCTATTATGAACCGCTATACTGTAGAAGCTGTACCTCACATTATTTGTGGTGGTTTTACTCGCGAAGAAACAGAAAATGCGTTAATTGATTTACAGTTTTTAGGTATTGATAATGTATTAGCATTACGCGGAGATAGTATCAAAACCGAATCTCAGTTTATACCTGAACCAGGTGGACACAATTATGCAATTGATTTGGTAAAGCAAATTAAAGACATGAATAGCGGTCTTTATTTAGATGATGAAATGAAAGATGCTTCGCCAACCGATTTTTGTATGGGAATTGCGGGCTATCCTGAAAAACATTTTGAAGCTCCAAATTTATACAGCGATATGAAATGGTTAAAAGCCAAAGTAGACGCTGGCGCAGATTATATAGTAACACAAATGTTTTTTGACAATAAAAAATATTTTGAATTTGTTGATCTATGTCGCAAAAACGATATTAATGTGCCTATTATTCCAGGTTTAAAAATACTAAGCTCTCGTGCTCAATTAATTGCTTTGCCTAAAATTTTTCATATTGATTTACCACAAGATTTATTTGTGGAATTAGAAAAATGTAAAGACGATAAAGCAGTTAAGGAAATAGGTATTAAATGGTGTATTGAACAAAGTAAAGAGCTTAAAAAAGCGAAAGCGCCTTGTTTACATTACTACACCATGGGAACTTCTGATAGCACTAAGCGTGTAGCTAAAGAGGTGTTTTAGTTTTACTGTCATTCTGAACTGTCACTTCGAGCGGAGTCGAGAAGCAGAATCTCACTTTATATAATATTCAAAAAAGCGTTTTGGTAATCCCAAGACGCTTTTTGTTTAATCACTTAACGGATTTAACCACAAGTAATTCATTTCATAATGAATTCTTAGCATCACTTAAAACGTATTTGACTCGTTATGTTCTTTTTTCTTGAAAAAAAAGAACCAAAAATTCAAGACAATTCGCCAATCTCCATTTACCCCGCGCAAAACAACCCAGAATGGCGATTCGCACCGAATTGCCAAAAGCAGCCGCACACTTACTAATGTATGATAAATATGCTACTAGATGTTGGATCAGATAGCTATTATAAAAGAATGGCATTTTTTCTATATCACTTATCGCCAAAAAGTCGCCATCTATTAGTTTAAACTCTACAACTACCAATCCTTTAAAATAGTGAAGTATGTATACTCTAATTTTACTTCAGAAATACATTAAAACTTACTATTATGAAAAAATTATTATCACTACTAGCCTTCATGCTTTGTTTAACAAGCATCAACGCACAAAATTATGTTACCATTAACGATACAAGTTTTGCATCTTGGTTACAAATAAACATTCCTGCGGCAATGAATGGAAATCAAATGGATACCGCTCATATTGATGTCACCTCAAGAAAACAAATAATCATTCAAAATAAATGTGTAGCAAGTTTAGACGGAGCACAATACTTTGATTCTTTAAAAACATTAAACTGTAGTATCAACACATATTATCCCTATACTATTAAATTATCTTACTTACCAGCTTTACCAAGCATGCTTGACACATTAATTTGTGACGGCAATGCACTTGATAGCCTTCCACAACTACCAAATGGATTAATGTATTTTACATGTTCACGAAATCTATTAGATAGTTTACCTGCTTTACCAAATAGTATAAAGTATTTTGAATGCTGGCAAAATCAATTAGATAGCTTGCCATTATTACCCGATTCGTTACAACATTTTAACTGTTACAATAATAACATAAGCATCATGCCAGCACTACCCATTGGGCTGACTTCATTTACATGCTCAAGCAATAACTTGCAAGCATTGCCCACGTTATCAGATTCATTAATAACAATGAATTGTAGTAATAATCCATTACAAACGTTACCTAGTCTGCCAAATAAATTAGTGTATTTAGATTGTAGCTCTGATCAACTATCAGCGCTTCCAGCATTACCAAACAGTTTAGTACATTTAATTTGCAGCAATAATAGTATCTCAAGCTTACCCACTTTACCTAATTCACTCGTGTTTTTAGATTGTTCTGGCAATCAATTATCAACATTACCTACCTTGCCAAATTCATTAACTATTATTAATTGTGCTTCAAATAACATGACTAATTTACCAACATTACCAAATGCTTTGTTCAAGTTAATATGTAGTTCAAATCCTTTATCAGCAGGACTTCCAGCTCTACCTAACTCATTAAGTATTTTATACTGTACTAACGATAACTTAACAAGTTTACCAACATTACCAAATGCCTTACAATTTTTAGATTGCCAATCAAATTCATTACAAGCCATTCCAACCTTACCAAATTCATTAAGCACACTTATTTGCAGCAATAATCCTTTACTAACATTACCTGCTTTAGCATCACTGAATGTATTAGAATGCGTATCAGATCAATTAACTAGTTTGCCAACTTTACCAAATACATTAGGGTTTTTAAATTGTAGAGCAAATTCGTTAGATAGTTTGCCTACATTACCAAATTCACTAGGAAGATTAGAATGTAACAATAATCAAATTACTAGTTTGCCAACACTACCTCCAAGTTTAGCCTACTTAGATTGTAGTTCTAATCAAATACATTGTTTTGAACCTTTTGTTTCAATCTCTATGTATCTAAATATTTCAAACAATCCATTTACATGTTTGCCAAATTATATTCCTGTAATGGATTCTGTTACTTTACTATATCCTTTATGTGCCGCTGGCAACCCATTTAATTGCCCTACATCATTTGGCATTGTTGGTTTTACATACACCGATGTAAATACAAATTGCGTGAAAAATGTTGGTGATAGAAATTTAAAAAATGTGCCATTAAAAATATACGATGTTAATTCAAATTTATTAGGAAGTACTTACACGGCATCAAATGGTGTTTATCATTTTTTAGATTCGGCAAATACATACCAAGTAATAGTTGATACCGTTGGAAAACCATACCAAGCAACTTGTATATATCCTGGCATAGATAGCACTTTAACGGTAGCCGTATTAGATACCAATGTTAATTTTGCATTAGATTGTAAGCCAGGTTTTGACATTGGTATTCAATCTATTACCACATGTGGAATTATTTTTCCAGGCCAACCACATGTGCTAACTATTAACAGTGGCGATTTATCAAAATGGTATAATTTAAATTGTAGTTCGGGTATTAGTGGCACCTTATCCTTTGTTATTACTGGACCTGTAGCCTACATTTCTCCGGCAAATGGTGCTCTAGTACCAAGTGTTTCGGGAAATATATATACTTATTCAATTGCCGATTTTGCAACAGTTAATAATCCAAATAGTTTTAAATTAATCATGCAGCCCTTTACTACCGCACAAGCTGGCGATGTAATATGCGTAAATGCAAAAGTGACTCCTATAAATGGCGATAATTATCCGGCAAATAATACTTATACAATGTGTTATAATGTGGTTAACTCTCATGATCCAAATATTAAAGAAGTATATCCTATTGATGTTGAACCTAATTTTAATGATTGGTTAACTTACACCATTCATTTTCAAAATACAGGAAATGCCCCAGCCTTTAATATTATGTTGGCAGATACATTAGATACTGAATTAGATTTAACTACTTTTCAAGTAACGGATTATAGTCATGAAAATAATATTCAATTAAATGGCCGCGTATTATCTGTATACTTTGCAAACATTCAATTACCAGATAGTGGCAGTAATCCTGAAGGATCCATAGGATTTGTACAATATCGTTTAAAACCAAAAGCAACGTGGGCAAGACCTTATAAAATTAAAAATACGGCTTATATTTATTTTGATTTTAATGCGCCAATTGTTACCAACACAACGCTTAACTCTATTTTAGATATTACTACAAGTATTGAAGAACAAAAAGAAAGTCATGTAGCTGTTTATCCAAACCCAACTAATGGTGTATTTACAATACAATTAGAAAGTAAAGAAAAACAATTAGTACAATTATATGATATGGCTGGTAATATTGTTTTAACTCAAACCATCGAAAACGGTAAAGTACATATAGATGCCAACTATTTAGCAGCTGGTATTTATAATATCAGTATTAAAGGAAATACTTCGGTTACTAATAAAAAATTAGTGATAGTGAAGTAGAATAATTTTAACCATATAAGACATATAAGATCATAAAGGATTTGTTTTTTGTCTGAAAATGAACTTATGTGTTTTTTGGTTATTGCGTGAAGTAGAATAAACAATTGGTTTGTTTTGAACCATATAGGGCGTCGCGCGCCTTATATGGTTTTGGCAATCACTTATCGGTAAAATGCAATCATCTATTAGATTAAACAACTCTTTTAACAATGTAACTAATTATCACAGTAAATGTACGTACATTTATATAAGAAATTTGTACTATGAAAAAACTATTTACCTTATTGGCTTTAATCGTTTGTTTAACAAACCTTAAAGCACAGTATGTAACTATACCTGATCCTAATTTCAGAGCATGGTTGCAAGCAAATGTCCCATCTGCTATGAGTGGAAATCAGATGGATACAACGAGTTTAGCAGTGACCACAAGGACTAATGTTGATGTATATTACAAATGGATTTCTAATTTACATGGCATACAATATTTCAAAACATTAAAAAGCCTTGACTGTTCAACCAATAATATTATTGCATTAAATAATTTACCAAATACTTTACTCTATTTAAAATGTGATTATAATCAAATCTCAAACCTTCCTATTTTACCAAATTCTCTTGAAACTTTAATTTGTTCAAATAATGAATTAACTGCATTACCTGTATTACCGAGCTCTTTAAAAACACTTGTTTGTAACAAAACATTTTCTCCATTCTTAGCTTCATTGCCAAATTTACCTTCACAATTAGATACTTTAGAAATTAATGGACATGGCCTTGGTTCGCTTCCTACTTTGCCAATGGGGCTAAAAAAGTTATCTTACAGAAAGAACTATGTTACAAGTTTTCCAATATTACCACCGACATTGTTATACTTAAACTGTAGTGTCAACTATATTACAGGAGTGGCGCCAAACTTTCCAACTACACTTATTAAATTGGATTGTAGCAGCAATTTAATTACAAATTTACCTTCACTTCCAACAAATTTAAAAGAATTGTTATGTGGAGTTAATAATATAACAACTTTACCAAATCTCCCAACATCACTAGAATACCTTGATTGTGGATCAAATAATATTTCTGGATTACCGACCTTACCAAATCAATTAAAAACACTTTATTCAAACAGTAATTCTTTAACTTCTTTACCGACCCTTCCTATTAATCTAGCTAATCTTGATTGTTCAACAAATCAGTTAAATTCTTTACCCCTTCTTCCTAATACACTTCAATCTCTTAATTTTAGTAATAATCAAGTAACTGCATTTCCAAATATGCCAACTGATATTTGGAATTTAAAATTTAACTCTAATTTGATTACTAATCTTCCCCCGCTTCCAATTAATACATATATCTTAGAATTTGATAATAATCAAGTTTCATCTATTAGCTATCTTCCTAATGGCATAATAAGTTTAAAATGTTCAGGAAATCAACTTACATCTTTACCAACACTACCTCCTCACCTTCAAGAATTGTTATGCGCATCTAACAATATTAATTGCTTTCCAAGTTTTCCTAGTTCAATATTATATTTTGTTTTAAATAATAATCCTTTTACGTGTTTACCAAATCACAGCCCATTTATGGATGCAGCAACTTTGGCATATCCTCTATGTACTTCTACAAATACTGTTACTAACCCTAATAACTGCAATTCTTTTGAAGGGATAGAAGGTGCTGCATACAATGATATCGATAGTAATTGCATATTCAATAATTACCCAATTTTAAATAATATTCCATTAAAGCTTTATGACAATAACAATACATTGATAGCAAATGCTAGTGCATTTCTAAATGCAAAATATAATTTTGCTTTACCAGCAGGAAATTATAAAGTCGTAATTGACACTTTAGATAGACCTTATAAAATTATTTGCTCTAATCCGGGGATTGATTCAACAATTGTTCTAAATGCTAGTACACCTAGAGTGAGTAATGTAAACTTTGGCATAAATTGCAAGCCTGGTTTTGATATAGGTGTTCAATCAATAGTAACAAATGGGCTTGTTTTTCCTGGCCAAACTCATACCTTAACGGTAATGGCTGGTGACATGTACAAATGGTATAACATGAATTGTGCTTCTAATATTAGCGGAACTTTAACCTTCACTATTATCGGTCCACTAACGTATATTGCGCCTTCGATTGGAGCACTTATTCCAACAGTTAACGGAAATGTATTTACATATTCTATTTCTGATTTTAGTGCGATTAATAATTCTACTTCTTTTCAATTAATATTTCAGACTGATACAACAGCTCAAGCTAATGATTTAATCTGCATCAATGCCAATATTACTCCAACAATTGGTGATAATGACGCTAGTAATAATACGTATCAAGATTGCTATTCTGTCAGCAACTCATATGACCCAAATATCAAGGAAGTATATCCTATTGATGTTGCGCCAGGATTTAATGACTGGTTAACTTATACCATTCATTTTCAAAATACTGGTAACGCAACAGCTATTAATATTCGCTTATCAGATACTTTAGACAGTATGTTAGATTTAGAAACTTTTCAAGTTATTAATTACAGTCATTACAATAATACATCTGTAAATGGTAATATTTTAAATGTGCGATTCCCAAATATTATGTTGCCTGATAGCTCGACTAATCTGCGTGGTTCAATAGGTTTTGTGCAATACCGTGTTAAACCAAAAACAACATGGATAGCACCTTATAAAATAAAAAATACTGCTTATATATATTTTGATTACAATACGCCAATTGTAACCAACACAACATATAATTCTATAATATCAGATGTTGGAATTAAAGAATTATCTGAAAAATCAGTATCCATATACCCAAACCCAACTAATGGCAATTTCACTATTGAATTAAATACTAAAGAAAAACAATTCATTCAAATTTTAGATATAACTGGTAATAGTGTTTTATCTCAAATCATTGAAAACGCTAAAGGTACTATTGATGCAGGCTATCTAGCAGCTGGTATTTACAATATTAGCATTAAAGGCAGTGCGGGCATTACTAACAAAAAGTTGGTAATTGTGAAGTAGAATAACAATTTTAATTAGTTTTTTGAACCATAAAAGTCATAAAAGGTCATAAAGAATATTTGTATACATTCTTTAATTTGTGAAACATCCTTACTGCCAGCTTCTATGTTACTATGTGGTTAAAAAGTCTCTTCTGCTTTTCACCATTTTCTTCTATCTTTGGGCTTTATTAGCTTCAAACCAATGTCAGACTTAAAATATAATTTACGTGGCGTTTCTGCATCTAAAGAAGATGTTCATAATGCTATTTCCAATATTGATAAAGGATTATTTCCTCAAGCCTTTTGTAAAATTGTTCCTGATTATTTAACTGGGAGCAACGAGCATTGCATTATTATGCATGCTGATGGCGCAGGCACAAAATCGTCTTTAGCCTATGTATATTGGAAAGAAACTGGAGATTTGAGTGTTTGGAAAGGCATTGCACAAGATGCGGTGATTATGAATATTGATGATTTGATTTGTGTTGGTGCTACCAATAATATTTTATTGTCTTCTACTATTGGTCGTAACAAAGGTTTAATTACTGGTGAAGTAATTTCTGCTATCATAAACGGTACTGAAGAAGTATTGCAAAATTTACGCGATAACGGCATTGATATTCGTTCAACAGGTGGCGAAACAGCTGACGTAGGAGATTTAGTTCGTACCTTAATTGTGGACAGTACTGTTGTTTGTAGAATGAAACAAGCGGATGTTATTTCTAATCACCAAATAAAAGCGGATGATGTAATTGTTGGTTTATCTTCATCTGGTAAAGCAACTTACGAAACCGAATATAATGGCGGTATGGGGAGCAATGGTTTAACAAGCGCTCGCCATGATGTATTTAGCAAAGCAGTTGCTGAAAAGTATCCGGAATCTTACGACACTAATTTACCAACTGAAGTAACCTATTGCGGACAATTAGGATTAACAGATAAAATTGACGTAAGCTATACTGATATTAACGGCAAAGAATTTAAAGAACAAATAAGCGCAGGTAAATTAGTTTTATCTCCTACACGAACTTACGCGCCAATTGTAAAAAAATTACTATCAACATTAGGAACAAAAATTAACGGCATTGTACATTGTAGTGGCGGCGCGCAAACTAAAGTATTGCATTTTGTAGAAGGCGTACATATTATCAAAAATAATATGTTCCCATTGCCTCCGTTATTTAAAATGATACGCGAGCAAAGCCAAACTGATTATAAGGAAATGTATAAGGTATTTAATATGGGGCATCGTTTAGAAGTTTATTTGCCACAAGAATTAGCACAACAAGTAATTGATATTTCTAAATCATTTAATGTAGATGCTCAAATTATTGGGAGAGTAGAAAAATTTGATGGTAAAAAAGTAACAATTGAATCGGAGTTTGGTAAGTTTGAGTATTAGGTTTAACCGCTATTATAATATATTTTTTTGAACCATATAAGGCATAAAAGTTCATAAAAGGATAGTTGAAGAAATTTCTGAAAGTAGATTTGTTTTATAAAAGCATTGACCCTTGCTTATTTAAATATATGGTTCAAACCTACTTAAATTCCTGACAAGAAATTTTACTACCGCTAATTAATAAAACGTAACTTTTTCCATTTTTATATAAGTTACTCACTAATGGCTTATGGTTACTATTTAATAAAGATGTGGCTAACTTTCCTGACGTATTAATGACATCGATTTTTTGTCCTGTTTTATCAAATCCTAAAAACCAATTATTATCGCTTGTTTGCACTAACTGAGCATCGTCATATACTGCTAATTCGTTAAAATATTCTACTAATTTACTGGTAAATAAATCGTAAGCATACAATGCGCCATTTCCGTAAACTAACAGGTCTGATTGGGAATCATCATTTACTAAAGCAAAAGAAGTTTTAAAGCCATTTAATTCGTCTCCAATTTTTAACGTTTCTTTTTTATCTGTGAATGAAATTTTATTGAGTAGATTATTTTTATCATCTACATAAACCAATTTGGTATTATCTAAGTTATTCCCAGTTAATACATGTAAATGTTCCAAATGTTGAATGGTTCTATTTTTAAAATCAATTCGTCCTTCTCCTTTTCTGCTAAACGCATATATTTTTCCAGACACATCTGCCGTAATTAAATAATCACTCGCTCCAACGTGTACAAAATTAATTGGTAAGGTAACGATTGCATCTGTTTTTACTGGCACAAAGCCTTCTGTTTTTAAACCATATAAATTAAAATTATAAATCCTTTTATCGGCACAAGCTAAAAGTATTCGATAATCTTTATTGCCTTCATAATCTAATAAACTCATATTTGAAGTAACCTTAGCAGGTAATTTAATAGGAAAGCCTTGAACATAATTTCCATTTCTATCGATTAAGTGCAAGTAATTTTCGGTATTAAATAGCATTTGAAATTTACCGTTTTTAAAAATATCTACAGTATAGATAGTAGATTTAATGGTTTCTGATACTTTCTTTTTCCAGATTAAA
>JBKJPW010000175.1:0-3759 GCA_046594225.1 Bacteroidia bacterium
ATTTCTACAATTAATAATAGTAATCACTGGTTTATTAGCTAATAATTGTTTAGCCTCTGGACTTTGTAAAAAACTACTAATAGGAACGCATATACTTAAAAACCATGGTTGATAAGCCATAATCACTAAATCATAGTTTGTAGTTGTGTCTATATCCAGTTTTTCTAATTCACAAGGAATGCCGTGAACCGTTTCTGGAAAAATATCAAAAAACTGCGTATAACTCCACGGATATGGAAATGCTTTTTTTGGCTTAATTAATAAATACTCTAATTGATAGTTTTCGTTTTCTTTAAATGGAATTAATGTGGCATCTAAAGCTTGTTTTGCTTGTCCGGTTTGAGAATAATAAACAACGAGTACTTTTTTCATTTTGTAATTTATAGCTATTCAAATATAACTCTTATCAATTAATCAAATCCTTTTTATCAGCTTTTATTTATTGTACCTTTGCTGCATGATAGCTATTAACCATACTCTTATTTCTGAAGATATTTTTGATAAAAAATTTGTATGTGACTTAAATGCGTGCAAAGGAGAATGTTGTGTTTCGGGAGATAGTGGCGCCCCTTTGGATAAAAAAGAACTGAAAATACTAGATAAGGTATATCCAGAAGTAAAGCCTTATATGAACGCAAATGGGATTGAAGCTGTTGAAAAAAATGGAACTTATATTTTAGACTCTGATGGAGACTACACAACAACTTTAGTAAGTGATGGCGGTGAATGCGCTTTTGTATTTTTTGATGATAAAAATATTGCTAAGTGTGCTATTGAACAAGCTTATTTAGATGGAAAGATTGATTGGAAGAAACCAATTTCTTGTCATTTGTATCCTATTAGAATAAAAGAGTATAAAGAATATGACGCCGTTAATTATCATTCGTGGCATATTTGTAAACCAGCTTGTGAATGCGGCCAGCAATTAAATGTGCCAGTATATAAATTTTTAAAAGAACCTTTAATAAGAAAATACGGCGATGCTTGGTACGAAGAATTAGAGGCTGTTTATCAAGCATACAGTAGTAAAAATAAAAAGAAATAAAAAATCCCCGGCCAATTAGTCGGGGATTTTAGTTTATAATTTTATGTTACTCAACGGTTACACTCTTCGCTAAATTTCTTGGTTGATCAACATTACATCCGCGCATGACTGCGATGTGGTATGACAGCAATTGCCAAGGAATAACAGACACTAATGGCACTAATGATTCGTCCGTTTCAGGAATTTCAATCACATGTTCTGCCATTTTTTTAACTTCAACATCTCCAGCAGTAACAATGGCAATAATTCTTCCTTTACGAGCTTTTACTTCCTGAATATTACTGACTACTTTTTCGTAGTTGGCACCTTTAGTTGCAATAACAAAAACAGGCATGGCCTCATCAATTAATGCAATCGGACCATGTTTCATTTCTGCAGCAGGATAGCCTTCAGCATGTATATAAGAAATCTCTTTTAATTTTAAGGCACCTTCTAATGCAACTGGAAAAGAGTAGCCTCTTCCTAAGTATAAAGCATTAGATGCATCTTTATATTCGGCAGCAATTAATTTAATAGAATCATTTAGTTTTAAAACTTCTTCCACTTTAGCAGGAATAGATTCCATTTCATATAATAACTGACGGTATCTACTTTCTGCAATTGCACCTTTTACTTTAGCAACGTGTAATGCCATTAAAGTTAATACTGTAACTTGTGCAGTGAATGCTTTTGTTGATGCTACACCAATTTCTGGCCCAGCATGAGTATATGAACCTGCGTGTGTTGCACGTGCAATAGAAGAACCTACCACATTACATACTCCAAAAATAGTAGCACCTTTTGCTTTTGCTAATTCAATAGCGGCTAATGTATCTGCTGTTTCTCCACTTTGAGAAATAGCAATCACAATATCATCAGGATAAATAATTGGATTACGGTATCTAAATTCAGAAGCATATTCTACTTCAACAGGTATACGAGCATATTCTTCAAATAAATATTCAGCCACCATACCTGCATGCCAGGATGTACCACAAGCAATAACTAAAATACGTTTGGCATTTTTAAACTTACCTTCATGTTCTTCAATACCACCCATTTTTAAATGACCAGTTTCCGAATTTAAACGCCCACGCATACTATCAAAGATTGAACGCGGTTGCTCATAAATTTCTTTCAACATAAAATGGTCGTAGCCGCCTTTTTCAATAGCTTCTAATTCCATTTCTAATTCTTGAACATAAGGTGTAATTTCTTTATCGCGAATGGTTCTGATTTTTAATTCTTCGCCACGGCGAATAATAGCTACATGCTCATCTTCAATATAAACTACATTTTTTGTGTACTCAACAATTGGCGAAGCATCAGAAGCAATAAAGTATTCATCTTTACCAACTCCAATAACCATCGGACTGCCTTTTTTAGCAGCTATTAATGTATCTGGATCATTTTTATCTAAAATAACAATAGCATATGCGCCGTTAACTTGTTTTAAAGCTGCCATTACCGCATGCCCTAATTTCATACCTACTTCGTGCTGACGGATATCTTCAATTAAATGAATCAATACTTCTGTATCTGTTTCAGATAAAAAAGTATGCCCGCGTTTTTGTAAACCTTCTTTAATAGAAGAGTAATTTTCAATAATACCATTATGAATAATTACTAAATCTTTTGTTTGAGAATAATGTGGGTGAGAGTTAACATCATTGGGTTCTCCATGAGTTGCCCAACGCGTGTGCCCAATTCCAATATTCCCAGATTTATCTTTGCCTTTACATGACTCTAATAAATCAGATACTTTACCTTTTTTCTTGTAAACGTTTAAAATTCCTTCAGGAGAAATCATTGCTACGCCCGCGCTATCATAGCCACGGTATTCTAAACGTTGTAAACCCTTAATTAAAATTGGAAACGCATCGCGATTTCCAATATATCCTACAATTCCACACATAATTTTTTTATAAAAGACTAGGCTAATATAACTCTTTTTTTGCGAAAATATTGTACGAAATCACAATAAAAGTCAAGAATTATTTTTCGAAAACTATTTCATTCAAAGCCTCAGAAAGAGTAGGGTATTTAAACGTAAATCCATTATTTATTAGCTTGAAATTACTTACACGAGAGCCTTCTAAAAGTACATTTGCCATCTCTCCAAACACTAACTTGAGAGCAAAACTGGGCACATTAGGCAAGAAAAATGGTTTTGAAAGACTTTTCGCTAGTTGTTTTGAGAAAGAGTTACTAGTGGTTTCTTCTGATGAAACGGCATTGTAAATTCCAGTATAATTTGGATTAAATAACGCTTCACAAAAAACAGAGACTAAGTCATCTAAGTGAATCCAAGGCATATATTGTTTTCCAGTACCCACTGCTGACCCTAACCCTAATTTAAAAATAGGTAATAATTTTTTTAAAGCGCCTCCATCTTTATTTAAAACAACTCCAATTCTAATACTACATGTTTTAGTTGAAAGTGATTGAATTTTTTGGTACGAATTTTCCCATTGAACGCATGATTGAGATAAAAAATCGTCTGTGCCTGTATCAGTTTCTGTGTATATTTTATCAGAAGAAGTCATGCCATAAATGCCAATGGCGCTTGCTCCAACAAATGATTTTAAGTGTAGGTTTTTCTTTTTTACAACAGAAGTAATTAAGTGCATACTGTTTACTCTTGAATCAATAATATCTTTTTTACGAGCGTAAGTCCAGCGTTTATCTGCAATCCCACTTCCTGCTAAATGAATAATATGTTCAATGCCATCAAA
>JBKJPW010000187.1:0-2994 GCA_046594225.1 Bacteroidia bacterium
CTTTTTTTTTGCACTAACTCAATTAATTTACGGCGGACAAAGCCGCCGGAGTTTTTCTCACTTTTAAAATTTGAAACTTTTTTTAGTCGCTTCGCTCTGACGTACTATGTTTGAAGCTTAATGTTTCAGTCGCTTCCTCCCGTGTCTAGGTTGCTCTCCAGCATTGCCCTTCTTGTAGGACTGGCGACCTTGTCGCTGAGATTTACTCTCTATGTCTTTAAAATGCTTTTAGTTGATTTTTATCTACTATTTGTCTGGCCATAACTAAAGCCCTTCTTTTTTCGACATTATTCAATATGCTTAACGCCGCTCTACAATAATTTGAACACGTTTTGCTTATTGCTTTAGCTGTGTATTCCTTCCCACAAACAGCACATATTTTTTCTTGTTGTAATTCCATACAACAAACATATACTGTTTAACGGTATGTTTAAAATCACTGTTAAACACTTACAAACAATCTTTTTAACAAAAAAAAGGGGCGGAAAAATTAATTTTAACCCGATGAAAGCCGCCCCCTCTTATCATACCGGATCAAGGTATATCTTACCTATCTAGTTTATATTTCTGCGTTAAATACACCTTATAAAGTTTTAAATCCCCAATCGTTTCGTTTTTCTCAGGCTTCCGACCAAGCAACTCCTCTAGTTTTACCGATTCAATGGAACGCTGACTATCAGCGTTCATAATTGCCACTATTTTATTATGCAGAATGATTGTTTTCTCCTTTGTGGCTGTGTCTTCCAGCTCAACAGGCGCAACAACTTTAACTTCGGCTGTTTTTTTTAAAGCCTCATTTGCTTGCTTTAATTCAGTTTTTAAAAGTTCCTGATCATAATACATTTTTTCAATGTCTTTTTTAAGCAAAGTGTTTTTCTCAATCACTTCCTTGTTTTCAGATGAAAGCTTTAAGATTGTCGAATCTTTTTCTTTATGCAATAATCTATTTTCAATCATTGCATCTACTTCTTGTTTCTCCATTATTTTATTTGTTTTTATACTTGTCCATTACTTGCTGTACTGCCGGTGAAGGGACTTCAACCGATACTCTTTCTTTTTGCGCCAATGCTTTGAATGGAATTGCAATATCAACCCTAACCGGAATAGGTTTATTTAAAGCGGTGTAAAGTGTATGTCTTAAATATTCTGAAACATTAGCGAATCCTTTTTTTTGTGCAAGAATTTCAACATCAGCGGCATCCGCTTCGTAAATCCTAAATCCTAACATTCGTGTTAAACTCATATTTTTAAAAGTCTTGTTAAACACACGTTAATCCCATTGTTTAGCGGGTGTAAAGCGTGCGCCATACAACAAATGTATAACAGTAATTAAATAAAGTCAAGCCGTTTTTCTTTACAAATTTGCTATTTGATGTTAATAAGAATTGTTTAAAAAATAGTTGTGATGCCTGTAAATAAAGGATAGTAAGGTTTATAGGTTTTAAGGAAATAATCGTTTCAGTTAATAACTATTTAGCTTTAAATAGTCGTAAACTAATAAAATAAGCATTTATAGGGGATTTAATACGAAAACAAGGAAAACATTACAATGTAAGACTTTATGTGTTTTTGGCAAAAAATGCCATCAATGGGATTGCAAAAAACAAGAAAACAGTTAAACACAAGGGTATCAAAAATGATAACTTTTACCGAGCATCAAACGCTCGGAACAGGGGCAAAAAATATGTTGTCAAAATATGTGATATCCTTATAGCTATTTGCTACCTCCTTTGAATGGTCTTGACTTTCGTATTGATATATCTTTTCCCACAATTTTCCAGCCCTATTTTTAGCTAGTTTACCTTTTTGTGGCGAAACATACTTTGTTCTTATTTGCATTGGGGACAACTTATTCTCATGGATATCTATGTGAAATTGGAGCGCTAATATGCGTTCAATAGGTTTCAACTTAGTTGTATCTCTTATTTTTTTAATCTTAGCTTGAAAGTTAGCGTTTAACAGACTTACTCCAATTTCACGCCACTTTGTATTAGGAACTTCTAAAATGTCCTGTAATAGATTGCTAATGCCGAATTTATCAAAGAAACGCTTGTCTTTCATTGTAAACTCATACCTGTATATAAATTTAGTTCTTACTTGGTTTTGTATTGCTTTGGGTAACGTCTTAAAAAAATCTTGATGTTTATTTAATAGCTCTTTTGTTTTATCGTAGAACTTCACAAATGGCTTTGATAATGTACTTCTATCTCTTCCAAACGCTTGTAAGCCGAAATTTTTATCACTATTGTATGTATGTATTTCGTTTTTCTCATACTGAAACCTTTCTTTTAACTCTTTCTGCCATCCGCTTGCCTTTTCTCTAATCTTTTTATCAAATACAGTGTCCATTTTAATATCTAAATCTTTCGCCCTTATCTCCCTGTAAATTGAATTAACATCCTTAAAATCTATGTAGTTAGCCTCCTTTAAAAACTCTAACACTTCAATAACATGATGTTTTTTTATACCTCCAAAATATTCAGATCCGCAAACCTTTGACGAAAACAAAATCAACACTTTCTCATAACATACTTTTTTTAAAATATGCTTAAACAATCCAATATACACAGTAGTATCACCGTATTTTACTGAAATACTGTTTTTCTTAAATTCCGATATTATAGCACCTGAATCGCTTTCAATAAGAGTAAAGTTTTCGGGAATGTTTGTAGCTAAAAAATGGTGCTTATCTATAGATAATTTAAAGCTATCTATACAATATTCACCAGAAGGGATAGATTGTGAATATTTGCTATTTAATTGCGAATGTACTATATTTGTTGTCATATTAATTACTTGCTATGTGAAGTTTCGTGTCGACCGCCAAGTTTCAACGTCACTTCTAAGATTTAAAGAAACCTACACAATTGTAGGTTTCTTTTTTTTTGCACTAACTCAATTAATTTACGGCGGACAAAGCCGCCGGAGTTTTTCTCACTTTTAAAATTTGAAACTTTTTTTAGTCGCTTCGCTCTGACGTACTATGTTTGAAGC
>JBKJPW010000240.1:0-52168 GCA_046594225.1 Bacteroidia bacterium
GTTTGTTGCCATTTGCAAAGCGAAAATAACTGTCCTTCGCGAGAGCGACCGCTTTTGCAAATGCCTTGATGTCTGCCCTTTTTGCCAATAGGTGCTGTTAGGCGATGTATGCCATATTCTGTTTACACAGTATAAAAATGGACATAACAAATACCAAATGCTATCTATACTTTACAAATTTGTTTGACAGAAACCGAATGCAACATTTAAGCAATTTGGAAAATTGCAGGCGCGGTTGTTAAGTTGAAAAGCTATTACGCAAAATTAGAATATGCGAAGGTTTTTGTGGGTTTTGCGGAAGTGCTTGGCAACTTTGCGAAGACAAACACAGCTTTTTCACTAGAATTGTCCGAAAACGCACATTTTGCAACTAGTTGATTATGAGGCACTTTTTGAGCCGCAGGTCGGAGTTCTGAAGTCGCAGGTCGGAGTTCTATACCCGCAGGTTGGAGTTTTGTTAACGCAGGTCGGAGATTTGTTAATGCAGGAAGCAGTTCTATAAACGCAGGTCGGAACTTTGTAACCGCAGGTCAGAGTTTTGTTAATGCAGGTTCGGGTTTTGTTAACGCAGTTCGGAACTTTGAACTAGTAGGAAGGACTTTTGAATCAGATGTAAGGAACTTGGAATCTTCAAAAATGCCCTATATTTTAAAAGGCGGAAAATGTACGTTATGGCCAGTTTTCCAATAACAATTTTAATTCTTGTAATATTCGTATCCAGTTTTGTCAATGAAGCCACCATCTATTTTACAGAACCCCTTGTAAAAAATAGGAAGATTTGTCGAGCCTCTTTTCTGTTTTACCGTGTACTTAAATGGAATAACCATCTGCCCGTTTTTATTAATAAATCCAAGTAATCCTTTTGAATTTATAACAGGCGCTAGGCCATCGTAGAAATTGCCTGCAGCACGAACATCTTTATTACAGACTATTTTTTCATTTCCGTGCCGATCTACATATACTAAAGTATAATTACTAAGTTCTGATTCGAATAAATTGTTCATGGTTACTCGACTCTTGAAGATGAGGCATAATCCTTCACGAAACCCAAGGGAATGATTGAAACCAGTTAGCATCCTAAGACCGCCATTGTTTAAAAAATGAAACTTAGGTTTGATAGCTTCTACTCCGTTGGTGTCAATAAAACCAATCAGATGTGTAGCTGAATCCTCAAATGCCGCCAATCCTTCTTGAAATTCATAGCTGTTTCCACTGTAATTGCATGGGATAACTAATTTACCTGACCCATTTACGAACCCATATTTCCGTTTTTCATTAGTTACCATCATTCTTTGAGAAAAATTCCAAATCGGGTTAAAAAAAGGCTCACTATTTAACTGATGCCCTAAGGTGTCATACAAGTAATATTCGGATTTCATAGGGGAATAATAATCACCTTCAATATCTTTTCGTAACAAATATAAATTAGAAGATAGTTTAGTTACAGAAGATTTTACTGACCAACTAATCGTATCTATAGGGAAAGGAATCACTTCTTTATTTGCGTTTATTCTAATTATAGCAGGCTTTCTAGAGATTGTGTCCTCGCTGTTTAATATGATAATATTTTTGTCGCTATGAGCGTAGTAGCCTCTATAAACGGAGTTATTAAAATTAACATAAATGGGAAATTCAAACATAGTTCTACCAAGCGTATCAAATAGGCGACCGACATTATTTAATCGTGAAAATGCTGTTGAATTTGAATAAAAAGAAGTTACACTAAAGTGATCAGCTTCAAAGGAAAAAATCAAATTAAAGCTGGGGTCAAAATAATCGTGCTTATCAACTCCTTCTTTACCGGCCAATTTTGTTTCACGATGAAAAAACTTATTTTCTATTTTTATCAACCCGCTGGTAAAAGACAACTTAGTTTTATTATTGTAATCAATTACACCTCTTTTACCGTTCAGGTCAACTGAAATATAATTTTTAGTCCTTTCTATTACAAAATTATAAATACAAGGAACAATATTTTTTTTTGTACGAATGTCCATGAATCCATATTTTTGACCGTCTCTATATTCAATAAAATTTGTTTGTGTTGAATCAAAGTAAACATCAGAAAGTAGGGGGGCGTTCGTCTGCCCGACTAAGCAGAAGCAATTGATAATAAGAATTAATGTTAGAAAGAATTGCCTCATATGATTTTAGTTGAAAAAGTAAAAGTTTATTGTTTGAGTGAGCACAGATTATTGTTTTGTTACTTTAATTAGCATAACGAAGAAATGTTTTACTTTAAGATTGTTGTACCAATTGATATAATTATTGTCGGGAAGTTCACAGTGAACGATAAGGTTAGGTCTGTCGGGATTAGAAGGACCGGACGAAAAAGAGAGGATTGGAATTTCAGTGTCTGCGATTAACTTAGTTTTTTCGTTTATTAACGATTGCCATTCGTAATCATTTCTTTTTGATTTAAGCTTCAATTTTATTGCGCGGATTCCAATACCGGGCAAACGAACATTAAATGTTTCAACCGTGTCATTTTTTAAAGACTGAATTTTCATTGTATAATTCTTCTCGTCTGGCCGCCATTGCAAGACTTGTTTCATGTTTTTGTACCTTGTCGATTGACTTACAGAACTTACTTCTATGCCTTCTATATACTCTTTTACAATAAAATCAAAGTAATAACCTTTGAATGCAACAGGCATTTCATATTTAAAGTTTTGGAGTCCGAGAAGTACAAATGCGTCATGTTGGTCTTGTTCGTCAAAATTGTTGTTGAATTTGATGTCCTGAGCGCTTAACTTAAGTGTCAGAATTGAAAGTAAAAGAATAAATATTTTTGTCATTACTGTTAGCACCGGTGCATTTTTTTATTTAAAATATTCGTATTTAAAATGATTAACTATGCTTACACCTTCATTTTCACTATAATGTGAAATAGTTTTAATCAGAGCATTTGGATTGTATTCAACTTTTTTAAATGCGCTTATAACTTGACCTTTTTCATTATAAATGATATTTCTAATGATGCCGTCAAAAGAATTCATAAGCTTAATACTGATAACTCGATCTATTAAGTCATATTTTAAAACATAATGGATATTTACATTGTTGTCTTTGTACAATATTTTAAAGTCAATTAAATTGCCATTTTCATCATATTCATATAGCATTGAACCAAATAAAGTGTCGGCGGAAAACTGTAGTTGTTTTACTAATTGATTTTTTGCATTATAGGAGTTAATGTATTTTAATTCTTCTAATTTATTTGTGTATCTCTTTGATTTTGTGTAGTCACTATGATTGAATTCAGTCTTCTTTTTATGCCAAATAATCTTTTTATTAATTTTTCCTTTTTCGTCGTATTCGTATTTTGTTATTTTTAATGTGTCATTAATTTTACTAACAAAGTCAATATGATATTTTTCAACCAATTGTCCAGCGTTATTATATTTTCTTATTCCATTATTATCTGAATCGGGTTGTCTATCAGTTTTTATAATTTGTCCATTTTTATTGTACTCATACATTGTCGAATTACCATATTGGACATTAGATGAAGTCGCTTTTTTAACTTTATTTTTTCTAATTGTATTTTCATAATCAATATGATAATTGAATGTTATGCCATTGTCGTCAAAGTAATTAATTCTTAATAATTGCCCCAAAGCAATATTAACAATTAGAAAAAATAATGCAATAAATAGGATTGTTTTCTTATGTTTCATTTTATTAGTATTTTTCTGCATTGGTGCATACTTGACGATATGAGTGATAACAAATTAAAAAATATTTATTCTCAAATATAATCTTTTTTTAAATTAAAAACACCATGCTGCCGCAGGCTTGCGCTACTGACCGAATGGAATGAGATGCGCAAAAAGTGCGAAGCACACCAAATTGAAGAGGGCAGATAATAAAGCTTTTTTGTTTTTTGCCCGTACTTTGCAAAAACAAATGTGCTTTATTTAGGGATAGACAAAACGGATTTTCAAAGCCGAAAAGAATATTAGTTTCTGTAGAAAATATTTGTATTCAATGAGGAATTTTCTTCTACCCAATGCTAAAGGGCATATTACGCCTAACTAGCTTATATGGATGATAAAATCATCCATATATCCGTATTTTGGTTGTATATGTCGCTGTTTTTCATCCTTGCTGTTTTTCAAATATAGTCATTTTCAACAAAAAAAGCCCCGCTTCTCAACGGGGCTCTTTATCTTAACTATCTTCTTTTTTCTTTTTACCTTTTGGTTTAATTGTCTTCACTGTGATTTCTTTTTTCTCTTCATCATAGTCAATTTCAATTTGATCTCCTTCAGATAAATTACTTTGGATAATCTCCTCAGCCATTGGATCCTCTAAATACTTTTGTATAGCACGTTTTAATGGACGAGCACCGTATTGAGCATCATATCCTTTATCAACGATAAAGTCTTTTGCAGCGTCAGTAATTTTGATTGTATAACCAAGGTTGTTAACTCTACCAAATAATCCGTTCAATTCAATATCAATAATTTTGTGAATTTCTTCTTTTCCTAAAGAGTTAAACATCACTACATCATCAATACGATTTAAGAACTCAGGAGCAAAGGCTTTTTTCAAGGCATTTTCAACCACACCTTTATTACTTTCTGCTTCGCTTTCAACACGTGTTTGAGTACCAAAACCAACACCTTGTCCAAAATCTTTTAACTGACGCGCTCCAATATTAGAAGTCATGATGATAATCGTGTTCTTAAAATCAATTTTACGACCTAAACTATCCGTTAACTGGCCATCATCTAATACTTGTAATAACATATTAAATACATCAGGATGTGCTTTTTCTATTTCATCTAATAACACAACAGAGTAGGGGCGACGACGAACCTTTTCAGTTAATTGCCCACCTTCTTCATAACCAACATATCCTGGAGGAGCTCCAATTAAACGAGTCACAGCAAATTTTTCCATGTACTCACTCATATCAATTCTAATTAAAGCTTCATCATTATCAAATAAATGTTTCGCTAAAATTTTTGCTAATTGCGTTTTACCAACACCAGTTGGACCTAAGAAAATAAATGAACCAATTGGTTTATTTGGATCTTTTAAGCCAGCACGATTACGTTGAATAGCTTTTACTACTTTTTTCAACGCTTCATCTTGGCCAATTACTTTACCTTTTAATTGCTCCACCATCTTCACTAATTTCTCACCTTCGTTTTGAGAAATACGTTGAACTGGTACGCCACTCATCATCGAAACAACTTCCGCCACATTATCTTCTGTAACAGTTACTCGGTTCATTTTTGTTTCTTCTTCCCACGCTTTTTTAGCAGCATCTAATGATGCTTGTAACTGTTTCTCCGTATCACGAAGTTTGGCAGCCTCTTCATATTTTTGAGAACGAACAACTTGATTTTTCAGTTCTTTAATATCTTCCATTTTTTTCTCTAACTCCAATACATTTTCAGGTACCGTAATGTTAGTGATATGAACGCGAGAACCAGCCTCATCTAAAGCATCAATGGCTTTATCTGGTAAATGTCTGTCAGTTAAATAACGAGCAGTTAACGTTACACAAGCTTTAATAGCTTCTGGTGTGTACGTTACATTATGATGATCTTCGTATTTAGATTTAATGTTTGATAAAATTTGTAAAGATTCTTCCTGAGTTGCAGGTTCAATAATTACTTTTTGGAAACGACGCTCTAATGCTCCATCTTTTTCGATATGCTGACGGAATTCATCTAACGTAGTAGCACCAATACATTGTATTTCTCCACGCGCTAAAGCTGGTTTAAACATGTTACTAGCATCCATACTTCCGCTAGCGCCACCTGCACCAATAATTGTGTGAATTTCGTCAATGAATAAAATCACATCTGGATTTTTTTCTAACTCATTCATTACCGCTTTCATTCGTTCTTCAAATTGTCCACGGTATTTTGTACCAGCCACTAAAGATGCTAAATCTAAAGTAACAACACGTTTTCCAAATAATACACGAGATACTTTTCGTTGAACAATACGCAATGCTAAACCTTCTGCAATAGCTGATTTACCCACGCCTGGTTCACCAATTAAAATTGGGTTGTTCTTTTTACGACGAGATAAAATTTGCGATACACGCTCAATTTCTTTTTCACGACCTACAACTGGATCTAATTTCCCGTCTTCAGCCATTTTTGTTAAATCTCTACCAAAGTTATCTAAAACTGGTGTTTTTGATTTTGATTCGCCTGGTTTTTTAGCAGCTCCTGCGCCACCTGCGCCAAAAGATTCTTCATTTTCATCATCATCTCCGGCTGTAGAGTTTTCTATTTTGTGCGGGTTTTCCATATATCCTTCTAGTTCCATTTTTACTGCGTTATAGTCTACACCAAACTTTCCTAAAGTTTTTGAAACTACATTATCATTATCTTTTAAAATACACATCAACAAATGCTCAGTCCCAATTTGTGGAGCTTTAAAAACCTTAGCTTCTAAATAGGTTAATTTTAATGTTTTTTCTGCTTGTTTTACTAAAGGAATATTAGCTAAGTTGTTTACTTTTTTCATGGATACAGGTAAGCTTTGTTCAATTTGCTTTCTGAAATCCTGTATATTTATTGCAAGGTTTTTTAATAGTTTAATACCAACTCCTTCGCCATCGCGAATCATGCCTAGCATCAAATGTTCAATCCCAATGTAATCGTGCCCTAGTCTTAAGGCTTCTTCTCGGCTAAACGTTATCACGTCTTTTACGCGTTGTGAAAATTTTGCTTCCATAAATTTATAGTTCTTTGTTGGTTATAAACATAATTAATGCCACAATCAAAAGTAACCGATTCTGTCAGTTTCAAGTTTATTTGGCGGTCTTTTTTTTAACATTAAAACTGTTAATAACTATACAACTAAAATAGCCATTAAATACCTATTTTCAAAGCCTATTAAATAATTTTTGGTAGGAAAATAGTTGTCTTTTAAACGTAAAATTTTACTGACAAATTTTCTTGATTGCGGAAATGTTTAGTAGCATTTTATACGGTTACAAAAACAATAAGTTGCTTTAAAAATAATATAAAATTTAATTACTAAAGAAAAAGAATATGAGCGGAGAGAAAATTATCCCAATTAACATTGAAGAGGAAATGAAAACAGCTTACATCGATTATTCGATGTCTGTTATTGTATCGCGTGCATTACCTGACGTAAGAGATGGTTTAAAGCCTGTACATCGTCGTGTATTGTATGGTATGTTGGATTTAGGTGTCATGCACAATCGTCCTTATAAAAAGTCGGCACGTATTGTTGGAGAGGTTTTAGGAAAGTATCATCCACATGGCGATACGTCTGTTTACGACACCATGGTGCGTATGGCTCAAGAATGGAGCTTACGTTATATGTTAGTTGATGGTCAAGGTAACTATGGTTCGGTAGATGGTGATCCACCTGCAGCGATGCGTTATACGGAAGCTCGTTTCCGTAAAATTACAGAAGAGATTATTGCTGATATCGAAAAAGATACAGTGGATTTCCGTCCAAATTTTGATGACTCTTTAACAGAGCCTACAGTAATGCCAACACGTATCCCAACATTATTAATGAATGGTGCTTCGGGTATTGCGGTTGGTATGGCAACAAACATGGCGCCTCATAATTTAACGGAAGTTATTAATGGTATTTTAGCTTACATCGATGATAAGGATATTGACATTGATGGCTTAATGAAACATATTAAAGCGCCTGATTTTCCTACAGGTGGAACTATTTATGGTTACGAAGGTGTAAAAGATGCTTTCCGTACTGGCCGTGGTCGTGTAATGATGCGTGCCAAAGCAAGTATTGAACCTGTAAATAACAGAGAGCGTATTATTGTTACCGAAATTCCTTATCAAATTAATAAGGCGGAAATGATTAAACGCCAATGGGAATTATGTAACGAAAAGAAAATTGAAGGTATAACAGAAATTCGTGATGAGAGTAACCGTGAAGGGATGCGTATTGTTTATGAATTAAGAACGGATGCAATTTCTAATGTTGTATTAAATAATTTATATAAATACTCTGCGCTACAAACTTCATTCTCAATCAATAACGTTGTATTAGTAAAAGGTCGTCCCGAAATGTTGAATCTAAAAGATATGATTCATTATTTTGTAGAACACCGTCATGATGTGGTTGTTCGTCGTACAAAGTTTGATTTAATGCAAGCTGAAAAACGCGCTCATATTTTAGAAGGTTTATTAATTGCTCAAAAAAATATTGAAGAAGTTATCAAAATTATTCGTGAAAGCGAAAGCCCTGATGCTGCAAAAGATGAATTAATTTTACGTTTCTCTTTATCTGAAATTCAAGCGCGTGCTATTTTAGATATGCGTTTAAGAACATTAACTGGACTAGAAGTTGATAAATTAAATGCAGAGTATGAAGAGTTAATGAAGAGCATTGCTTATTTCAAAGAAATTTTAGGTGACGAAACGTTACGTTATAAAATTATCAGAGAAGAGTTAGTGGAGATAGGTGAAAAATATGGCGATGAACGTCGCACAGATATCGTTTATGCTGGTGATGATTTAAAAATTGAAGATATGATTGCTGATGAAGATGTAGTAATTACTATTTCTCATTTAGGATACATGAAACGTACTAACCTTGCTGAATACCGCGCTCAAAATCGTGGAGGAAGAGGAAGTAAAGGAACAGCAACTCGTGATGAAGATTTTGTAGAACACATGTTTATTGCCTCTACACATAACTACATTTTATTATTCAGCGAAAAAGGACAATGTTATTGGATACGTGCTTACGAAGTGCCAGAAGGTGCAAAAAATAGTAAAGGACGAGCCATTCAAAATTTAATTAGCATTGCACCAGATGATAAAATAAAAGCATTTATTAATATCAAAAATTTACAAGACGAAGAGTATATCCAAAACAACTTCATCATATTATGTACTAAAGATGGTATCATCAAAAAAACATCTGTAGAAGCATATTCTCGTCCACGTGCTAATGGTATTAATGCTATTACAATTCGTGAAGGAGATGTTTTATTAGAAGCAGCATTAACTAACGGTAGTAATGAAATTATGATTGCTACTAAATTAGGTAAGGTATGTCGTTTCCCAGAAGCTAAAGTTCGTCCAATGGGTCGTAATGCATCAGGTGTAATTGGTATTGATTTAAATGACGAAGAAGGAGGAAATAACGAAGTAGTAGGAATGATTTGTATAGATGATATGCAAGCTAACGTATTAGTTGTTTCTGAAAAAGGATATGGTAAACGTTCGGATATTGAAGAATACCGTATTACAAACCGTGGTGGTAAAGGAGTTAAAACAATTAATATTACTGAAAAAACAGGAAACTTAGTTGGTATTAAATCTGTAACCGATGCTAATGATTTAATGATTATTACTAAAAACGGTATTGCTATTCGTATGAATGTATCTGATTTACGTGTAATGGGTCGTGCCACACAAGGTGTTAAATTAATTAACATTCAAGATAGCGATAGTATTGCAGCTGTTACAAAAGTTGATCATGAAGAAGAAGTAGAAGTAAGTGTTGAAGGTGAAGTGACTCCAGAAACTCCAGTAGGAGATTCTACAACGGATAAAACTCCTACTACTGATAGTAATGAAGCTACTGATGCTCCTGATATAAAAGAGTAATTTTTATTGAGATTATTAAGAAAGAGATATTAATTTAATTAGTATCTCTTTTTTTTGACCTAAATTCACAAATTACTACACCAACGGACGATATTAATTGATGACGGGCAAAAAAATTAAGACATAACCACTATATTTGACACATAAAAATTAACCAATGAACAAAAAACTGATTGTAACAGGTGCTTTAAGTCTATTTGGCTTAGCATCTTTAGTAGCTCAACCTACGTTAGTAGAAAAAATTGAGGCAAAAGAAGGAAAAGTTGTTATTCCATACGAAAAATGGAAACTTCCAAACGGCTTAACTATTTTATTGAACGAAGATCATTCAGATCCAGCAGTTCATGTATTAGTAACTTATAAAGTAGGTTCCGACAGAGAAAGTTTAGGAAAATCTGGTTTCGCTCACTTTTTTGAGCACATGATGTTTCAAGGTTCAAAACACGTAGCTGATGAAGAGCATTTTAAAATTGTATCTACAGCAGGTGGTAACATGAATGGTAATACAACTGAAGATAGAACAGTATATTTTGAAACCGTGCCTTCTAATAACTTAGAAATGGCTTTATGGTTAGAAGCAGATCGTATGGGTTTCCTATTAGATTCGTTAACTACTAAAAAGTTCGAAAACCAACGTGATGCGGTAAAAAATGAGAAATCTCAAAACGTAGAAAATCAACCTTATGCAATGGCATTTGTTGAAGAAATTCAAAAGGCATTATATCCAGAAGGACATCCTTATAGCTGGCCAGTTATTGGATATGTGGATGATTTGAACAGAGCAAATTTAGAAGATGTGAAAAACTTCTTTTTACGTTGGTACGGACCAAACAATGCTATTTTAACTATATCAGGTGATTTCAGTTCTCCTGAAGCATTAAAAATGGTTGAAAAATATTTTGGAGGAATTAAGCCTTGTCCGGATGTTAAAAAAATGAGAGTAGCTCCAGTTGTTTTAGCTACAGATAAATATACAGCTTATAAAGATCGTACGTATTTTCCATTAAATTTAAGAGTATACCCAACTGTTCCTCAATATAACAGAGATGAGCCAGCATTAGACCTTTTAGGTTTGATGATGGGTAATGGTAATAACTCTATTTTTTATAAAAATTTCGTAAAGGCAAAACCTGAAATTGCTGTTGGAGCAAATGTTAACCATCGTTCAAAAGAGTTGGGTGGAGAGTTTTCTATTCAAATTTTTGCTTACCCGCCTGAAGATTTTAATTTAGAGAAATTATTTTCTGATATCGATGCAAAAGTGAAAGCTACTATTGATGAGTTTGGTACATCTGGAATTACAGATGAAGCTTTAGTAAGAGCTAAGGCCGAAATCGAATCAAGTATGTACGGTAGTTTATCTACAATTGGAAGTAAAGCTGGTACAATTTCTGAATGGGAACGTTTGTTGGGTAAAGGTTATACTTTATCTGATGAAATAGATAGATACAGCAAAGTAACTAAGGATGATATTACTCGTGTATTTGCCAAATATATTAAAGGAGCAGGAGCAGCAGTATTAAATACTTATCCAATCATGAATCAAAAAGATTCAGTAAAAAGTATTAATCCGTATGCAAATATGAAGTTTGAAACTCCTGCTGAATACAAAGGATTAACTCCTCAAATAGTAACAGATAATTTTAAAAGAGAAGAAAGACCAGTAGCGGGTGCTGCCAAAACAGTTACTATTCCTGAATATTTTACATCTAAGTTATCGAATGGAATTAGCATTATTGGCACAAAAAATACCGAATCTCCAGAAGTTGCAATTGTAATGACTATGGACGGTGGTAGTTTAGTATTAACCACTGAACAGCTTAAAAAAATGGGAGTTGCTGAATTAACAGCAAGTGTTTTAAACGAAGGCACTAAAAACTTTACGACGGAGCAAATTGCTGCTGAGCTAGAAAAATTAGGTAGTTCTATTAGTTTTGGTGCTAGTAAAGCATCTACAACAATTCAAATTAATACTTTAAAGAAAAATTTAGATGCAACTTTAAAATTATTAGAAGAAAAATTATTGAATCCAGGTTTTAATGCCGAGGACTTTAAATTGGTTAAAAAACAATATAAAGAAAGCGTTAAGAATGATGAAACAAGTGCTAACTCAATGGCCAACAAAGCGTTTAACTTTGCATTATACGGTAACACAGTGATGGGTTTAGATCCGTCTATTAAAACAATCGAAAACGTTCAGTTACAAGACGTGAAAGATTATTATAATAACTTCTATTCTCCATCAGTTACTAGTATCGTTGTAGTGGGCGATGTTGAAGAAAAAGATGTCGTTGCTAAATTAGGTTTCTTATCAAAATGGGCCGCTAAAGAAGTTAAAATTCAGCCAATTGCTGAGCCAGCTCCAACAACAGAGCCTCAGTTTTTTATCTACAATAAATTTGGAGCACCATCTTCAGTTATCACAATGGGTTACCCTTCTTTAAAATTTGATGCTACTGGCGATTATTATAAAAACAGAATTGCAAATTTCGTTTTTGGTGGAGCATTTAACAGCCGTTTAAATTTAAATTTACGTGAAGATAAAGGTTATACTTATGGTATCCGTTCCGGATTTTCTGGAGGAAAATATACAGGAACATTTGCCATTTCTTCTTCAGTTAAACGTCCAGCAACAGCTTTATCTTTAGCTGAGATTATTAAAGAATTTACTAACTATCAAACAAATGGTATTACTGATAAAGAATTGGAATTTACTAAGAGTTCTCTTTTAAATGAAGAAGCTTTGAAATATGAAGCGCCATATCAAAAGGCATCTTTCTTATCAAATATTGTGAGATATAATTTAGATAAAAACTTCACTAACGAGCAAAACAAAATCTTAAAAAATATTACTAAAGATGAAGTTAATGCTCAAATTAAGAAATACTTCGACATTAATAAATTAACAACAGTAGTAGTTGGCGATAAAGCTTATATTGAGGCAGCATTAGATAAAGCTTCAAAAGATGCAAAAAATAAAGAAGTATTAAATAAAGTTAAATTGAAGAAAATTTCAGTTGATTAATATGTAATTGTACAATATTTGCGTCTGAATAGTGTACATGAAATCATCACAAAAAAATAAAAAACACTAAGCCAAAAAAGCTTGGTGTTTTTTTTAATAAAATAGTTACATTTAACAACCTAAAATTAAACTAATGAGCATAAAAAACACACTAACTACTATATTAATTGCTTCTGCTTCTGCTGTATTAGCTCAAGCTAATCAAATGCAAAACGCTAGTAATTATTTAAGAAATAAAGAATTCGACAAAGCTAAGGTATCGGCTGATGCAGCTTCAATTCATGAAGTAACAATGAATAATCCAAAATTATGGATGTATAGAGGTAAAATTTACCAAGAAATTTATTTTTCTAAAGAGGCTACAGTAAAAGCTTTGGATGCAGAGGCTGAAGAAAAAGCTTTGGAAAGTTATATTAAATGCTTGAAGCTTGATAAAGACAATGTTTATAAAGATGAAGTAAAAGGTTTAATTGTTCAAGCAACAGCCGCTGCCAGTAATAAAGCAAATATGTATTCTCAGTCTAAAGAATATGATAAAGCCATAAGATGTTATGACTTAATTGAGGCAGCATTACCTTATGATTTTGACCAAGGGATGAAACGTAATAATATTACTAAAGAAAAATTATTATTCTACAAGTTTGATATGTTTAAATATGCTGCAAACAAAGAAAAGACAAAAGAGTTTGCAGATAAACTAATTGATATTAAATATAAGGATGTTAAAATTTATACGGATATGGTTAAATTATCTTTGTTAGACAGAGATACAACCAAGGCACTTGATTATATTGGAAAAGGTAAATTAATGTTTGAAGATAACATGGACTTAATAAACCAGGAAATCAACATTTATCTTGCGCGTAACAAAACAAATGAGTTAAAGGATAAATTAACTGCAGCCATAGAATTATCACCAGATAACGAAGTAATGCATGCTATTTTGGCAAATTTGTACCAAAAAACAAATGAAAAAGATAAAGCAGAGGCAGAGTATTTAAAAGCTTTAGAAATTAAACCTGATTATGAAATTGCCAACTACAATTTAGGTGTTATGTATTTTAATACAGCAAATGAGTGGAACGATAAATTAGGCGCTTTACCTCCAAAAGAAACAGCTAAAGCTAAAGAGTATGAAACAAAAGCTAATGAGTATTTTAGAAAGGCTGTTACAAATTTTGAAAAATCGTATGAAGTATCACCAGACAAAGCAACTAAACAACAACTGCGTAAATTGTTTTTAAGACTTGGAGAAACTGAAAAAGCAGATAAATACAAATAATAATTTCTTTAAACATTAAACTGATACTAATGAAAATTTTAAATATTGTTTTTTTGCTTGTTTTTCCTTTTGCTGTATTTTCTCAAAAAAATAAGGTGCAAGGCGCTTGGAGATCTTTAAGTGATTATGAATCTACTTTAGGAGATAATCCAGATGTTTCTTATTTATTAAAAGCTAAAGAAAGTATTGATTTAGCAACTGCTAACGAAGAAACAAAAAATCAAGTAAAAACATACGCATATAGATTTAGAATTTACATTAATCTGTTTAGTTACAGTTTAAAGGAAGAAGAAAAAAAATTGGCTAGTGTTACAGATAAAACCGAACGATTACAAACGGCTTATGGTAATGTAATTACTGTTGAATTTGATGAAGCTAGCAAAAGCTTGCAAAAAATTAAAGAGTTAGATTTAAAAAAGTTTGAAAAAATTGCTAAAGGAGAAACCGATTCGGAAGAAGATGGCAAATTGTTTACATCAATGAGTCAGTTGCAAGTATACACTGCAAATTTAGCTACAGGAAAATATAAAGTAAAAAAGTTTGATGAAGCTGCAGATTTTTTTGAATCACTAGCAATATCAAATACTTTTATGACTGGTAAAAAGGATACGTCAAATTTTTACAATGCATGTGTATGTGCTCAAAAAGCTAAGAATTCAGTAAAAATGTTTGACTACAACAAAAAAATGATTGATGAAAATATTGCCTCTTCATACAATTACCAAACGATTTATGAACTTAAGCTGTCTCAAAATGATACAGTATCTGCTATGGAGTATTTAAAAAATGGCCGCCGTAGTTTTCCTAACGATGTTTATTTAATGAATAAAGAAACAGAGCTATTTTTACAAAAAGGAGAACAAGAAAAAGCCTTAACTAATCTTAAAACAGCAATTGAAAAAGAACCTAATAATGCGGTTTTACAATACGTTATTGGCAATGTTTATGATAACCTTGCAAACCCTAAAGGCAAATCAGGAAAAGACACGATTAAACCAGCTGAATATGAAAATTTAGTTGCTAAAGCAGCAGAACATTATCAAAAAGCTGTTGATTTAAAACCATCTAGCCAAGAGGGTTATTTTAATACCTTGTATAATTTGGGCGCATTGTATAACAATTACGGTAATACTATTTATGCTAAAGCAATGGAAAAAGCAACGATTACAGATTTAGCTAAAAACCAAAAAGGATACGAAACTAAAAGTATGGACTATTATAAAAAAGCAATTCCTTATTTAGAACAAGCTCTGGCAATAAAAGCAGACGATAAAACTTGTATGTCGGCTTTAAGAACCCTTTATTACAAAACAGGAAACGAGGCTAAAGGAAAAGAAATGAGTGAGAAGTTAAAAAAATAAGATTTAATAATTTCCCTTAAACCATCAGCTAGTTAGCTGATGGTTTTTTATTTTTTTACCGTCCATAACAATCCCATATTCAACCAAAAAAATACCTTTTTTAAATCACATATTTAGTTAAATTTGCTTTCCCATAAAATTAAAATATGACACGTACATTTTATACATTTTGTTTCTTATTATTAACTGTTCTTGGTTTCTCTCAAGGCGCTACTATCAGAGGTTTTGTTTATAATAAAGATAATGGTGAACCTGTCGCTTTTTCTAATGTATATTTAAAAGGAACAACCATGGGGGCTTCTTCTGACATGAATGGTTTTTTCTCCATTAATAAAATAACTCCTGGCTCATATACTTTATTGGTTACTAATTTAGAGTTTGATACCATTTCTGAAAGTATTACCATAAAAACAGGGGAACTTATCACAAAAAAATTCTATTCAAATAAAGGAGGTGTAATTTTAAATACGGTTGAAGTAACTGCTGCACAATCTGAGAAGATAGAGAATCCTAATGTTGGTGTTCAAACAATTGATCCTGTTGCCATAAATAAACTACCCAGCGTTGGAGAGCCTGATTTAGCTCAATATTTACAGGTATTACCAGGTGTTGTATTTACTGGTGATCAAGGTGGGCAGCTATATATCAGAGGTGGATTACCTATTCAAAACAAGGTGTTATTAGATGGTATGGTGATTTATAATCCATTTCACTCTATTGGTTTATTCTCGGTATTTGATAATGATATCATGAGAAGTGCGGATGTATACAGTGCTGGATTTGGTGCAGAGTATGGAGGAAGAACATCTTCTATTATGGATATTACAACTCGTGACGGTAATAAAAAACATTTATCAGGTAAGGTGTCAGCATCAACATTTGGTGCTAAATTAACTTTAGAAGGTCCTTTAAAGAAATTAAAAGAAGATGGTGGCAATGGAAGTTCCTCATTTTTACTGTCTGGAAAAACTTCTTATTTGCCACAAACATCAAAAACGTTGTATCCGTATGCTAATAAAATTAATGACGATGGTTTACCTTTTTATTATACAGATTTATATGGTAAAGTATCATTCAATGGAAATAATGGTAGTAAAGTAAATTTGTTTGGATATAATTTTAATGATAAAGTGGTATACAAAGATTTGGCAAAATTTAATTGGAAATCATTTGGAGGAGGAAGTAATTTTATTCTCATTCCCCAAAACTCATCCTTGTTAGTTGAAGGAAATTTTGCTTATTCTCAATACAAAATTAATTATGAAGGCTCTACAGAAACAGATAAAAAATCAAGTTCTGTTGGAGGATTTAATGGAGGATTTAACTTCTTAAAATATTTTGGACGTAATGAGTTAAAGTACGGTTTTGAGTTAGTAGGAACCAACACAAATTATGAATTGCAAAATCCCAATCTAGCTAAAATCGCTTATGCTAAAAATTCACTAGAGCTTGGTGCTCATATGAAGTTTAGATGGTTAGATAAAAAGAAATGGATTGTGTTGGAACCAAGTTTCCGTTTACAATATTATGCATCATTTGCAAATCTTTCTCCTGAGCCACGCTTACAAGGTAAAGTGAATTTTACAAAAAAAATCCGTTTCAAATTTGCTGGCGGTTTATACAGCCAAAGCTTAATGAGCGCTAGCTCTGATAGAGATGTGGTAAATTTATTTTATGGTTTTATTAATGGGCCTGAAAATTTACCAGCTACTTATAAAGATAAAAATAACAATACGGTTAATACAAAAGGTGTAATTCAAAAAGCACGTCACTTAGTTGCTGGCTTTGAAATTGATGTGTTGAAGAATCTTGAAATTCAAGTTGAGGGTTATCAAAAATATTTTACTCAATTAGCTAGTGTTAATAGAGATAAGTTGTTTGATGATACTCCTGAAAATGCCGACAAACCTGATGCGAATAAAAAAGATTTTATTATGGAGCAAGGTGAAGCTACAGGTTTGGATTTCACAGCTAAATACGAGAAAAAACGTTTCTATTTTTGGGCAGTTTACTCACTCACTTTTAATAAACGTTATACTGGAAATACTGCTAGTGGAGATGTATATGAATATGCGCCAGTATTTGATAGAAGGCATAATGTGAATTTAGTTGGGACCTATACATTTGGTAAAAAACGTAATTTAGATTTAAGTATTCGTTGGAACTATGGTTCTGGTTTCCCTTTTACACCAACTCAGGGTTACTATCCTCAGGTTGATTTTGGTAGCAATTTTAATTTTGATTACTCAACAGCTAATGCTGATTTAGGATATATGCCAGGTGATTATAACTCCCGTCGTTTACCTGATTATCATCGTATGGATATTAGTTTAAAATGGATGTATAATATTAGTGATAAAACTAAATTAGAAGTAAACGTTGGAGCAACAAATGTCTATAATCGCGAAAATATATTCTATTACGATCGTGTTAGAAATAAACGTGTAAACCAATTACCAATTTTGCCAAACGTAAATATTAGCTTTAAATTTTAATTTGATTTTTTGTAACTTTAAGGAACCAAATAATAAAAATGGCTTTTAAGATTTATACAAAAACAGGAGATAAAGGACAAACTTCTTTAATAGGAGGAACTCGTATTCCAAAGTTTGATATTAGAATAGAAGCTTATGGTACAGTTGATGAATTAAACTCTAATATTGGTTTGATTCGTGATCAGGAAATTGATGAACATTCGAAAATAGTATTAATCGAAATTCAGGATAGATTATTTACCATCGGTTCATTATTAGCAGCAGACCCAGAGAAAAATAAAATGGTATTGCCTCAAATTTCAGATACTGATATTGAGTTATTAGAAAAAGAGATAGATGCCATGAATGAGCATTTGCCTGAAATGAAGTTTTTTGTACTTCCTGGCGGACATACAACTATTTCTTTTTGTCATTTAGCTAGATGTGTTTGCCGTAGAGCAGAACGTTGTGTGTTGCGTTTAAATGAAGAGCAACCTGTAAACGAATTAATTTATAAATATTTAAATCGGTTATCGGATTATCTGTTTGTATTATCTCGCAAGTTTACTCAAGATTTAAAGGCAACCGAAACGCCGTGGAAACCTCGTGTATAATGTCAAATCCCAAACAAATTGTTGATATAATGATGGCCAACGACTTTTTTAGTCAGTGGCTAGGTATTGAAGTTTTAGAAGTAAATGAAGGTACTTGTAAATTACAAATGAAGGTTCGTAAGGATATGTTAAATGGATTTGGAATTGCCCATGGAGGCATTACTTATTCTTTGGCGGATAGTGCATTAGCTTTTGCGTCTAATTCTCGTGGACAAAAAGCGGTATCGATTGAAACTTCTATTTCTCATACAGAATCCCTGAAAGATGGTGATGTGATAGTAGCGGAAGCTTTTGAGGAAAAATGTTCGAATAAAATTGGAATTTATACTATTAAGATTACTAATGCTCAAGATGATAAGGTGGTTGCTTTGTTTAAAGGTACAGTGTATCGTACTTCTAAAAATTGGTTAAATTCCTAGTTGAATTAAACCTTCGGTTGATTTTTGAGTCTATATCTAAATTCTTAAAACTTGTATTATGATTACTTTCAAAAAAACGATAAGGTTAATGTTCTTTTTAATCTTATTTACTTCAATTGGTTTTGCTCAAAAAGGAGGTCATGGTCACGGCAATGGTGGACGACATGGAAAAGGTACTAAAGTGCTTGTAAAAAATCATCACCGAGGCAATAGAGTGATTGTTAGAAGTAAGTACCGTCCGGCTAAATTAGTGGTTTATCACCCTCACTGGAGGCCAAATTACGGATATCACCGTCGTTGGGTGTATTTTCCTCGCCATAATTTTTATTGGGATAATTGGAGACAAGGTTATTACTATAGAAATGGAACCGTTTGGATATTTAATACAACACCTCCGCCAGTGATTATAAATGTTAATTTGGATAAAGAGACCAATTATGAACTTAAAGAAGACGATGATGATGTGGATGATGTGTATAAAACAAATGAAACTCATTCTACAGAATTCAAATAACCTGAGCTTAAGTGTTTGTTTTTCAGTAAGATAATTTGTTTGACAGTATGCGAATTAATTTTTTGACAATACACAATAATGTTCTATATTTGCACTCCACTTTTTAGCCTCTGGTTGCACGGTGCAGCGAATGCCAAAAATGATAAATATTTTAAATAAGAAACAATGAGTTTATTATTAGATTACGTAAAAAAACAATTAGCAGCAGAGGTTGCTCATCCAAAATTTAAAGCAGGTGATACTATTACGGTTCACTACAAAATTAAAGAGGGTGATAAAGAGCGTATTCAGCAGTTTTCTGGTGTTGTTATTCAACGCAAAAACGAGCCAGCAACGGCATCTTTCACAGTTCGTAAAATTTCTAATGGAGTAGGTGTAGAGCGTATCTTCCCGGTATCATCTCCTTTTATTGATAAAATAGAATTAAATAAACAAGGTATCGTTCGTAGAGCAAAAATCTACTATATCCGTACTCGTACAGGTAAAGCAGCTCGTATCCGCGAAAAAATTCAAAAGAAAGCAGTTAAAGCTTAATTTATATTACAAAATAAAAAAACCTCTCAAGATTCTTGAGAGGTTTTTTGTTTCAGAGAAAATCCTAATTAAATAATATTCACTTCTCGCTCTAAATCAACACCAAACTTAGCTTTTACAGTTTGTAAAACATGAGTTGATAAATCATAAATCTCGCTACCTGTTGCTTTTCCGTAATTTACCAATACTAAAGCTTGTAAAGTATGAACGCCTGCATCACCCACACGATAGCCTTTTAAGCCACTTTGTTCAATTAGCCAACCTGCAGCTAATTTGTAGTTAGCGTTTTCTAAAGGATAGGCTACTAGAGTAGGGAACTCATCTTTCAATTTTTCATATACCTCATTTGTAACTTCTGGATTTTTAAAGAAACTACCCGCATTACCAATTTCTTTTGGATTTGGTAGTTTGCTAGTACGAATATTAATAACAGCTTGTGAGATAGCCTTAATACTTAAATCAGAAATATGCATTGTTTCTAACTCTTGTTTAATAGCGCCATACTCAATATGAAAAATTGGATGTTTTGATAACTGAAAGGTAACGGATGTAATAATGAATTGATTTTTTAGTGTGCGCTTAAATACACTTTCTCTGTATCCAAATTCACATTCTGATTTGCTAAATGTTTTTAATTCTCCAGTTTGTGAATGAATTGCTTCTAATTCATAAAACGTATCTTTTATTTCTACGCCATAAGCACCAATATTTTGCATGGGACTAGCACCTACGCAGCCTGGTATCAAAGATAAATTTTCTAATCCGCCGTAATTATGATCAATGCTCCACATCACAAATTCATGCCACACTTCTCCGGCAGCACACTTCACAAAAACAGAATGTGCAGTTTCTTTAACAATTTCAATACCTTTTAAGTCGTTTTTAATTACCAAAGCATTAACATCTTTAGTTAATAATAAATTACTGCCTCCTCCTAAAATTAAATGTTCATTAGTTTTGTATTCGCTACTTTGTAATATTTCCTGAATATTCGCAACAGATTGCACCGTTGTAAAATATTTAGAAAAAGCATCAATACCGAAGGTGTTATATGGTTTAAGAGATATGTTTGATGAAATGTTCATAGCTTAAAATTAAAAAAAGCCTCATGAGGAGGCTTTTCTTTTTTTAGGACTTTTTAAAAATCAATTGTTTGCAATTAGTGTTTAGCAAAATTCGTCGTAAACCATTTTTAAATGCTCAGCTATCATAGCAGCTGTTCTTCCTTCAATATTGTGACGTTCAACAAAATGAACTAACTCACCATTTTTAAATAAAGCAATTGCTGGAGAAGATGGTGGATATGGCGCAAAATGCTGACGAGCTTGGTTAACTGCATCTCCATCAAATCCGGCAAATACAGTTGTTAATTTAGATGGTATTTTAGCGTTATCTAAACTCATTTTAACTCCCGGACGGCAAGCTCCTGCGGCACAACCGCAAACAGAGTTTACAACTACTAATACAGTTCCTTCTGTTTTTAAAGCGTTTTCTACGCTATCAGGTGTTCTTAAATCTTCAAAACCAACCGCAGTTAATTCTGCTTTCATTGGCGTAACTAGAGCTTCTGGATACATATCTTTTTTATTTATAAATGAATAATTGGTTAATAGACTACAAATGTAGTTATCAAAGCTTAGTTTAGCTATTAAATTATGTGAAAAATGCCTAGAAAACATATAAAGGGTTGCTATAATTTTTTTAGCAAATTTATCATACGTTGGTAATAGTGCGGCTGCTTTTGGCGAAAAGGAGCGGTATACAATTTTTCAGGTGGTATTGCGCAGGCTTTTAGTGCGATGAAAAATTGGATACGGCTTTTCGCCTTGGGTTTTTGGTTCTTTTTTGCCAAGCAAAAAGAACAATGAAAAATCACTAAGATGTAATACTTAGAATCTAATTATGAGTTAATTTATAATAGTTTTCACTAGCCATTAAGGATTTCTCTTTTTTATTTACTGTTAAAATAGCTACAGGATAATCCGTCAAGTCTTTTTTCAAAGATTCTGATATTTTAGCTAATTCAATTTGTAATTCAAAAGGTTCTTCAACTAATTCTCTTAATCCAGAGGGGATGGAAGTGTTAACAATAACGAGTTTATCTGGATAACTATCTTTCTTAAATACAACAGAGTATAATTTTCCGCTTTCGAGCGATAAAGTAACAGCTTTTGTTTTTTTACTAAAAATAGAATCTTTTAAATTTCCATCTTGATAAATTAAAATAGCGTATTCTCCAATTGCCTTATCTTCTACTAAAGCAGAAGCATTAATTTCTACAGTTTTAATTTGTGATTTTAATCCAAATGAGTAGAATAAAATAAAATTAATGAAAAGAACTTTAAGTAATGTTGTATTCATATTATTCTCGTTTTTGTTTAACCAACTCCTGTTTTTACGGATTTATACAGATAAGGTTACAAAAACGGGGCCAAGTTAAAATTTCAACCTAGCTTGTAGCTTTAACTCGGTTTTATGATTGCTATCTATTTGGTTTAAGCTACCAACAGATTGTGCTATTTGATTATCATAAATGGTTTGCGCTATACGTACCCAAATTTCAAACTTGCGCGTGACATCCCAATTTACTATAAAATAGGCTCTTTGTCCTTTATAGTAAAGTGCAGGAACTGAATAGCCATAAAGTACATCGTTTTCGTATACGTAAACACGGCTATCAAAACTTTTTGTATCGAATATCGCATAACGCATCGTAAAGGTAAAAGGGAACTTCATTTTTTTATAAATCAAATCTTGAGCAAAAGCAACGCCTTCTTCATCCGCTTTTTGAGCGTGATCAACCTGAGTATATTCTATACGAGATTTTAATTTAATGTCTGGCGATATTTGTACTGATAAATTGTAACGATAGTTATATTGGGCATACGGTACTAAATAATCATACGCATTGTCTATTGTGCTGTTTTCATATTTAGTACGATGACGGAATCTAAAATACATATCTATTTTTTTAGTTGGCGTGTAGTTTAGTTGTGTAAAAATGTCTCTACCAATTGATGGCGCGCTTTTACTTGATTGTAGCCATCCAAACTTATATTGGTCTAGGTATACTGAAAAAGTTAATGTTTTAAATAGTTTAGCTTCCATACCTAAATAAATACTTTTTTCGTTTTGAGGTAATGTATTTTCGGAAATAGCATTTCCATATAGGTTTTGAAAGTTTTTCTCAAAATTACGGTAATGTGCACTAAAGGTTAGTTTTGGATCGAGTGCTACAATTAAACCTTGGCAAAATGCTTTTCCTCCATTTGCACTCATAGAATATTCTCCAAATAAATTTGCATTTTTAAATACATAATTATAATCTAAGCCACCAACAAAATTATGTTTACCTTGAAAATCAAATTGATTGTAAAGCGAAGGTGTTTTAATTAATTCTGCACTTAAGTTCATATTTTGAACCGTTGCCCCTATATGTAAACTCTTATGGTTATAAGCAACATTTCCTCCAAAAATAGTTTGAGTAATTGAACCTTTATCTTGCATTAAAGCGTTTGTATTATGCAAGCCACTTATTTCTAAACTACTAACACCAACAACATCAACCTCTCCATTATCAAGCGTATCAGCTATCGTAGCATTAGCGTCAATTTTTTTGAGTGACACTAAACCAGTTACTTCAAATCGTTTAATTTTAAAAGTTCCTGCTGCCCCTCTAAAAAAACGATTCTCGTCAAACGAACGATAAGGTTTAATGCCAACACCATAACGCTTTACATTCATTGGAGAAGCCGATTTACCAAAAGCAAATCCTTGCCATAAAGTTAAACCCTGACCAAAAGTTGCTTGATAATCGCCAATAACCAATGTTTTAATAAATCTAATATTACGAATAGCAATATGGCCAGTATAAAAATCAAAGCCTTTAGTTTGTCTGTATTCTGCGCGTTTTTGGTTTGTGCCATCATTTAGTGGAATGCTATCTATTTTATTTCCACCAATTTTAAATTCTTCTCCCGCATCTTTTTCGCCTGCAATAGCAAAGGATACATTATTGTTGTATTGAAAAGTATAACGTGCAAATATTCTATCAGCACTTCCTAAATAATAATTATTAGGCTTCGCGTTTCTTAAACTATCGTTAACGCTATAGCCAACTTGTGGTTCAAGGATACGCTGATAGCGAGTAACAAACTCATGTTTACCATCTTTAAACATTTCTTTAGCGCTAAAGTGTGCCGAATTAAAATTATCGCTAACGTAAACAAAAGGTAATATTTTTTTAATGCTCGCTAAATCAAAACCATCTACACTTTGTAATTCGTATATATTTATAAGGTTACCATTTTTAGCAAGATGTTTTATTAAATTATTAATTTGAATATCGCTTATTAGTTGTAGTTCCTTTAATTCATCACGTTTAGCTCTATTTAAGTTAATAGGATGTTTTTTATAATATACCCAATTATCAGTTAAACTTGATAAATCACCATCTTCGGCTTGTAATTGTTCAGAAAGTATTTCTACATTTTGATTAATACTTTCATCAACCTGCTCATTGTTTTTATTATTTAGGCTATCATTTTGTCCATAAGAAATTAGGGTGCTTAGGCACAATAATAAACAACTAAATATGTAACGAGATAATTTGATAAGATTATAATTTTTCTGCCTCTTCGGTTGTATTTATTTTTTTTGTTTTATCCTTACCAAAGGCATAGCTTAATCCTATTTGCGGCGAAAACCCTAACACGTTATGGTAAGCAGTACTCATATCTATTTTTAATCCGTTATAATTTACGCCAACCCCAAATGCCGCTTGAGTTGGGTAAGACGAACCACCCACTCGCAAATACACCAATGAAGATGGATTATATTCAATACCGCCTTTGATATTGATTTTTTGTGCGGATGTTTTTTCGGCTTCTGCTACAATAAATACCTTTTTCGAGAAAATATATTGAGCGCCAAATTTGAAAATGGTCGGTACTTTTTCGTTATTATAATTAGTTATTTTTGCACGAAATGGATTGTAGATATGAGTAGAAATAACCATTTGAGGTAATATCTTAGCGGTTAAGCCTACAGACCCAGTAATGGCATGAGCTTGTCCGTAAATATCTGCAATCTTTGTATTTAAATAATCAATACCAATACCAGCTGAAACATTTTCATTTAACTTCATTCCATAGCTGAGTGTAGCTTGAGATTCTCGATAAAGGTTGTATC
Source organism: Bacteroidia bacterium (assembly GCA_046594225.1). Lineage (GTDB taxonomy): Bacteria > Bacteroidota > Bacteroidia > B-17B0 > Aurantibacillaceae > UBA4416. The sequence continues at coordinate 25,010 of JBKJPW010000240.1, forward strand.
CCAACGAGGAATAACTTAATCCAAAAGTTCCTTTTTTAATTGGAGCAGCAACTGCAAAGCCAGATTGAGAGAGTTCTTTTACAAAAAAACGATTTTCATAAAAAGCACCAACTTCTGTTTTTCTTACAAAACCTAAACTTCCTTGGTTATTTCTGGCACTCCAAACATCAAACAAACAAGAAGAGGCATGACCTAAAGCCGCCGAACGTGCACCGATTGGACCATCTCCATTTGAAGAGAGTAGGCAAATTGGCAAAGTAATAAGGGTTAAAAAAAGTAACTTCATCTTAATCAAATATAAATAAAGTTATTTTATGTTTTCACTTGATAATTAATATTTAACTAAAACTTAATAATTTTAATTAAACACTTCTTTTTTCGAAAAAAGTTATTGTTTTAAATTACTCTACAAAATAACTGATTATCAGTTCGTTATAAAATAAAATAATTATGAGTAATTAATAAAAACCTTTATATTTGAATTTAAGTACGAAATCTCATTTATGACGAAACTATTTTTATTCTTTTTTTTATTTATTGTTACTAAGGCTTCATTATGTCAGGGAGGTAAAGGCTCTTATCGTGAGAAGTTTATAGAAGGTAATCATTTAATAATTGAAAAAAACTACTCATTAGCATTATCATTTTTTAAAGAGGCTTATTTAATAGATTCATCTTCAGCTAATATTCATTATAAGTTAGGTGTTTGTTATTTACAATCTGGTGCTGAAAAATATAAAGCTGTTTACCATTTAGAAAAAGCAGTACAAAATACAACCCATAATTATTCAGAAGAAGATGTCACTGAAAAAAAAGCATCAGAGTTTGCTTATTATTATTTGGGTGAAGCCTATCGATTGAATTATAATTTTATTGCTTCTTATGTGAATTTTAAGAAGTTTAAAGACATGGTTGGCGGCAAAAACGCAGAGTTAACAGCCGAATTAGATCATCAGATTCTTATTAACACCAATGCTCAGGAGTTTACAAAAGATACCGCTAAGGTGGTGATTGTGAGTTTGGGAGATAGTATTAATACGATTTACCCTGATTATAGCCCTGTTATTTCTGCTGATGAATCCACTTTAATTTTTTCTTCTCGTAGGCTTGGAAGTACGGGAGGCGATGAAGTAACAGATGAAGGTTTTTTTATGGAAGATATTTACGTCAGCCATAAAAAGCAAGATGGTACCTGGAGTCGTGCAAAATCAATTGGTACTAACATTAATACAGCGGGTAACGAATCAAATATTGGTATTTCTCCCGACGGACAACAATTGTTTGTTCAAAGAGAAGAGAATGGCGGAGACATCTACTATAGTTCTCTTATAGGTGATATTTGGAGTAGTTTAACGCCTCTTAGTTATAATATTAATTCGCCTGCGTTCGAAACAAATGCATCTATTTCGGTTGATGGAAATACAATTTATTTTGTGAGCGACCGAAAAGAAGGTAGTTATGGAGGATTGGATATTTGGCGTAGTGTTAAATTACCTAATGGAGAATGGAGCTTACCTACTAATTTAGGACCAACTATTAATACCGCGGAAGATGAAGAAGGACCTGCTATTCATCCAGATGGAGTAACGCTATTTTTTAGTTCGAAAGGACATAAAAATATGGGAGGTTATGATATTTTTAAAACTACCAAAAATGCAGATGGTAAATGGAGCGAGCCTGAAAACTTAAGATATCCAATCAATACACCAGATGATGATGTTTATTATTCACAGTCACCTGACGGTAAGCGTGGTTATTTTTCTTCTATTAGAAAAGGCGGACGTGGCGATAGAGATATTTACAGAATTGATTTTGAGCGTTCAATAGCAGAGCCATTAACCTTATTAAAAGGTGTGTTGACGTTTAATGGTACTAGTAAAATGCCTTCTAATATAAAAATTGTAGTTACAGAAGAAGGAACAAATAATCTAGTACAAGATATTAAGCCAAATGAATTAACAGGAAGATATATTATGATTTTGGCACCTGGTATTGCAGGTAAAACATATAATATTAGTTTTGAAGCTGATGGTTACCAACCCTTAGCTGTATCTATAGTTATTCCACCAAACTCTTCTTACCAGGAATTAGATAAGGAGTTTATGTTGCAAATGGTAAACCTAGAAAGTAAAACATTAGGTACTATTGGAGTAAAAGGAGTTGTAAGAAACAAAGAAGGAAAGTCAATACCAGGCGCCATGATAAATGTTAAAGATAATTTAACCGGTAAGTTGTTAGAAACATATTATACAACTGCTGATTCGGGCTCTTATTACTTTATTGTAAACCGTGGACAAAACTATAATATTTCTTATGAAGCAAAAGGTTATTTATTTCATTCAGAAAACGTGAATGTTCCTAAGGCATCTGAATATGCTGCTTTTCAAAAAGATGTGGTGTTGGATAAAGTGGAAGTAGGATCTAAGATTGTATTAAATAATATTTTCTTTGACTCTAATAAATCTATTCTTCGTAAAGAATCCAATTCTGAAATTGCAGTATTAGTGAAATTAATGAAAGAATATCCTGAGGTTGTAATTGAAGTATCTGGACATACTGATAGTAAAGGAAATGATGTTACCAACATGACATTATCACAAGCAAGATCACAAGCAGTGGTAAATGCTTTAATTAAAAAAGGTATTGATAAAACTAAGTTAATTGCTAAAGGTTATGGTAAAACAATGCCTATTGCACCAAATACCTTACCTAATGGTAAGCCTGATTTAAAAGGGATGCAGATGAATAGAAGGGTGGAGATGAAGATAGTGAAATAACAAATGTTTTCTATTATTCAATATTACCAACGCTCAAAATCTTTAACCAACTTACGGTTTTCTTTATTTCTTAGGTTGAAACTTGCTGATATTTCGTAGCTTCCGGCTGTTGTTGCAGTTAGTTTACTGGTACCAAATTCGTAACCTCCCGAAATGGTAAAATAATTAGTACGGTAACCACCAAAAATATTTACAGCTGCATTGCTAGTAATACCTGAACTTATTATGATATGCTTTAAAAGCAATGCATTTAAATTAAAATAGGTATTAGAAAAATTTTGCTGCGTTTCAAGTCTTACCATTGCATTTAATAACACGTTTTCGCCAAGCGGTAAATTATAAGAAATAAAGGAACTTGAACGAAAAGGTAATTTACTCGGACCTAAGATTCCTTCATCAGGCTGAGTGATATGAAAGATTGAAGAACCCACATAAAAATGATTATAGTTAACCATTAGTCCTGCGCTTAAATCTAAATTAGTTTTTGTTGATTTTCCAGTAGTGATAGGAGCTTGACTCCAAACAAAACCTCGGCGTGGATCAATTTGATCACCAAAATGTAATTTAGTATTATCTAATGTTTTTCTAAAATAACTTACTTGTATTGAAGGGATAATTTTTAATTTTTCATTACATAAACTAAAATGTTGAGCGTAGCTTAAGTCAATTCTATCGGTTATTAATGTTCCTTTTGCTTGATCATCTCTTACATAAGCTAATGCAATGCCGCCTTTAATTGGTTTAATGTATGCATCAATACTATTATAATAGGTTTGATACGAACCTGATGTATTATACCATTGAATCCTTGTGTTGGACTGATATCTTAATCCTCCGTTGCTTCCTGCAAAAGAAGGATTAAGTGCAACTAAAGATTGTTGTGTGTTTGTGTACAAAGGATCTTGAGCATTTACTTGTAAGCTTAATACTAATGATAAAACAGTAACATATCTCATAGCGAAGTTTATTAATTAAAGATAGGAAATTTATGACAGAATAAATAGTCATAAAAAAATCCCTTCGCTAATTATCGAGGGGACTTTTTTATGATGTTTAGTTCAGCAAAAGACTGTGAGATGCTGAAACAAGTTCAGCATGACTACTAATAATAAGTAGCTCTTCGTACTTCAGCAATATGTTTACTGAAACGAATTACCTGACGAGTGTAACCATATTCGTTATCATACCAAACGTATAATACAATGCTCTTTTTATCTGGAGAGATAATAGTTGCATTACTATCAAATACAGATGGACAAGGATTACCAATAACATCAGAAGATACTAATTCGTTACTGAAAGCGTATTGAATTTGCTCTACCAAAGCACCATTCAAAGCATAGTTACGAATGATCTCATTTACTTCATCACGAGTTACTTCTTTGTTGATGTTTAAATTTAAAATAGCTAACGATACATTTGGTGTTGGTACACGAACAGAGTTAGCTGTAAATTTACCTGCTAAGTGAGGTAATACTTTTTTCAAAGCACTCTCAGCACCAGTTTCTGTAATTACCATATTTAATGCTGCTGAACGACCACGACGGTATTTTTTATGGTAATTATCTAATAAGTTTTGATCATTTGTATAGGAGTGAACTGTTTCAATATGTCCTTTTTGAATGCCTAATTCTTTATCAATTACATAAAGTATTGGCATAATAGCATTAGTAGTACAAGAAGCTGCTGAAAAAATTTGTCCGTTTTTTACATCCACAGTTTCATGATTGATACCATGAACAACATTTGGCACATTACCTTTTGCAGGCGCCGTTAATAAAACTTTGCTAACACCTTTTGCTTTTAAGTGACGACTTAATTCTACATCATCTCTAAAAACACCCGTGTTATCAATCACCAATGCATTATCAATCCCATAAGCTGTATAATCTACATCTTCAGGATTTTTTGCATCAATCATGTGTACAGTATGTCCATTGATGATTAAAGCTTTGTTTTCTAAATCTTCAATTACAGTTCCAGGGAAAACACCGTGTACTGAATCGGTACGTAATAAATCGGCACGTTTAATAATATCATCATCGCTGCTACCACGAGTAACAATAGCACGTAAACGCAACTGCTCACCTTTACCAGCTTGAGATATTAATTCGCGAGCAGCTAAACGACCAATACGTCCAAAACCATATAATATAACATCTTTAGGAGTAACAGTAGTTTTTGCGCCAATTAAATCTTTTAATTTATTTGCAATAAACTCATCTACTGATTTAAAGTTGGCTGTTTCTTGTTGGTATTCAAAAGCTAGTTTTCCAATATCCACACGAGATGGACAAACATCTGCATTACTAATAGCAGTGGCTATAGCTAATGTATCATTAACTGAAATGGTTTTTTTAACGATATTCTTTGCGTATTGGTGTAAGTTCATAATCTCACTTACACTTCTATCTACTAATTGATTTCTAAATAAGATTAATTCAATAGATTTTTCGAACCATAATTTTCCGATGGTTCCAATTAATTCAATCGCTGCTTTCTCCTGAACAATCCAATCGTTTAGTTGCGTTTCATAAGCTGCATTTGCTGTTTCTTTGGTTTGCATAGTTTATTTGTGTTTTGTTATTTTATATTTTTGATTTAGGTATTGTGCGGTTATATTATAACTTAACACTTATCACTTACCACTTTTCTAATCTTCATCGTGTCCGTAATCCTCTGGTATTTCATGATCATCGTCGTTGTCCACATCATCATCGCCGCCAAACTCATCTTCTTCTTCGCCAACATCTTCTCCTTCTTCTCCTTCTAAATGATTTAAATCGCCTTCATCAATACCAATTGTGTCGTTTTTAATTTCTTTATAAATCTCACTTTCATCAGCAATTTCAGGATCATTTAACATGGTGGCCATTGCTTGGTCGGCCGTTAACTCTCCTTTAGCCATTTGCACTTGTTTGTATTGCTTTGGAGGATTGCCCATTGATTTTACGCAAGCAGGGTAGGTGCCTTTTGGATTATCTGGCAAGATTTTCATTAACTCAATACAAAAAGCCCATTTAACTTCTGGGTCAAATACATACATAAAACGCTGACGCGGACTATCAATGTATTTAGCAATTTTAGTTTTTGACATTAAGTTTTTTGGAGAAACTCCTTTTCTAACTTCATCCTCATCCAATGGTAAGTCTTCGGGGCGTAAGGTAATTTCTTGGTCTTTTCTCCAGTAATCATCACTTACAAAAAACGAAGCCGCATGTTTTTTATCAAACTTATAAGCTTCTTGAATAGCGTTGTGAAAATCTTCGAAGGTTTGACCAGACATGATTTCTATCTCTCTATAGATGTCTTCGTTATCTTCTATAAATAATTTAAATTTATATACTGCCATAATTTAAAAAATGGGTTAGTTAATCTTGTTTACAATTGCATTATTACCATCAAAATTAAAACTCCAGCCTTGCTCAAATATTTTTGGCAAGTAACGTTTGTATAATTTTAATCGTGCATTTCCTTTAATTTTATTCTTCTTAGCTTCTTCAGAATTTGTGTGTTCATCCTCATCATCTCTATCAATTGCATGAAATTCATAGATGTTTACTTTGGTATGTTGTTCCATGAAATCTTTAATGATTTTTACAATGGTATTCATTACTCTGTAAACTTCACCTCTGTTAGTAGTCACATATTCTTCTCCTTCAAATTCTTCATTAATAACTCCAAAAACAATAGTAGAGTGGAGGATATTATCTTGTCTTCTTCCAAAGCGAACTTCATAGCGCAGGCCAGACGATGTATTAAAATAATACACACCAGCACTTTTAATAGGTGGAAATTCAATAGGGAATATGGAGCTTTCTGACATATAAAGTTATGCTAAAACGCCATTATTTTGTTTTTTAAATCTTTCAGCTAACACTAAATCTTTTGTGCCGGCAGAGTAATCGTAAAATCCTTTTCCGCTTTTCACACCTAAATGTCCAGCAGTAACCATATTAACCAATAATGGACATGGTGCATATTTTGGATTGCCATAACCATCTTGTAATACTCTTAAAATATTTAAGCATACATCTAATCCAATAAAATCAGCTAATTGTAATGGACCCATTGGATGAGCCATTCCTAATTTCATTACTGTATCAATTTCTTCAACACCAGCAGTACCTTCGTGTAAAGTAATGATAGCCTCATTGATCATCGGCATTAAAATTTTGTTAGCCACAAAGCCTGGGTAATCATTTACTTCTGTAGGAACCTTATTTAGTTTTTTAGAAGTTTCCATAATTAAACTACATACTTCATTGCTTGTAGAGTAACCACGAATCACTTCAATTAACTTCATCACAGGAACTGGATTCATAAAATGCATTCCAATAACTTTATCGGCACGTTTAGTAACCGCAGCAATTTGAGTAATGGAAATAGAAGAGGTATTACTTGCTAAAATTGTATGTGGAGGGCAAATTTCATCTAATTGTTTAAAAATAGATAGTTTTACATTTACATTTTCGCTAGCGGCTTCTACTACTAAATCAGCATTTTTTGCGCCTTCTTCTAATTTTGTGAAAGTTTTAATGTTGGCTAAAGTAGCTGTTTTGTCAGCTTCAGTAACAGTTCCTTTAGCTACTTGTCTATCAATATTTTTGGCGATGGTAGCTAATGCTTTTTGCAAAGCAGGCTCACTAATATCAACCAGACTAACCGAATAGCCAAATTGAGCAAATACATGAGCAATACCATTTCCCATAGTACCACTTCCTATTACTGTAATATTTTTCATACGTTTAGTTTGTTTTATTTTAAAACAGAACATGAAGATAAGAAAATCCTCTATTTCCGAGCCGTAAATCTAAAATCTGTAAGCCATAAATACAAATAGAGTTTTAAACCTTTTTTAAATGTTAATTTGATAACTTAATTTTTTTATTTTAATAAATTTAAACCTATATATTTGTCAAATAAATTGATTTCAGAACAATTAAAACTATAAATAAACACTATGAACTTTCCATCAGAATTAAAGTACACTAAAGATCACGAATGGGTTCGTGTAGAAGGTAATGTTGCAACAATTGGTATTACAGATTTTGCACAAAAAGAATTAGGCGATATCGTTTATGTAGATGTTACTACTATTGGGGAAACAGTTGCTAGAGAAGAAATTTTTGGTACTGTTGAAGCTGTAAAAACAGTTTCTGACTTATTTATGCCAATTTCTGGTAAAGTTTTAGAAATGAACAAAGATATTGATTCAGCACCAGAATCAGTAAATAATGACCCTTATGGAGCAGGCTGGATGATTAAAGTAAGTGTTGATAATACAGCTGAATTAGCTGATTTATTATCTGTGGATGCTTATAAAGCGTTAATTGGAGCTTAATAATCTCGTTTATAATGCTTGATTTCTGCGTTATTCTCGTTTAAAATCCAGTCATTTACCTTAGTAAATTCCTGAATTGAAAACATTCAAAGCCTTGAACTCAAACATTCTAAACAAGATTTATAAATTAAATTAATTTTTAAAAGCCTTCTGTTTATCAGGAGGTTTTTTGTTTATAATCATTTTTTCTCCCGCTGATTGTGCAGATATTCGCAGATAGAAAATCAGCGTCATCTGCGAGATTTCGGGTAACCTTTTATGATAAAACTACTTTTAAAATATAGCCTACCAGCAGCCATTTCATGGACAATCATCATCTTTGTATTATGTTGTATGCCTGGTAAATACGTGCCAACAGCACATTGGTTGGAGTTATTGAGTTTTGATAAGTTTGTTCACGCCAGTATCTTTTTTACCTTAACATGCCTTTGGCTTATAGTTTGTTTTAAGGCTGGTAGTCTATCATCTACAACTATTTTGCTTACCATTGTTGGTTGTGTTGCTTATGGTGGAATGCTAGAGGTTATGCAGGCAACTATATTTAGTCAGCGAAGTGGCGATTGGTTCGATTTTATTGCCAATACTTTTGGCTGTTTAATGGGCTTGTGGTTTTTTAGTAAAAAGAAAAAATTGTTAACCCTAACAGGGTTATAGCAAACAAAATAATAACCCTGTCAGGGTTATTTGAAATATATAATTTTAGCATTCCTATTTGAAGCTTATCAAACTTTCAAAACTTTTTAACTTTCAAACTTTTACTCCTTATTAATAGTAATTTTGTACTCGCAAAAAAACACAAAAACTATGTCAACTACTACCGAACATATCAAATGCCTTATTATTGGCTCTGGTCCTGCAGGATATACTGCAGCTATATACGCAGCTCGTGCTGACTTAAAACCAGTATTATATACAGGATTAACACCAGGAGGGCAATTAACAGAAACTACAGAAGTAGATAATTTTCCTGGTTATCCAAAAGGAGTTACCGGCCCAGAATTAATGGAAGATTTAAAAGCTCAAGCAGAACGCTTTGGAACTCAAGTGCGTTTTGGTTTGGCTACTAAAGCAGATTTAACAGCAAACCCAAAAAGAATTTGGATTGATGAAACTACCGAAATTACGGCTGATACCGTGATTATTTCAACAGGAGCATCTGCTAAATGGTTAGGTTTAGAAAATGAAACCCGTTTACGTATGAATGCTGGCGGAGTTTCTGCTTGTGCAGTATGTGATGGGTTCTTTTATAAAGGACAAGAAGTAGCTATTGTTGGAGCAGGTGATACTGCTGCTGAAGAGGCTACTTATTTATCTAAATTATGTAGTAAAGTTTATATGATTGTTCGTAAAGGTGAAATGCGTGCTAGTAAAGCCATGCAACATCGCGTAACCAATACGGCTAATATTGAAATGGTTTATAATAGCGAAACTCATGATATTTTAGGAAAAGAAATGGTAGAAGGCGTTATAGTAAAAAATAATTTGACAAATGAATTACGTACCCTTGATGTTACAGGATTTTTTGTGGCGATTGGTCATAAACCAAATACAGATATTTTTGCAGGACAACTAAATATGGACGAATTAGGATATATTGATATCATACCCGGTTCAACAAAAACAAACATTGAAGGTGTATTTGCTGTTGGTGATTGCGCTGATAAAACTTACCGACAAGCCGTAACGGCAGCAGGAAGTGGTTGTATGGGTGCTTTAGATGCCGAACGTTATTTAGCATCTTCTGGAAAACATTAATATTTTAACGTTTATTTTATCAGATTTTTTACTAATTTGCACAAAAATTGCATTTAGACCAAGTATGAGTTTTTATAGATTAACATATTTTATTATAGTATTAGTAGCATCAAATGTCGCTTTTTCTCAATCTTTTACAGGCCAAGTTGCGCAATTAAAACGTTATACTCCTGCGGAAATTATTGATCCTGATTATGGCATCATTAGATACAATAAATTAGTGCCAATGATGGGTGGGGACTCTTTAAGATATACTAAAGATGGTTATAATGCTCAAAACTGGCAAGAAGATTTTTATGTAAGTGGTAAATTACTGCATAAAGGTTTTTATCAAGACGGATTTATAAAAGTATTTAAAAACTATTACGAAAATGGACAATTAGAACGTTCTTTTTCTAGTACTGATTTGAAACATAGTAAACTGGAGATATTTTATGATGATGGAAAAGTAAAATCATCAATCAATTATTACGAAGGAAATCCTCAAAATCAGTATGATTTTTTTAGAAATGGAACACCAGAATATGTGGAGGAAAATGATAAAAATATTGAATTCTTGTATAAACGTAACTCTTTTTACGAGAACGGATTACCTGCTTCTATGTTTGAATTAGTTGATAAAAAAACAAAAAAATATATTAAAAAAGAGTTCTACGAAAATGGTAGATTAAAAGAAGAAGGCTCAATGATTTTTAGAAAAGATTTAGGCGATTACCAAAAAGATGGTACTTGGACTTATTATGATGAACGAGGTAATACTGCCAAAACTGAGAACTACCAAATGGGAGAGAAGCAGTAATTTTTTTACCCCATAAATATTGGTTTATCGTATATGAATAAAATTCAAGTAGTAGTTTTGTTTTTATTATTTAGCTTAGCTTCATTTGCTGTAGAAGATTCCTTAAAAAAGTTAGAAGGTACTTGGTTTATAAATATGACCAATTTCAAAATGTGGCTTACTGGAAAGAAGACTAATGCAACCTTTAATTATTGGATTGAAACTAGATCGGGAGTTGTTGGATTAAAAGATCATGTTATATATACTCAACAAAAAAAAACAAAGGCCTATAAAGGATTTGATAAACCATTGAATGAGAATGGGACAAACTTTGTTTGGAAAGGAGATGGCTTGTTGTTTTTTATCAAAACAAAATGGCAAATTATTTATCAAAACAACCAATACGCTATTGTACATTACGATAAAACGTTTGCTACGAAAGCTGGTTGTGATGTTATTTCTCGACAAAAAAACTTGGATGAAGTTACGATAAACTCTATTAAAGTAAAGTTAAAAGAACTTGGTATTGCTGAGGAGCTTACAGTTATTAAGCAATGATATACCTAATTTTTCTTTGCTTTTTTACAATCTGGGAATATAACAATATCACATAAGTCTGGTAAATCTTCAATATGACCGTCTTTGTCTTCCGCTTTTATATGGATTAGGCAAATTTTAGTTGCAAACTTTTTTTTCTTGGTTAAAAAATCAATTGTTTTTTTCGGGAAAGTGTTTCCTTCAACATGTGCTTGACGAACTACTTTATCTTCGGTGTATGATATGATATATGATTTTATAGCTTGTTCATGTGGATTACCGTATCGGTCAATAGCAATGGCTTTATATTCCGTATCGTCAAAAGCAGCTTTTACAAATAGTTTTTCCTTCTTTACTTTTATTGTTTGTACACCTTCTGTTTCCTGAGAGTATATAATTGATGTAAGAGATAAAAAGGTAAATAGTAATAGTGTTTTCAATTATTCTGCGCTTAATTTTTGTTTAATTAATACTTTTGCATCATTGATTGTAATTTCGTTGGCTTTAGTAAATTTATTCAACATATCTAAAGCTAATTTTAACGTTGATTCATCAATTTCTGCTTCCATTTCCTGTATAACGGTAAATGCTTCAAAAGATACAATGAAATTTTCGTGACCAATTAATTCAACAAATACTAAATAATCTTTACTAAAATCAAGTCCAGTTTCCCAACAAGCAGCAATTAACAATGCTTTTTGTTCTAGATTTTTAGTTTTAGCAATGGCATTTATGATAAATGATTGAGCATTATTTTCTTTAAGTGCTAATAAAGCTTCATCTTTTTCTTCACGAGAAGATCTGCTACTTACTAAAACTGTTACATAATCAGCATTGCTAGTGTCTTTTTTACTCATGCCTTCGCTGCCAATAATAATGGTTGCGTATTCTTTTTCATCAAATAATTTAGTAGGATCTATTTCAGGTACGATATCACCTTTTAATTCATCAGGTAATAAATCGTCTAATTCGTGCTCTTCGTTGTTGTTCATTTTATAATACTTTTTTTGATTTTGAATTTGCTACGAATATACAAATCTGTGTTCGCAATTCGTCATTCCTAATTCTACATTCTTAATTATTAAAGACTCATCATATCTTTTAGTTTAACGGCTTGGCGTCGAGATATTTCAATTTCTTGACCACCTTTTAACTTTACCATTAAACCACCATTAAACCAAGTTTCAATACTTTCTACCCAACTTAAGTTAACAATATGTTTTCGGCTAGCTCTAAAAAAAGTTTTTTCGTCTAAGCGCTCTTCTAAGCTATTTAAACTTCTTAAAATTAAAGGGCGAAAATTGTCAAAATACACACGTACATAGTTTCCTTCGCTTTCAAATAAACGAATATTGCTTAAACGCACGAACCATGTTTTTTCTCCATCTTTAATAAATACCTGATCGTTTTCGGTTAATGGCGTTGTGTTTTCTTTTTTCTCAGAGGTTTCTTTGAGTGTTAATTTTTTAATAGTTTCTGCTAAACGCTCTGGAGATACTGGTTTTAAAAGATAATCATAGGCATTTACTTCAAATGCTTTAATGGCATATTCGTCATAAGCCGTTACAAAAACCACATCGGGTAGGGCAGATACTTCTTCAATCAATTCTAAACCTGTTTTACCTGGCATTTGAATATCTAAGAAAATGACATCAGGGTTTAGTTCTGCAATTTTTTCTTTAGCTGATTGCGCATTATTACATTCGGCAATCACTTCAATTTCTTTATGAGCTGCTAATAAATTTTTTAATTCCTGACGTGCTAAACGCTCGTCATCTATAATAATTGCTTTCATATGTATATTTTATTGTTTTTTAATGGTCATATTGTATAGCCAGTTTATCTTTGTTTGTTTTTGTGTTTTGGCAAACATGGCTATTTCATGTATTTTATATTTTAATAATTATTTCACTGATAACGTTTTTCTCATCTAAATTTTTTAAAGAGAAAATTGCTTTTTTCCCAAATAATAGTTCTAATCTGTCTGTTGTATTGGCTACACCAAAACCTGAATCAGTTTTAGTGATGTCTCCTAATTGACCTGTATTGATAATCTCTATCTTAAAATCTGTGTCGGTTTTTAAACTTACAATAGAGATATTACCACCTTCAGGATACCTACTTACCCCATGTTTAATACCATTTTCTACTAACGTTTGTATCATCATTGGTGGAACGTTTAAAGTAAGTGTTCGAGGGTCAATGTTAAAATTAAAATTCAATCGTTCTTCAAATCGTATATGTTCCAATTCTAAATAATCCTTTACCAATGCAATTTCTTCTTCTAAAGAAATATATCTGTTTTTATGCATCATCAATGTGTTGCGCAAAATATTTGATAGTTGGGTAATAGCCACTTTTGCTTTTTTAGGATCTTCATCAACTAAGGCTCTAATACTATTCATGCTATTGAACATGAAATGAGGATTTAATTGTGATTTTAATTTATTTAATTCCACTTCTTTCGAATTGGCTTCTAATCGTAGGTTTTGAATTTCTGTTTTTTTATAGTTATCAAAAAAGTGAAAACCAAAATAAATAACCGACCAAATAACAAATATTAATACTAAGCTTAATATTTTAGAAGTTGCTGCCAATAAATCAATGGATTCAGAGGTGCTACTAAATAAATTAACAATACCGATATTGATAATAAAAAATAATACCGACATCACTAATGATGATAAAAGAATTAATGGAATTTGAAAAAATAAACTAACCTTTAAAACGTTGTATTTAACAATAATATACCGGTAAGCATGTGTAATGGTAATACCTAAAGGCAACCAAATTAAAAACAATAAAATGTCTTTTAAATTGGTATTGTAACTTAGTTTAAAGAAAAATAAATTTATAGCAGCATATAAACTCCAGCCTATGAATTGGCAATTCCAATATATGTTGTTTTTTTTACTCATTGTGTAAAGACTTAAAAGATTTAAGAGACTATTTGACAGAAAGGACTAGTGTCCTGTGTTTAATAATCTTGGCTCTCTTTTGTCAATTTTAATTAATTCCCAACCAAGTTTTTCGTGCTATAACTTGTTGCTCTGTTGCTTTTTCGTTAATATCAATGACATCAGTATCAATTACTTTAACTGGTTTTACTTTTGCTTTGAGCAGTTTAATGGCTTCGTTACCTTTTTTATCTTTTCTTAAAACTTCAATTTCTAATTTATCGCCTGTTTTAGCATTTTGCATATAGCCACCTAATACATCTTTAATATTATCTAAAGTTAGTTTACGGTTATTAAAGGTCATTATTTCATCACCTTCTTTAAATTTTAATTTTTTTCCAAAAGCATCCAATTTATCAGTATTTACAACTACCAAATGATTACTTTGAGGATTATATCCCACTGATATGCCACCTAAGGTAATTTGTTCAGATTCAATTTTCTCTGCATAGTTTAATCCAACCATGGCAAATATATCTTTGTATGGCAAAGGTTTATTGCCTGCTACATGATTATCAAGGAAGTAACGAATTTCTTTATAAGTTAATCTTTCTATATCCGAAAATAAATCATCATCATTAAACGATTTTGTTTTTCCGTATTGTTTAGCCAAATCTTTCATTAACTCTTGAGTACCGTATTTTCCATTACTGTAATAACGAAGTTGAATATCTAAACACATACCAATTAACGCCCCTTTTTCGTACACATTATTATATTGTTTTTTATATTTATCAAGCGCATATTTACTCATTACTGTAAAAGGAAGTGTGTCAATATAATTCTCACGATTGTTTTGCATTTTTCCAACCATAATTTCAAAAAAGTCATCATACTCAATTAATCCTGTTTTTACTTGCATGTGATGAGCGGCGTATTCCGTTAAGCCTTCGTATAGCCAAAGGTGTTGACTCATTTTTGGGTTATTAAAATCAAAGTCGCCAATTTCTTTTGAGTGAATACTAAGAGGAGTAACAATATGAAAAAATTCATGAGCTGCAACGTCTCTTACTTCTTGAGCAATAGCTAACGTATCGGCTTCAGGTAAAAAATAAAATGAAGAGTATGAATGTTCCAAGGCTCCTGATGCTCCGCTTAAAGACTGTTTATCTGTAAAGTAAAATAAGAAAGCGTATTTATCAATTGGTAATTCACCTCCTAAATATTCAGCTTGAGCAAATAATAATTCTTTTAAATTACGAGCAATAAAATCAGAGGTTAAAACTCTGTTGGGAGAATAAACAGAAATTAATATTTGTGATTTTCCAATTTGTAAAGTTGTCGTATCAGGCATTGTGTACATAATAGGCGAATCAATTAAAGCATGGTAATTAAAAATAGACAGAACATCTTTGGTATCACCACTTTTTAAATCAGTCATGCTGGTTGATGCGTAAAAGCCTTTTGGTTTTATAACTTCTAAAATAAAGTTGGTTTCAATTTTATTTTTAAAATAGCCAAAAAAGCAATGAGTGTTTAATGAGAAATTTTTGCCCTCTTCAATATTACTTCCTCCTGGTTCAAATACTACTTTCTCTTTAATATCTGTATCCCAACTATCTTCTACATCGTAGCTAATTTCTTTAATAGCATTTGCAGGAGTTAATTTGTAAGAGTTTTTATCTAAGATTTCGATTTTGATAATTTGTCCATCTTTTCCTTCTACTTTAAAATTTGACACAAATCTTCCAAAGTCATACACGTCATAAGTTCCCGGTACCATAGCAGGAAACATAAATACGGTTTCGTTATCACTAATATCAGGTGGCGTTAACTTAATAGTTAATTTATCGTTTTTAACGGATGTTAAATCAACAAAATAATGATAATCTCCATCAGCAAAAGTATTGATGGCAAATAAAGTTGAAACTAAAAAAAGGATATTCTTCATAAAGTATTGATTAGCGAATTAATAATTTCCAGTTAGATAATTTGTATTTTTTTAATAAAATAAAAAAACAGATAGATGCCATGATAATCCAAGCCAAAAATTCACCACTTGGATTTTCGGAAGAAGTGTAAAAAATGGCATCAGTTTGTAGTACCGAGTTTTTTGAGCAAACTAATAAACTTGAAATTAAGTTATTGGCGCAGTGTATTCCCATGGCTAACTCTGCACCTTCATCTAATAAAGTTAACATACCTAAAAAAGCGCCAAAAAGCATGTAATAAGGCATCATGATCCATAATCCGTGCGCTTTTGCTTCTGGGTTAGATGCATGCATTAAGCCAAATAAAACAGAGGTAATAATTAATGGAGAAATTCCATTTTTAAAAGCTAATCCAAAACCTTGCATTAAATAACCTCTAAAAATTAATTCTTCCGTTGCGGTTTGAATAGGAATAAAAATAACTGCAACAACTAATAATACTGAAAAATTAGCGGCATCAAATCTTATTTCAATTTCTTCGGGAGAAGTTAGATAAGTAACTAAAGTTAATACTGAAATTAAAGCGGCCCAAATACCGAAAGAAAAAAAGTAACGATTCCACCTGATTTTTTCGAAACCAGTAATAATTGATGACAGTGGTTTTTTTTGAATATATTTTAATGCTATCCATAAAAATAACAGGGTAAAAACAAACATACCCATCATTAAAGCTAAAAGAAGAGATTTATTGATTCCTGTTTTTTCAGGATTAAATAAAATATTAGGATTTTCTGTAATTTCAGTCATACTAATACCATGGCTCATGGCAGCTGTTACCAATGGAACCATCATAATTAATTGAAAAGCTAAGTAGCCAAAAAAGGCAGCCACAATGCCTAACAAATATTGCCAAAATTCATTTTTCCCAGTAACATAGCCTTTTATTAAAAAAAGGTTATTAAAAGGAAATGGATTTGTTGGTTTATTGGTGCTATTTTCTTGTAATTCCATACTATACAAATTTATCATTTTTATGGATTTTATGGGATTTTATACATAAATGGTTTATTCCTCAATTTATCGGTTTATTTCACTCAAAAATTGATTTAGTTGATATGAGTTTTATCATATATTAGAATTTAATGCTACCAAGTAAAAAAGTATCTTTGGGGTTATGATTTCATTGCGTATTTTAAGTATTGTCATATTTGTATCATGTATTATTTCTTCTTGCGGAAAAGATTCTTCAAATAAAGAAAAAGTATTAAAAGAGCCTTCAACTATCGAAGACTTAGGCGAATTGTTATTTCATGATTCTATTTTATCACGAGGAGAACAGATTAGTTGTGCTTCTTGTCACAAACCGGAGTTTGCTTTTGCTGATAACGTACCTTTTAGTTTTGGCGTAGATAGTGCTAAAGGAGAAAGAAATACACCAAGTGTAATGAATCAATCTGCCCGCAATTTTTACTTTCATGATGGCCGTTCTGAAACCTTAGAAGAGCAAGCTTCAGGACCGATGGAAAATCCTATGGAAATGGACATTCCTTTATCGTTTGCCGTTGAAAAGCTAAATAAAAACAGTCAGTACAGGTCATTTTTTATTAAATTATTTGGTCATATAGCAGACAAAAAATCGGTAACAGATGCATTGGCAGCTTTTGAAAGAACTTTAGAAACCAGCAATACAGCCTTTGATAATTATAATAGCGAAAAAGATACAACACAATTTTCGGCTTCAGCAAAAAGAGGGCAAAAAATATTTAATGTAAAAGGTAAATGTTTTGATTGCCATTTTGGACCAGATTTTACGAATGATTTTTTTAGAAATATAGGTTTGTTTAATGGTAAGGATTTAAACGATAGCGGTCGTTTTGTAGTAACAAGAGACCCAAGCGATATAGGACGATTTAAAACTCCAGGTCTTCGAAATATTGCAATGACTGCACCTTACATGCATAACGGAATGTTTAATACATTAAGAGAAGTGATTGATTATTATAACGAACCAGATAAGTTTGTAAATAATTCAGTAAACAGAGATACATCTTTAGCTAAACCATTAGGTTTAACAGAGCAAGATAAAAAAGATTTAGAAGCATTTTTATTGGCATTGACAGATTCTAGATTTTTGAGGAAGTAGTAAGTATTATGTTTTAGGTTATGTCACCCTGAACTTGTTTGAGGGTCTCATAGTCTTAAAGATAATTATTTAAGATGTTAAAACTAGTTCTGTATATTACTAGTAGCGATTATTCCCAGTCTTTAGCTAAATCCTCAAAAGATGGATTTAATTCTTTTATTAAATTTAACTTCCATTCTCTTTGCCATCTTTTTAATTGTTTTTCTCTTTGGATAGCTGTTGATATATCTGAAATTACCTCATAGTAAACTAAATGATGTAAGTTTTATTTTGAAGTAAATATAGAGCCTTCACCGCTTTTATGCTCTCTAACCCTTCTTTCTAAATCATTAGTTACACCAATATAAAAAGTTGTTAAGTTTTTATTTGACATGACATAAATAAAAGCATTTGTGAGTTTCATTTTTTTTGTTCTTTAGTCACCCTGAAATAGGTTTAGAGTCTTATCAGTGAGACCCCGAAACAAGTGCAGGGTGACGTATCATACTACTTTATAATAACTCGTATCACTCTTTCAGTCCCATCAACAACTTTACATCTATCATCCATACGATGTCCTACTATCCAAATAATATGTTGATTGTTTTCTAAAATCCAAGTACTTTCTTTTTCAAATAAAGACAATTTTTGATCTTTAAAAAAATCACTTAACTTCTTAAAACCACCCATACCAAAGGGTTTAAACTTATCGCCTTGTTTCCAACGACGTAATTTTAATGGAAATAAATCAGTAGAGTAGGGAATACTAATTTCATTTTTACTAGTTGAAAATGTAGTATCCGTTGTTTCTTCAAAAGATAAATGTATTGGTAAATGCTTGGTGTCAGAAATAGAAGTAATCATAAATTCTTTTACCTGTTCTTCTTTTTCTAAAGCTTTTACAATAATATAATTCCTGTCAATTACCAATTTATGAGTGGCAGACGAAAATTGTTTGCCAACTCTATCTTCATTTATTAAAGCTTCTGTTAATTGCTGTATTTGTGTGGTTTTAAATTGTTTATTGTAAAGCCATTCAAATAATAAAGTCTCTTTTTGTTTTTCAGAAAGCAACAATTTAATATCAATAAACAACTGATTATTCTCTTCTTTACAAATACTATTAAATTTTATAGCAGCATATTCTGTTACAATTTCAGAAGACTGTTTAAAAAATTGAACCGATGTGTGAATGGTTTCTTCAATAGCAGGATTCAGTTTTTTTAGTTCTGGTACTATTTGGTGACGAATAAAATTACGCTTATATTTTACTTCTTGGTTACTGCTATCTTCTCTAAATGCCAATTTTTGTTGAGTGGCGTAATCTCTAATATCTTCTTTAGTTGCAAATAATAACGGACGAACCATGTAGTTTTGTTTCTCTGGAATACCCTGTAAACCTTTAATACCAGTTCCTCTTATTAAATTAACTAATAAGGTTTCCAAATTATCATTGGCGTGATGCGCTGTCAAAATATAATCAAACCCATGTTCAGTTTTCAATGTTTTGAACCAATTATAACGCAATTCTCGAGCTGCCATTTGAACCGATATTTTATGTTCAGCTACATAAGCTTTGGTATCAAAATAAATAACGTGAAAAGGTACTTTTAAAGTTTCTGCAAAACTTTCGCAGAACGCTGTATCATCTTTGGCTTCCTTACCTCTTAACTGAAAATTACAATGTGCTAATTCAATATTATAACCAGCTTTATGCAATAAATCAGCTAATACAACCGAATCTACTCCGCCGCTAAAAGCCACTAATAGTTTATCAGTTTTGCTAAAAAGGTTATTTTTATTGATATTTACTTCAAATCGTTTAAGCACATTTCAAATTTACATTTATTATGGCAAAAGTGAAACATAATCCAGATGCAACTGCATTAATTGATGATGGAATTTCAAAATTGGAACCCTTTGCGCAAGTTATTTGCAAGCGTTTACGCAAAATTATATTAAGCTCCGACCCTGAATTAATTGAAGATTGGAAATGGGGACCAAACTATTATCTAAACGGGATGGTTTGTGGCTATTGGGGCTTTAAAAAGCATGTAAGTTTTGTGTTTTTTCAAGGCTCATTATTAAAGGATAAGAAAAAAATATTACTAGAAAACCCCGGTAATGTTCACAATCGCCACATTAAATTTACAGATGTAAAACAAATTGATGATAAAGTGATTTTAGAATATCTGTTTGAAGCCATTGATAATAACAAGAAAGGCTTAAAAATAATTGAAACGAAAAATAAAACCATTGAAACTCCTGTTGATTTAGCCAAAGCTTTAAAAAAAGCAAAACTGTTGATTTATTTTGATTCCTTAGCATTTTCGCACCGTAAGGAATATATTCAATGGATTGAATCTGCGAAAAAAGAAGAAACTAGATTGAAGCGGATTGAACAAGCTATTGAGAAATTACTGGTTAAACAAGGTTTACACGATAAGTATAAGTAGATTGTATTTTAAATTAAAATTTCATTAGTACGGCGGGTAGGCTGCCAAAAATGCGAGCAAACAAAGCGGTGAAATAGCAAAGCGTATTCGATATGACTAATAAAATAATAAAAACATATTAATTGAGAATTCAAGGATTTAGTGAAGCGCAGCGAGAACGTAAAATCCGTAGAATTCCAAGAGGCGGGCAGAGCATATTTTTGGCTTGTCTTTTTTGGTTACTTTTTTTGACTAAGAAAAAAAGTAACTATATATTTATTAATTAGAAATATGAAAAAAAGAAATTCATTGTAATTAAGTGGGAAAACCGTTGAAAAGTATAGAGAAATTACAGATTATTTATAAAAGAAAAGGATAAATTAGTACTTTAAAATTTTAAAAATTCATATGAGTTCTCAAAAAAATATAACAGTTGTAGGAGCCGGATTAGTAGGCTCTTTAGTATCTATTTATTTAGCAAAACGTGGACATAAAGTTGATGTTTATGAACGTAGAAATGATATGCGTAAAGCTGATTTAATTGCTGGTCGTTCAATTAACTTAGCCTTAAGCGACCGTGGCTGGAGAGGTTTAGAAGGTGTGGGTATTGCTGATGAAATTAAAAAAATTGCCATTCCTATGTATGGTCGTGCTATTCACATGAAAGATGGCTCGTCTACTTACCAAGCATATGGGAAAGATAATCAAGCTATTTATTCAGTTTCTCGTTCAGGTATTAATATGCGTTTGATGGATTTAGCAGAACAACAACCAAACGTAACGTTGCATTTTGAAGAGCGTTGCGATAAGTTGGATAGAAAATCAAATGAAATTTCGTTTTACAATACGGCAACTAATACGGCAACAAAAGTTAAATCTGATTTAGTTTTAGGTTCTGATGGTGCTTTTAGTGCGGTTCGTACTCAGATGCAATTTCAATCGGATAGATTTGATTACCAACAATTTTATATTGATGCAGGTTACAAAGAATTAGTAATTCCTTCTGGACCAAACGGAGAACATTTAATTGAAAAAAACTGTTTGCATATTTGGCCTCGTGGAAGCTATATGATGATTGCCTTGCCAAACATGGACGGTAGTTTTACATGTACTTTGTTTTTTCAAATGGAAGGAAAAGTATCGTTTGATACCATTAAAACAAATGAACAAGTGATGGCATTTTTTAAAGAAGAATTTCCAGATGCAGTGCCATTAATGCCAACTTTAATAGAAGATTGGGCAAATAATCCAACATCCAGTTTAGTAACTGTAAAATGTAAGCCTTGGGTGTGGGACGAAAAAATTGCATTAATAGGAGATGCAGCTCATGCTATTGTTCCTTTTTACGGACAAGGCATGAATTGTGGTTTTGAAGATTGTGTAGTATTAAATGAATTAATGGATAAGCATGGTGACATCAACGGTGCTTGTTTAAAAGAATACGAAACGTTGCGTAAACCAGATGGTGATGCGATTGCAGATTTAGCCATTGCTAATTTTATTGAGATGCGCGATAAGACTGCAGATAAAACTTTTTTATTACAAAAGAAAATTGAAGCACACTTCAGCGCAAAACATCCTGAAAAGTGGATTCCATTATACAGTATGGTAACTTATAGTCCGCATATTAGATATAGCGAAGCTTTAGTTAATGGAAACAAACAGCAAGCTATTATGGATAAAATAATGGCAATGCCTAATATTGAAGCTAATTGGGACAGTGCAGAAGTAGAGAACGCGATTTTAAAATCATTGTAGAATGTCATGCAGTCCGCCAGCTGGCGGATCAGCATCTCAAATAATTACCATTTAATACCAAGAGACCCTGAAACAAGTTCAGGGTGACGGTAAAACAAAATTAACAAGTGAACGAAACAAAAATAAATCCATCCGACCCTAGATTAATAGCCTTTGAACGATTATTAAATATCATGGATGACCTGAGAGCTAAATGCCCTTGGGATCAAAAACAAACTATGGAAACCTTAAGGCATTTAACGATAGAGGAAACCTATGAGTTAAGCGATGCGATTTTAAAAGGAGATAAAAACGAAATTAAAAAAGAGATTGGTGATATTTTATTGCACTTAGTTTTTTATGCAAAAATTGGAAGCGAAACCAATGATTTTAATATTACAGATGTGATTAATTCATTATGTGAGAAAATGATTTTTCGTCACCCACACATTTATAGTGATGTAAAAGTGAAGGATGCTGATGAAGTAACTACTAACTGGGAAAAGCTAAAACAAAAAGAGGGAAACAAAGGTGCTTTGTCAGGTGTGCCCAACAGTATGCCTTCTTTATTAAAAGCATTGCGTATACAGGATAAAGCAAGAGCTATTGGTTTTGATTGGGAAGATCCTAATCAGGTTTGGGAAAAGGTGCAAGAAGAATTGAATGAATTACAAGTAGAAGTGGCTTCGAGAGCCTCAGCCACCAGTGAACTTGCTAAGAAAGAAAACCAAGATAAATTAGAATCAGAATTAGGTGATGTATTATTTGCATTAATTAATTATGCTCGTTTTTTAAATATTAATTCGGAAGATGCTTTAGAAAAAACCAATAAAAAATTCATTTCTCGTTTTAATTATATGGAACAGAAAATTTTAGCTCAAGGCAAAGCGCTAGCTGATTGCTCTTTGGCTGAGATGGATGTGTTTTGGAATGAAGCTAAAAAAATGGAATAGGTAACTCGTCATTGCGAACGAAGTGAAGCAATCTCAAACACAGTAAGATTGCTTCGGGTAAACCCTCGCAATGACGCTTATATAAAATTATATGTCTTTAATAAATAACATAGCAACTTGGTTATTGTCTTCTAAGGAATCTCCTAAAAGCAATAACCAGTTTTTAAATTGGGGGCAATTATCCAATGTGGTTATTGTTGCTTATGACAATCAATTAAGTAATTGCGTAGATTTTATTAATACTTGCAAAAAAGCTAATATAGAAGTTTTAGTAGCTATTATTTATGATGGTAAGCCAGAACAAGCTCCCATGCCAAGTTTTGAATATCTGTTGTTAGATAAAAAACAATTCAACTTTTTTGGATTACCAAATGTAGATACCATTCAAAAATTAAGTTTAAAACCTATTGATGTTTTAATAAATTTAGGAAATGAAGAGCAAATTAAATCCTTGGCATTAAGTAAACTCGTTGCTGCTAAATGTAAAGTAGGAAATTTTGAAAACCCAATTTTTGAGATTACTATAAATAGTGACAATACAATGAATACTTCCGACTATTTAAAACAAGTAGTTGTATATTTGAACATGATTAAAACAAAATAAATAATATAAAAATAAATGGCACAAGCATTAAATTTTACAGGAACAGGAGTAGCGATCGTTACCCCATTTTCAACAAAAGGAGAAGTAGATTTTCCAGCATTAACTAAATTAGTAGAACATTTAATTAAGGGTAGAGTAGAGTACATCGTAGTTTTAGGAACTACAGGTGAAACCGCTACCTTATCTAAAGAAGAAAAGAAGCAAGTTATTGCGCATATCGTTAAAACAAATAAAAAACGTATTCCTTTAGTATTAGGTGTTGGTGGTAATAATACAGCAGAATTAGTTGAACAATTAAAGAAAGATAACTTATCTGATTTTGATGCAATTCTTTCTGTTTCTCCTTATTATAACAAACCATCTCAAGAGGGAATTTACCAGCATTATAAAGCTATTTCAAAAGCGAGTCCGTTGCCAATTATATTATATAATGTACCTGGACGAACAGCTTCAAATATTGCATGGGATACAACCATACGTTTAGCAAAAGAGTTTAAAAATATTATTGCTATTAAAGAAGCAAGTGGAAATATTGAACAGTGTATGAAAATAATTAAACACCGTCCTGATAATTTTTTAATTATTAGTGGTGATGATAATTTAACTTTACCATTAATAGCAAGTGGAGCAGATGGTGTTATTTCGGTAGTAGCAAATGCCTATCCTAAAGATTTTAGTGATATGGTGCGTTTTGCTTTGGTGCATGATTTTAATAAGGCTCAAAAACTACATTATAAATTAATGGAAATTACTGAGCAATTATTTGCTGATGGAAATCCAGGAGGTGTAAAAGTAGTATTGGCCCAAAAGAAAATTACTGGTACTCATGTGCGTTTACCATTAGTAGAACCTAATGATACCGTAAAAGCGAAGTTGAAAAAATTAGCTTATTAATAACGTAAAACATTTCCTCCTTTGAAGGAGGTGTCCGCAGGACGGAGGATGTCTTGAAAAAAAATAAACCTATGTTAGAATTATTAAAACAACCCTGGCCTTGGTACGTTGCAGGTGTCCTTATTGGATTAACTGTTCCTGCACTATTATTAATTGGGAATAAATCCTTTGGTATTTCTTCTTCCTTACGTCACATTTGTGCGGCTTGTATTCCGGCAAATATCCCCTTCTTTAAATATGATTGGAAAAAGGAATCGTGGAATTTGTTTTTTGTTGGTGGAGTTGCCATTGGCGGCGTTATAGCTACTTATGTATTAACTAATCCAAATCCTATGGTTATTGCAGAAAGTACTAAACAAGCATTAATAAATAATAACGTGAAAGACTTCGAACATTTATTGCCAACCGATATTTTTAGTTGGAGTAGTTTGTTAACGCTTCGTGGATTTATATTTATAGTTGTGGGCGGTTTTTTAGTAGGCTTTGGAACCCGTTATGCTGGTGGTTGTACAAGCGGACATGCCATCATGGGCTTATCTAATTTACAATTGCCTTCATTAATTGCTACTTGTTGTTTTATGGCAGGCGGTTTTATTATGACTTGGTTAATTCTTCCTTATTTATTAAATCTTTAATCTGAAATAGTATGACAGTTAATCAAATTAATAAAGAAAATGATGAGTTTGAATTAAAAGAAACTTGCATTAATAATTCAGAAATTAAAAAACCTTGGACGGCTAATTTAGTTTATGCTTTTATTGGTATGTTCTTCGGAATTGTTTTTGTGAAAGCAGAGATCGTAAGTTGGTTCCGTATTCAGGAAATGTTTCGTTTCGAATCGTTTCATATGTATGGTGTTATTGGAACAGCAGTTGTAGTAGGCGCTATCTCAGTATTCATTATCAAAAAATATAATATCAAAACTAAAGATGGAGAACAAGTTGTATTAACACCTAAAACATTTAATAAAGGTCAAGTTATTGGCGGTTTACTATTTGGTTTAGGTTGGGCTATAACAGGTGCATGTCCCGGACCATTATTTGCGCAAATAGGAAGCGGCTTTACTGTAATTACTGTTACTTTTTTAAGTGCTTTAGCAGGAACTTGGTGTTATGGTTATTTTAAAGATAAGTTGCCTCATTAACTTACCTAAAATAAGCCACTGCATACGTTGGTAATAGTGCGGCCGGTTTTGGCAATTCGGTGCGAACCTCCATTCCGAAAAGCATTTGCGGGGTAAATGGAGGTTGGCGAATTGTCTTGAATTTTTGTTTCTTTTTGTTTAAGCAAAAAGAAAATGAAGAACAAAATTTTTTATAAAAAATGATAGAACAACATAATAATAATGATAACAAACACAATCACCCTGAGGTGATAGCAAAATTAATTAATGTCATTATTGCATTATTATTTATTATTGTTGTGTTAGGCGTTTTGTTGTGTAACTATTTACCAGAGTATTGTCCGATAGAAAAAAAGGTTAGTACTAAAATTCAACCAGATTCTAATGGTTTATTTACAGATGCTGCTAAACAAGAGGCCTTAAAACATATTGATACAACGCATTATTGGAATGCACCAAACGAATCAACTCTTTCTGCTGCTGAAAAAGAAATGGTTTTATATGGTAAAGAGTTAATTGCTCACACGGCTCTTTATTTTGGTGCGCAAGGCAAAGTATTTAAAAATAACACCAATGGCATGAATTGCCAAAATTGCCATTTAGAAGCTGGTACTAAAGTGTTTGGTAATAATTATAGTACTGTATTATCTACCTATCCTAAATACCGCGCTCGGTCTGGTTCAATCGAAAATATTTACAAACGTGTAAACGATTGTTTTGAACGTAGTTTAAACGGTAAAGCTATTGATACTACTTCCAAAGAAATGCAAGCCATCGTAGCCTATATTCATTGGTTAGGGAAGGATGTTCCTAAAGGACAAAAACCCGCTGGTTCAGGATTAAAAGATTTAGCTTTCTTAAATCGTACTGCTAATGTTGATAATGGTAAAAAAGTGTACACTGGTAAATGTGAATCTTGTCACCAAGCAGATGGAGCTGGAAAAATAAATAATGAGAAAACAGAATTTACTTATCCACCATTATGGGGCAACCAAAGTTATAATGATGGAGCGGGCTTATATCGTGTATCTAACTTTGCAAAATTTGTAAAATCTAATATGCCGCAAGGTGCTTCGCATAATAATACGCAGTTAACAGATGAAGAAGCTTGGGATGTAGCGGCATTCGTGAACTCTCAACCTCGTCCTAAAAAAGATATCTCTAAAGATTGGCCTAAAATAAATGAAAAACCCTTTGATCATCCTTTTGGTCCTTATGCAGATGGCTTTGATGAAACTCAACATAAGTACGGACCTTTTAATGAAATCAAGG